>DAHXOZ010000033.1:0-20079 GCA_027364635.1 bacterium | reverse complement strand
GAAAAGGGTGAAGTTGGCCGGCTTCATCCCGAATAAACCTTCAAGCGAAAATAATTTCATTCCTATTGCTTCTGCAATCAACGCATTAGCCACAAAAAAAGCAGTAAAGCCTACAAAAATTTTGGTGGGTTTATCATTAACAATTTTATGGATCATACAGCAAGATTAATTATAAAAAAAGAAAAAATAAAATTCAACTATTAAAAAAACAACATTCGCTATTGATAGCCATTTGGGTAAAAGAATTGCCTTGCTCAATAGCAAAAAAACCAGGTAAACGATACACATTAACAGGTTAATGATGATTGCAGAAAAGCCCAAAATAATTACCAGGTCTTTGAAGAATGGCAAAACCACCACTGTTCCGGGTGTTCCGGCAGCCGGTTTATTAGCTTCCAGTTTCGAGAAAATAATGAACAATACAAAACAGAGGTTACAAATGAAAGTAAATCTTGAAAAAAATGAAATTAATTTCATGTGTATATTTTTTATTGTTTTTTATTTACCACATGGAATTCCCCATAAAAATTTTCCTCGCGATTGGTATAAGTTGCTCGAAAATTTTTATGCTCCATTTCATTAAATAAATGTTTTAGAAAAACTCTCAACAAAATAATATTAATTTGTCGGAATTATATTTTTTTGAATGGCAAATGTACTGAGTATTGTTACCTATAAAATTCTTCCGCCCAAATTAGGCGGACAAAAAGGTATTGCGCTTTTCAATGAATATTTTTCAAAAGAAGAAAACCTGTTTTGTATTACCATCAGGGATAACGATCCTTCGCTGGCTCCCTATAAAGTTTTCAATTTAATTGAAAACGGAAGTTTACGCTACATCGACGTTTTTAATTTTGGCAGCATCAAAAAAATAATAAAAGAAAATAGTATTTCACATGTAATTGTCGAACATCCGTATTATGGCTGGATGGCGCTTTGGCTAAAAAAAGTGTGCAACGTAAAAGTGATTGTCCATTCACACAACATAGAAGCAGAGCGGTTTAAGACGGTTGGTAAGTGGTGGTGGAAAATTTTGCGGTATTATGAAAAATGGATTCATCAAAAAGCCGATTTTACTTTTTGTATTACCCAGCAGGATAGAAATTATTTTCACGATCAATATAAAATTCCTTACGAAAAAAGTACAGTGATCACATATGGCATTTCCTGGAATGCAATTCCTTCTGCAACTGAAAAAACAGAAGCAAAAAACAATTTGCTTGAACGATATTCTTTAGCAACCGGAACCCATTTATTTCTCTTTAACGGCACCTTAAATTATCAACCTAACCTTATCGCCGTAAAAAATATTGTTGAAAAAATAAATCCGATTTTTATTAAGAAAGAAATTCCTTATAAAATAATTATTTGCGGAAAAGGTCTTCCTCCAGAAATGAATGAGTTAAAAGATTACGCAAAAGAAAATATTATTTACGCAGGATTTGTGGATGACATTACAGAATATTTTAAAGGCACCGATGTATTTATAAATCCGGTTACAGAAGGTGGCGGCATTAAAACAAAACTGGTAGAAGCTTTGGGCTATAATTTGAATGCGGTTTCTACTTTTAACGGCGCAATCGGTGTGGATGAAAGCCTTTGTAACGGAAAATTGTTTTTATCTGATAACGAGAACTGGCAAATCTTTGCAGACAATATGGAAATTAGTTTATCTAATACCAACTCCATTTCTTCTCCTTTCTTCGATCATTTCTATTGGCAAAATATAGCGGCAAAAGCGGCAGGAATTATCGGCCAATTGAAATAAGAATAACAATTATTTGTTGGTTTACTGGAATCGTTTATTCCATCATTTGCTCCACATGTGCCAACCTCCCGTCTTTTGTCATTCCTTCAATAATAACGCGGAAAGATTGGGTGATATCGTTGTTGAAAAACTTTAATATCACTTTATTTTTTCCCGGAGAAGTAATGACAGAAGGATTCCAATAAAGAGTAGTTCGCAGATCTTTCTTTTCAGTTTCTTCATTGAAAGAATCGTAATCGGGCGAGTAAAACTGGCGAATCAATGTATAACCACTAACGGTGTTATTCGAAAGACCTTTGCCCGGTTCTTCTTTTTCATCCCCGCCTTTTCTTGTATAAATGGCAATGCCGCCTCCGGAGCCTCCGCCGGTTGCACCCATAAACGGAGGAGGAAAAACCTTCACATACGCAATATCATTTACAGGAAGCGAACTCAGCACAGTTGCATCAACGGGGTTCTCATCTAAGAACATTTGAGGCGTTCCTCCGCGATAAGAAAGTGTAGCATCTCCCATTGGAGACATACTAATTTGAAGGCCTGCAACTTTACCCTGCAGGTATTGAAAAATATTTAATGAGGTTGAAGCAAAATGATCTGTCAGCAAGTCAAATTCCCGTGCATCACCGCCTGAAAATAATCCCGAAGTATATCTTTTATCCAATTCTTCCACCGGTGATTTAGACTTGCCCTTTATGGTAACATTTTCCAAAACTTTTGCCTTATAAAATTTTATTTCTTTTTCCATTTCATCATTCAAATGAAGATGATAATTGTAGCCGGCAGAATCTGCATTATGATTAAAATAAATGCCGC
This sequence comes from bacterium, assembly GCA_027364635.1. Lineage (GTDB taxonomy): Bacteria > Bacteroidota > Bacteroidia > Chitinophagales > Chitinophagaceae > Ginsengibacter. The sequence continues at coordinate 17,498 of DAHXOZ010000033.1, read as the reverse complement.
TTGCTTCGGGATTTTCTGTAAAAGGCGGTTGCTTGTTAGTAAGGAACTGAACACTTACATCACTAAGCCCGTTATTTTTTCCTAATTGATAATAAATCCTGGCGGTATCAAAAAGAATGAGCGAAGGATCCGTAAAACTTCCATCAGGTTTTACCGGTACTAAAAAAACCTGTGTTCCCGAATTTTTCTTATTCACCATTAAAGTGATGTGACCGGCAAGCTCAAGCTGTGTAGGTGTAGCCCCGTAAATTCTTCCTGAAATAGATAAATAAGAAGTGTCACGTTGGTACTTAATTTGAGGAAATTCTCCGGCAACCAGTTTTTGCCAGTTTACTCTCCTCCAGCCATTGGTAAGCATTACAAGATCCAATTGCTGCATCACAGAATCACTATTATTCATAAAATAATATGCAGGATCGTTAATTTTTCCTTTTAATTCTCCTGTTAATAATAGATGTGAAATGATGTTGCTACTGGTATCTTCATCAATTGCAGCATCTGTAACTGCAACAGATAAATTGGCATAAAGGCTGTCAGGAACTTCGATCTGAATTTCGTCCCTTGCTCGCCTATTAAGTCCCCAATGCTTCACGGTCATCGTTGGATAAAATTCATACTCGCCATTATTAATAAATGTGATCCGCTCTGCAAGCGGCTTCCAGTCGATATCAAAAATGGTAATCGTTAATATACCTGTTGGAAGGTTTTGTATAGGAATAACTCCTCCCACAAGACCACTCTTTACCTCCTTGGTAATATTAAAAACAGGTTGCTGATATTCTGTTCCAAGAATATGTACCGCCTTAATTTTTGCAACTGATTCCGGGGAAACAGTTACTAAAAAATTTCTCTTTGTACCGGCAACCGCTACCTGCAATGAAACGCCTGAATTTTTTACCGCTGGAAGTTCTGTTTGGTGTTGTCCTCCATTTTCATCCTGCCAGAACGCAGTAAATTTTTCTCCTTCTTTTGGAAGAATATAAAAAAATCCCATTCCGTCATGAATCACTTTCAACTGATCAATAACAGCTCCCCTCTCATTCTTTATTTCTCCTTTTATTTTTACAGGCCTTCCATATTGATCATTGGCTTTAAAGGCAATCTTATTATTTACCCCGGCAACAAAATTTCCTCCTTCAGGAAAAAAAACCATCTCCGGTTTTATTATATTTTTTGTGTGGGAATAGATACTGTCTGATAAAATCCTGAGGTCTTTATTATATAAAAAGGATGAGTCAAAATTGAGCATCCATTTGGTATAGGCTTTTACATGCAGGTATTTCCCCTTGTAATTTTCAGGAATTTCAAACTGACCGAATGAAGTACCATCCTGTACCGGACTTAAGCTATGCAAAAGCAATTTGCCGTTTTGATCTGTCCAGTCTATGTAAACCGTTTTACTATCATCTGCCGGATAAATCGTTTGCATCATGTACAGTTTAAACCAAATGGTTTCTCCGGGAGCGTAAGAAGATTTATCATAATGCAGGTAAATTCTTTCTTCGTTGAAATTATTGGCGTATGTCTGCAAATTTTTCTCAAAATTTTGAGCGCCGGCAAGAGATATAGAAAGATAAAAAACAAAAAACGCAGCAATCAGTTGTTTCATTTTGAAATTGTTACATTAAAATAATTAGCGGTGTAAATTAATGCAAGTATAGAATTGCACCAAAGATGAAATTAGTTTTAACAATGCTGCATAAGAATAAGGAATACTTGAAAAGCTGTATTAATAAATTAGTTTTGCGAAAAAAAAAATGACTTTTAGAAAAGTTACAGAAGAGCCCTCCTATTATCGTCATCTTGAAAGAATGACTGTTGCAGAAGTTATTAAAAACATCAATACTGAAGATCAGTTAGTAGCACCCGCAGTGAAGGAAGCGTTGCCCCAAATTGAAAAACTGGTTTCAGCAATATCCGAAAAGATGATAGATGGCGGACGATTGTTTTATATCGGAGCCGGCACCAGCGGCCGCCTCGGAATTCTGGATGCAAGTGAATGTGTTCCTACTTACGGGGTGCCAAAAGGATTGGTTATCGGTATCATTGCCGGTGGTACCAAAGCAATTGTTGACCCTGTGGAAAATGCCGAAGATGATACCGAACAGGGTTGGAAAGATTTGCAGGCCTTTAAAGTAAATGAGGCTGATGTGGTAGTTGGTATTGCCTCAAGCGGAACTACGCCTTATGTTATTGGCGCGCTAAAAAAATGCAAAGAAAATAATATTATTACCGGAAGTATCGCATGTAACCCGGATTCTCCTATTAGCAGCGTAGCTGATTTTCCGGTTGAAGTGATTGTAGGGCCGGAATTTGTTACCGGTAGTACGCGAATGAAAAGCGGTACGGCGCAAAAAATGGTTTTAAACATGATCTCTACTACTGCAATGATACAAATGGGCCGGGTAGAAGATAATAAGATGGTAAATATGAAACTTACGAATCAAAAAATTGTAGGCAGAGGCACCCGCATACTAATGGAAAAAACGGGAATAAAAGATGAAGCTACCGCAAAAGCATTATTGCTTAAATACAATAGCGTAAAAAAGGCCATCGAAAATTTTAAATAAATCTATTTACATTCTTCCAAATCTTTTCTGAATTCACAAAATATAAATCCTTGTTATTTGTTGGTTTACTGCCAGCCTGAGTAATAACATCAAGTCAATTATTTATTTTCGCATTATGTCATTTATTTCTTACATACAATCTTCTGCCATTAAAAGTTTAACGCAACTATACGGGCAGTCGTTTTCAGAAAATGATTTCCAGGTAAATGAAACCAAGCCTGAATTTGAAGGCGATTACACGATCGTATTATTTGCATTGGTAAAAACTTTAAAAAAATCTCCTGAAGCCCTGGGAAAGGAATTAGGAGAACAAATACTAAAAGACCATCCCGATTTTTTTTCAGGATACAATGTAATCAAGGGTTTTCTCAATCTAACCATTGCTGATCAGCAACTTTCATTGCTGTTGCAGAAAAATTACGGGGATGAAAACTTCGGAAAAAAAGCTGCGAATCATAAAAAAGTGATGGTGGAATATTCATCTCCCAATACCAATAAACCACTTCATCTCGGGCATTTAAGAAATAATTTTTTAGGATGGAGCGTGGCAGAAATTTTAAAAGCCAATGGAAATGAAGTGGTAAAAACTTCGATCGTAAATGATCGCGGCATTCATATTTGCAAAAGTATGATCGCCTGGCAAATGTTTGCACACGGTGAAACGCCTGAATCTGCTCATAAAAAAGGGGATCATTTCGTGGGTGATTATTATGTGAAGTTCAATGATGAATACAAAAAGGAAGTGGAGGAATTGATCAGCAAAGGCAAATCAAAAGAAATAGCCGAAAAAGAGGCGCCGGTAATGAAGAAAACCCAACAAATGTTGCTTGACTGGGAACAGGCAAAACCCGAAGTGAGAGAGTTGTGGAAAACGATGAATAGCTGGGTTTACAAAGGTTTTGACGAAACGTACAAAAGAATCGGAAGTGATTTTGACAAGACTTTTTATGAAAGCGATACTTATTTACTGGGAAAAGATTTTGTGAAAGAAGGATTGGAAAAAAATATTTTATTCAGGAAAGATGACGGAAGTGTATGGATTGACCTTTCTGATAAAAACCTGGATGAAAAATTAGTTTTGCGAAGCGACGGCACCTCAGTTTACATCACACAGGATATTGGCCTTGCCCAACAAAAATTTGAAGAATACCATTTGGATAAAAGTATTTATGTGATCGGCGATGAACAGTTGCATCACATGAAAGTGCTGAAAGAAATTATCAGGAAACTCGGGATGCCTTTTGCTGACCACATCTTCCATTTAAGTTATGGCATGGTTGAATTAACCACCGGTAAAATGAAGAGCCGCGAAGGAACAGTGGTGGATGCCGATGATTTTATTGATGAAATGGTGGCAACTGCAGAAAAGCATACTGAAGAATTGGGTAAAGTAAATGATTTTTCAAAAGAAGAATTAAAGGAATTGTACGAAATCCTCGGCCTGGGGGCCATGAAGTTTTATTTGTTGCGGGTAGATCCGAAAAAACGAATGATCTTCAACCCTGAAGAGAGTATCGATTTTCATGGATTTACGGGCCCTTTTGTTCAATATACCTATGCACGTATCCAATCGATCCTGAGAAAAGTAAGTGAGCAACCAGCAATCAGCAATCAGCAAACGGGAACGGGCAAACTTCTTCCACTGGAGAGGCAGTTGATGATTATGCTTGAAAAATACGAGAACATTATTTTGGATGCCGGAGAAGAAATGAACCCTTCAATTATCGCCAACTATGTTTTTAATCTTGCCAAATTGTACAATTCATTTTATGCAGAACATTCCGTGGCCAATGCAGAAAATGAAGAGAAGAAAAATTTGCGTTTATCCATAAGCGTTATGACATCCGGAGTTATCAAAAGCGGTTTGCAACTTCTGGGTATTAAAGTGCCGGAAAGGATGTAGTATCTGATGAAAGCGGTTATTTAAGAAACATGATTTTTCTTTTTGGTTGCCCTGCTTTTCATATTTCCCCAGATAGACAATACATCAGGCGAAAGATCAAAATACACGATAGAACCGCCGTACAATAAAGTAAAGACCACGGATTTCAGAACCATTGCAAAAAAACCATGCATCGTTCTGAAAGTAAAATAACAGATAAGGTAAGACACGAAGGCCAGTATAATGGCATAAATGGTTTTCATGCTGAAAGGCTGCATATTGAACTTCTTTTTCAAAAATAAGATCCGGATGGTATTATAAACTGACAAAGAAATTAAGGTGGAGTAACCCGCACCAATAATACCATAATGTTTCACCAAATAATAATTGAGCGGAACTGCAAGCGACAGTAAGATCATCCCGCTAATAAATTCAAAACGCCAGAATGTAGAGGTGCCAATGATCTGCGAATTAACACCGGTACCAAGATCCACCACTCTTGCCAGGCCCAAAAAGAAAAAGATCCATTCTGATTGAATATAGGTCGGCTTTAATTTAAAAGTGGCCACTGCATCTGCATAATTAAGCCAGATAATTAAAAATATTCCTAAAGAAGCAATGAGCAGGTTAATGCCTGAACGCTGATATATTAAATTGATCTTTTCAAAATCTTTATCTTTCCATGCCTTTGACAACACCGGTATAGAGGCAGCCACAGCACCTCTTTGCGGCGCCTGAACCAAACCTGCAATTACCAATCCCAGCGAAAAAATGCCCACCGAATCTGTTCCCAAAAGTGACATAATAATAATCGTATCAATAAAAGCAGCAATGGTATAAATGGTGCTTCCCACATAAATGAGTGAAGCCATTGAAATCATTTTCTTATAAAACTTTTTGGTTACGCGGCTAATGCTAAAAGTGATATGAAATTCTTTTTTCCAGATGAGATAAGCCAAAAGAACCAGCGCTACTACGCCGTAACTAAACGCATACATTTTTATGAAGGTGTCGAAATTGCTGATCAATTTAAAGCTCAGGAAAAATATCAGGACAAGCGTAACAAACCGAAAGAAAAATTCCCTCAAAAAAGTAGTAAATATAGATTTACGGATGTTCCAGGCAAACACCTCGAGGATAGAAAAAATCAATAATGAAAATCCAAAAGGAAATACCCAAAAATAATATTGTACAAATTCGGGCGAATTGCCGCCAAACTTACGGATCACCAAATCTTTAAATACAATACCGGCAAGAACCACACAACAAAATCCAATGATACTTACCAGTAAAGTCCACGTTAAAAGATCATTTTTCTTTTTGGTAAGATTATCATTGAAATAGGGATAAAATTTGTAAACCACTGATACCATACCCAGGTTGGAAAAAGCATACATCAAATTTCCAACGGCAATAAATATATTTGTTAACCCATATTCTGTAGGGGTAAATACAGATCCCTGCCTGGTAAATAAATACGTGTTAATAAACCCGATAAAAAAACCAGCGTACACAAAAACAGTTGAAATAATACTTTGCTTTCTTACCTGCGACATAAATGAATTTAAGCGACTAAATTAATGGTAATATTTTTGTTGACCATATTGACTCCTTTAGAAAAAAGCCTTCCTGTTATTGCAGGTAATCTTTTAATGCACAATAAAATACAGTAAACAAAGAAATAATCAGAATTTTTATTTTATAAATAAGTGCCGGTTTAATCGCCCAATTCTTTTACAGAGATATAAAAGTTTTCATCTGCTTTTAAATCCTTTAGCCCTTTAGGCGCAGCTTTAAATTTTTCAGTTGGATAAATAAAGATCAATTTTCCGCTTTGGTCATAGATCTTTACAGGCATATTAAATCCATCCACGCAATTGGCCCACCGATAATAAACGCGCCCTTTTTCATTTTTATATTCCAACTCCGGGATTTTCGTAGTACGCAAATACTGGTCAAATACTTTGGAAAAATTAATCCCTGCCTGGTGGCTGATATAATCCTCAACCTGTTTGGTGGTAACGGTTTGATGATAAAACGTTTTATTCAATCCCCTTAAAATATTCCTGAATTTTTCATCATTATTAATAATCTGCCTTATCGTATGGATCATGTTGCCGCCTTTATAATACATGTCGCCACTACCCTCTTCATTTACACCATAATGCGCAATGATCGGTTTATCATTCTGAATATTTTTTCTGATCCCGATCACATAGTCATCAGCAGCCTTTTTGCCATAATAATATTCGGTAAAAAGCGCTTCGGCATAATTGGCAAACGATTCATGAATCCACATGTCTGCCAGGTCCTTCGAAGTAATATTATTGCCAAACCATTCATGAGCACTCTCATGCACAATGATGAAATCCCATTTCAATCCCCAGCCGCTTCCTGAAAGGTCGCGGCCTGCGTAGCCCTCCAGGTAATGATTACCATAAGCAATCGCACTCTGGTGCTCCATTCCCAGGTAAGGCGCATCCACTAATTTATACCCGTCTTTATAAAAAGGGTAAGGGCCAAACCAATATTCAAAAGCTTTCATCATCCTGGGGGCATCCTTAAATTGAACTTTAGCCTTAGCAAGATTGGAATCAAGCACCCAATAATCCATGGTAAGGTTTCCTTTCTCTCCTTTATAAATTTGCCCGAAGTGAACATACTTTCCAATATAAAAAGTAATATCATAATTATTGATCGGGCTTACTACCGCCCATGTATAAACGCTGTTTCCATCACCGGCAACTTTTATACTTCTCAATCTCCCGTTGCTCACCGTAATCAAATCAGATGGGGCTGTAAAATGCATTTCAGCACTATCGGGTTCATCGCCCTGGTAATCTTTGCACGGGTACCACACACTGGCGCCCCAACCCTGGCTGGTAACCGCTACCCACGGGTTGCCGGCCTTATCTCTTTTCCAAATAAAACCTCCGTCCCATGGGGCCTTTTTCGCAATCCGCGGTTTACCGTGATAATAAACCACGAGCCTGGAAACTTCAGAAATGCCTGCCGGCATTTTATTTTTTGGATTCTTTTGAGTGATCATGATGGTGTTAATATCATGTTTGGCGGTGATTACCGGCGTATCAGGCAGGTAAACAAAAAAAGCATTCCCATCACGTGTAAAAGAAAGTTTGGTTTTATGTAAGGGATATTTGAGCGATCCTGTTTCCAAAATCGCCGAATCCATTTCCATAGGTTCCTGCAGATCGATCTGGAAATACCCGGCGTGTTTTTTTGCAAGTGGTGTATAGCTGATCACATTATAACCGCTTATGCTACTATCACCAAAATCAAACTTCACATGCAAATCATATTTGGTAGCATTCCACCAGGATCTACCCGGCCCGTTGCTTCCACGCAAAGTGTCTGCATGGGTAAAATTCTGCGCCTCCAAAGAAGGGAAAATCAACCACATCAAACATAAAACACTGATTATCTTTTTCATTTACTAAATTTATTTTTTTATAAACAAAGATGAAGTTAAAAAAACAAATTTCTTTACCTCTGATAAAAATGTTCCGTAATAATTTTCTTTACCTGCTTTTTTTCTTGTTGCTGTTTACTTCCTCCTGCTCTCATCATCAAAGTGACAAGAATATTTTCAGGTACAATGAACAATCCGGTATAGGCACGCTGGATCCTGCCTTCGCAAAAAACCAATCCATCATGTGGGCAGTTCACCAGATCTACAATACACTGGTACAAACTGACGATCACTTAAACCTGGTTCCTTCACTTGCCAAAAGCTGGGATATTTCTGCAGATAACCTCACCTTTACTTTTCACCTGCGCAATGATGTGTATTTCCAGGATAATCCGGCCTTTCCCAACGGAAAAGGGCGAAAAATGACCGCCGCTGATGTCGTGTACAGTTTCTCGCGCATTATGGATAAAAATACCGCCAGCAGCGGCGCCTGGATATTTAATGGCAGAGTAGACACGGCAGAACCCTTTAAAGCAATTGATGACACCACTTTCCGGTTAAAATTATTAAAACCTTTTCACCCTATTCTTGGGGTAATGAGTATGCAATATTGTTCAGTAATACCGCGGGAAGTGGTTGAAAAATATGGAAAAGATTTTCGACGCCATCCCTGTGGAACCGGGCCTTTTGAAATGGTAGCCTGGGAAGAAGGCCAGGCGCTGGTGCTCAAAAAAAATCCCCGTTATTTTGAAAAAGACAGCACCGGCACAAGACTTCCTTACCTCGATGGAATTAAAGTGACTTTCCTGCAAAATAAGGCGACCGAATTCCTGGAGTTTCAGCAAAAACGGCTTGACTTTGTAAATGAAATTGATCCTTCCTTTAAAGATGAGGTACTTACTAAAGCGGGAACACTTCGTAAAGAATGGAAAGACAAGATAGTATTGGTAAAGCATCCCGCACTTACTACAGAATATTTAGGTTTTTTATGTGACAGCAGTTTAAGTATTGTAAAAAATTCACCGCTGAAAGATGTGCGTATCCGAAAGGCCATCAATTACGGATTCAACAGGAGAAAAATGATCCTCTACATTCGTAATTCAATCGGCATTCCTGCTGAAAGTGGTTTTATTCCTGCTGCATTTCCTTCTTTTGATTCGTCGGCGGTAAAAGGGTATCAGTATGACCCGGAAAAAGCTTTGGAATTATTAAAAGAAGCCGGTTATCCAAATGGCGTGGGATTGCCTCCGATCAAACTGCTTACGGTTCCTTTGTATGCCGATCTTGCCAGCTATATTGCTAACGAATTGCAGCAAACAGGAATTAGGATCAATGTAGAAGTAGTCCAGAAAAGTTTACTGCTTGATCAAACCGCTAAATCAGAAGCACTGTTTTTTCGCGGTAGCTGGATCGCCGATTATCCTGATGCTGAAAATTTTCTCAGTGTTTTCTATGGAAAAAACCCTGCCCCGCCCAATTATACGCGCTATAACAATCCCGGGTTTGATAAATTGTATGAAAAAGCCTTGTCAGAAAAAAACGATTCGGTCCGTTATAAAATTTATCAACAGGCCGATCAGTTGATGATGAAAGATGCGCCGGTAGTGCCTTTGTGGTATGACATGGTGATCTGGCTCGTGCATCCTTATGTAAAGAATTTTATTCCCAATGGTTTGAACCTTTTGGAACTGAGAAGGGTAAAGCTGGAAAAATAGAGATCCCTATCCAAAAGGTTAATCTTCGCTTATAACAAACCGATAGGAATTTATTAAGTGTATATTTACGGTTTCCCACTTTTAATCTTTTAAATGTTCCTTATCCTGTGCTTTTTCTTTTGCCATTGGTTTTTTTCTTTGTTTTTTCATTCTTTTTTTCTCCATCGGTTTGCTTCTCACCAAATGTATACCACCAGCAGGCGCTGGGAGAAAACGTTTTACTTTCTGACATGGTTGGTACAAGGTTCTTCTTTTTTGGTGCCCAGGGCTTATGCGGTAATGCATCGTATGCATCATACTTATAGTGATACCCAACAAGATCCTCATTCGCCCCATTTTTTTAAAGATATCTGGCAGATGATGATGCACACGGCCAGGATATTTAGTTCATTTGTTACCGGTGAAAATTTACCTGATCTTCAATTCACCGAAGAATATATTCCGGTGTGGGACAAGCTGGATAAAATAGGGAATCACTGGGTAACCCGGTTAAGTTTTGGCGCGCTATATGTTGCTTTCTACGTCATCTTCGCTCCCAATTACTGGTGGTTTTTATTGTTACCCGTTCATTTTTTAATGGGGCCTATCCAGGGAGCCATCGTAAACTGGTTTGGTCATAAATTGGGTTACAGCAATTTTAACAACGGCGACCACTCAAAAAATACCACTCCTTTTGGCATTGTGATGATGGGAGAATTATTTCAAAATAATCATCATTTTAAAAAAATGGACCCCAACTTTGCCAAAAAATGGTTCGAGTTTGATTTTACTTTTCAAATTATGAGAGGATTACAATTTATAAAAATAATAAAGTTAAAGCCGCTTGTAATCCCACTTAAGTAGCTCTTAATGTACTTAAGGCTTCTATTTAAGTTTATCGCCAAAAACCTTTTTAAATTTTTCCATTTTAGGTTTAATCACATAATAGCAATAAGGCTGCGATGAATTCCTTTTGTAATAATCGGAATGGTAATTTTCAGCAGGATAAAAAACTGTAAACGGTTCGATAGTAGTAACGATAGGCGCATCAAAGATGCCACTGGCATTCAATTCCGCTTTATATTTTTCTGCTTTTGCTTTTTGTTCTTCATTATGATAAAAGATAGCACTCCGGTATTGCGGGCCTACATCATTCCCCTGCCGGTTGAGTGTCGTCGGATCGTGGGTTTTCCAAAAGACCTCCAATAATTCATCAAAGGAAATTTGCTGCGGGTCGTATTCAATTTGCAAACATTCTGCATGGCCGGTATCTTTATTGCAAACCTGCTCATAAGTTGGATTTATTACATGTCCGCCTGTGTAGCCGCTGGTCACCTTTTCAACACCTCTTAATTCCTGGAAAACAGCTTCCGTACACCAGAAACATCCGTTCGCAAAGGTGGCAGTTTCTAAATTCGCCTGGTCACTCATTTAATTTCTTTTTAGGTTTACAAAGATAACAAAGGGTTGTCACCCAGAGCCTGTCGAAGGCTTGCCATCCTGAATCTGTCGAAGGGTTGTGTCACCCTGAGCCTGTCGAAGGCTTGTGTCACCCAGAGCCTGTCGAAGGGCCAAAAACAAAAATAGAAACACATAGGTTTCTATTTTAAAATCTTTAACTAAAAAGGGACTTTTATTTTACCAGTTTCACATTAACGGCATTAGCACCTTTAGGCCCCATTTCTGTTTCAAATGAAACGATATTATTTTCTTTAATAGGTTCTGATAAAGAATTAATATGAACAAAAACACTTTCCTGTGTTTCTCTGTCTTTTATAAATCCATACCCCTTATCATTGTTAAAAAATGTTACCACACCCGTACGTATAAGGTCTTCAGGGTTTTGTTCTTCCTGTTTAGGAACTCCAATTTCTATATCCTCCACATTTACAATGATTTTTTTCTTAGGATCCGGTGGCTTGGAAGAAAGATTACCGTTTTCATCAATATAAGCAATCATGCTTTCAGGATTAGTACTCTTGTTTTCTTTTCGCTCCTGCTTTTTTTCTGCTTTGTCTTTTTTGTTTTGTTTTTTTCTTTTTTCGCGTTCTTTCTTATTCCATGTTTCTGCCATAAATTCCCTTGCTTTTTTTTATGATTCTGATGAATCGTGAATGAAGATAGTGATAATAAATACCCTGATCTTTCAAAGATACATTATTAATCTTCTTCTGTGATAATTGTTAGATCAAAAGTTCAGAATACAAAAAGAAAATAAAAAATCTTATTTTGATGGCTTAAAATCCGGATTGCTATACATGGATTTGTCAAACAAATAATATTTCCCGTCATTATAATTTTTCCAGTACCTGTGCCCAAGAACGTCGTAAAATAAACGCCCGTCGACACTTTTGCTTGCTGCATTATCATTGACCGTAATCACTTTTGGAAAATCCGGTTTAGGCTCTGGTTTAGGTACCGGCTTTTCCTCAGTTACCGGGGCCACCGCTACAGTATCAGTTTTGGGAGGCATCGGTGCGGGTTTTATCTTTTTTACAGTGGTACCGGATGTATTGCTTTCTGCAGGAATAATGATAGCTGTTTTCGAGGGAACTGCTTTTTTGGTGCAACTATTTAAAAAAATACTGATAGCTACAAAAATTAAAATCAAAACATTTTTCAACATTCTTAGAAATTTGATCGCATAAGTTCAAAAATTATGCCGATGAAATTTAATCCGGTTATTTCTATGGCAAGATTAAGAAGGTATAGAGGTTGAATCAAAAATAAAAATCAACCATTTTTGTGGGTTTACTGGTAGTCACTTTCTTTGGATCCAATCATTTTTTCTGTCATCAAATGGTTATACGGCCGGGATTGACGTTAAAAGATTTTAAGATTTAGAATTTTTATCGGAAGTTTGAGGTTTATAAGCCAATCGGTAAAAAATTATAAATTAACCTTAAATAAAATTGAATGAAAGTATTTAGATGTTGCGTTGTTCTTCTCGCCTCAGCCTTATTTTTTGCTTCTTGCAAACCCAATGGACGAATTTTGGATCATGACACTATGAAGGGAACTCCCTCTAAAGCAGATACCGTTTTAACTCATAAGTACAACATTAAAAGTTCAGATTCAAAAAAAGCCGAAGGAGAAAGTGAACCCTACGATTTAAAAAGATAGATAACATCGCACAATAAAAAAGCCGTCCTGAAAAGAACGGCTTTACCTTTTGTTTAAAAAATATTAACCTAAATAAGCTTTAAGCGCACTGCTGTAACGTGCTTTCTGCAGGCGTTTGATCGCTCTTTCTTTGATCTGGCGAATTCGTTCTTTCGTCAGGTCGTATTTCTGACCTATCTGCTCAATGGTTACCCCATTTTCACCGTCAAGGCCAAAATAAGCGTTTACGATCTCAGCTTCACGCGGACTGAGAGATTTCAACACACGACGGATTTCATTTTTCAATGAATCGTGCATTACATCTTCATCAGTTTCTCCGGCGCCTTTTAAAAGATCGCCCATAGCAACATCTTCTGCTTCATGTACCGGCGCGTCAAGGGAAGTATGGCGGGTATTGCTTTGAAAAATGTTGTTAATTTCAGTTTCACTCATTTCGAGTATTTCTGAAAGCTCTTCGGTAGATGGTTCTCTTTCATGTTCCTGCTCAAAAGCCATGTAGGCTTTATTTGCTTTGTTGTAAGTGCCAATTTTGTTTTGAGGCAGGCGGACTAATCTGCCCTGCTCTGCCAACGCCTGTAGTATAGATTGGCGAATCCACCACACAGCGTATGAAATAAACTTGAAACCTTTGGTTTCATCAAAGCGTTGTGCCGCTTTAATTAATCCGAGGTTACCCTCGTTGATAAGATCACTTAATGATAAACCCTGGTGCTGATACTGTTTAGCAACAGATACTACGAAACGTAGATTGGCAGTGGTGAGACGCTCTAAAGCTCTCTGGTCGCCCATTTTAATCTTTTGTGCTAAAATAGTTTCCTCTTCCGGAGTAATCATCCCAATTTTTGAAATTTCCTGCAGATATTTCTCTACCGCTTGTGAGTCGCGGTTAGTAATCTGCGTAGCAATTTTAAGTTGCCTCATTTTTTATATAATTAATAGTGATTAGACAATTTTAATTGGGGAAAAGTTACTAAAGATTTGTTAAGTACAGCTATCTTTCAAAACCTTTGCAAAGTTACAACGCATTATTGAAACTTCATAACGTTTGGCCCAAATAAATGTTTGTATCATAATATTTTACAGGCTTATGATTATATTAACACCTTTTGACCTTTTGAAAACTCCAATTAACATTTATATAATACTTTTGCTTCCTCAAAAAACCTCCCGGCATTATGATTGATTTTCGCTCAGACACTTTTACCAAACCCACACCGGCCATGCTTCAAATGATGTTCCGGGCTGATGTGGGTGATGATGTTTTTAATGAAGACCCTACCGTGAATAAATTGCAAAACATGCTTGCTGAAAAGTTTGGAATGGAAGCAGGTTTGTTTTGCGCCAGTGGAACGATGACCAACCAGGTGGCTATAAAATGCCATACACAGCCGGGCGACGAAGTGATCTGCGATCAATTAAGTCACGTTTATATTTATGAAGGCGGTGGCATTGCTTTCAATTCCGGATGCCAGGTAAAACCGTTGCAGGGCAACCTGGGACGAATTACTGCTTCACAGGTTGCCGAAGCCATCAACCCCAAAGACATTCACAAAGCACCCTCCCGGCTGGTAAGCCTCGAAAACACCTCTAACCGCGGAGGTGGAAGCTGTTATGAAATAAACGACATACATCAGATTAAAGAAGTTTGCCTCGAAAATAATTTAAAACTACACCTGGATGGGGCACGGCTTTTTAATGCCATCGTGGCAAAAGATGAAGACCCGAAAGAATATGGAAATATATTTGACAGTATTTCTATTTGCCTTAGCAAAGGATTAGGTGCTCCGGTAGGTAGTGTCTTGCTAGGGAAAAAAGAGTTTATTGATAAAGCACGGCGCATCCGCAAAGTATTCGGTGGCGGAATGAGGCAAGCTGGTTACCTGGCTGCGGCAGGTATTTATGCATTGGAAAATAATATTGAAAGACTGGCTTTGGATCATCGTCATGCGCAGCAGATGGTGGCAGCACTGAAGGAGAAAGATTTTACCGGAAGCATGTTTCCTGTAGAAACCAACATCATTATTTTTGAAGTAAAAGGAAAATATTCCGCAAAATCCCTTGCTGAAAAGTTGAAAGAAAATGACATCCTGGTAATGGCCATCTCACCCACACAGGTAAGAATGGTTCTTCACCTCGATGTGACAGAAGAAATGGTAAAAAAGACCATTCAAATCATTGAAAATTTATAGGTCTGATTTTTGTGATTCATAATTCATAATTCTTAATTCATAATTCTTAATTCATAATTCAACCCATGTTCCCAAAAGTCAATCCCACAAAAACAGCCGCCTGGAAAAAGTTACATGACCATCATAAAGAAATGAAACATATTTCCATGAAAGATCTTTTCAGGGAAGACCCTGATCGTTTTAAAAAATATTCACTTGCAGTTCCGGACATCATCGTCGACTTTTCAAAAAACCTGGTGAGCGATGAAACAAAAAAATTGTTGCTGGAACTGGCTTATGAATGCGAATTGCACAAAGCCATAAAAGCGATGTTCACCGGCGAACTGATCAATGAAACAGAAGGCAGGTCTGTGTTACATACCGCACTGAGGAATTTCTCGGGCAAGCCGGTTATGTCGGAGGGAAAAGATGTAATGCCCGAAGTGAAAAAAGAATGGGAACACATGAAAAACTTTTGCCGTAAAATTCATAAAGGAGAATGGAAAGGGTACACCGGAAAAAAAATTAAATACATAGTAAACATCGGAATTGGCGGCAGCGACCTTGGCCCCGTGATGGTGACAGAAGCTTTGAAGCCATATTGGATAAAAGACATTCATCCTTATTTCGTAAGCAATATCGACGGTACGGATCTTGCCGAAGTTTTGAAAAAGATCACGCCAGATGAAACGCTGTTTTTGATCGCCTCCAAAACGTTTACTACGCAGGAAACCATGACCAATGCTCACTCTGCGCGCGATTGGTTTTTAAAAAGCGCGAAAGATAAAAAAGCCGTTGCCAAACATTTTGTTGCCTTAAGCACTAATGAAAAAGGTGTGGAAGAGTTTGGAATTGATAAAGAAAATATGTTTGTCTTCTGGGATTGGGTGGGCGGACGTTACAGTTTATGGAGTGCCATTGGTTTATCGATCGCTCTTACGATCGGTTACAAAAATTTTGAAGAATTACTGAAAGGCGCTTTTGAAGTGGATACACACTTCAGGGAAAAAAAGTTCGAGAAAAATATTCCGGTTTTAATGGGATTGATCAGCCTTTGGTACATTAATTTCTTCGGTGCGCAATCAGAAGCGATACTCCCTTACGATCAATACATGCACCGCTTTCCTGCCTACTTCCAGCAAGGAAATATGGAAAGCAACGGAAAACACATGGATCGCAATGGCAAAAAAGTTACTTATTCTACAGGACCAGTAATTTGGGGAGAACCCGGAACCAACGGCCAGCATGCATTTTACCAATTGCTCCACCAGGGAACGCCGATGATCCCGGCTGATTTTATTGCGCCAGCCATCACTCATAACCCTATGGGTGATCATCACAAAATTTTATTGTCTAATTTCTTTGCGCAAACAGAAGCGCTCATGAATGGGAAAAAGCGCCACGAATTAAAAGATGAAAATGTCCCTGAAAAATTAATTCCTTTCAAAGAATTTGAAGGCAATAAACCCACCAATTCATTTTTGATCACCAAAATAACGCCGTTTACTTTGGGTGAAATGATTGCTTTATACGAACATAAAATCTTTGTACAGGGCGTCATTTGGGATATCTACAGCTTTGATCAATGGGGCGTGGAACTGGGAAAAGTATTGGCAAAAAAGATTCTCCCGGAATTGGAAAGCCATCAAAAGATCACATCCCACGATTCATCCACCAACGGGTTGATCAATGCTTATAAAAAGCTGACGATGTAGAAAAAAAAGCAAATAGGAATCCGTGTTTTTTGTTGATTTACTGATAAAAGGCCTCATCCCAACCCCTGTCCGACTTTGTCATCCCCATCCGAATGGGCTCATCCGGGCGGGCAGGCGGGCTTCTCCAAAAGGAGAAGGACACGCTCTGAAATAATCTGTGGTAATCTGTGGAATTCCCGCCTGAACGAGTTCATTCGGGCAGGCGTGGCAACCAAATTGGTGCTAATTCGTGTAATTTGTAGCAAAGCCTCATCCCAACCCCTGTCCGACTTTATCATCCCCGTCCGACTGGTTCATCCGGGCGGGCAGGCGGGCTTCTCCAAAAGGAGAAGGACACGCTCTGAAATAATCTGTGGTAATCCCCGCCTGAATGACGAAGTCGGGCAGGCGTGGAATCCGTGGCAAACCCTTGTCCCTCGAAGAAGTTCGAATATTATTCGTGCAAATTCGTGTAATTCGTGTCAAAAAATTTCGTGTCAAAAAAAATCCTCCCAATAAATGAGAGGATCCATCAAAAATATTTTATAAAATCACCTTACCACTTATCTACTTCTTCATGTTGTGTATCATTGGTTGAATGATCATCGTCGTCATCTGCTTTGGAAGTTTCTGCAGAAACATTAGTGCCTGCTTCAGGCTCAGGTGCAGATTCAGATTCAGAAGATGCCTGAATTTCTTCATTGGTTGCCACTGCAGCAGCATGGGTAACTTCGGTTTCTGTCTTTGCCGTATAATTGCTTCCTTCATAATTCTCAGAATTCTCATGATTGAATGCATCGAAATCAAAGTCAGGCATCAATTCTGTTTTTACATAATCAATCGCCTCAGTCATCCCTTTCAAAAATTTATTAAAATCTTCTTTGTACAGAAAAATTTTATGACGGTCATATCCATCTTCATTAAATTTTTTCCGGCT
>DAHXOZ010000339.1 GCA_027364635.1 bacterium | reverse complement strand
CAAAATGGTAATTCCCTGGTCTACTTCCACAATCCTTTTCAAGGTTTCAATACTTCCTGTTTCAAAATCCAATTGGCTGCTTCCTCTTCATATTCCGTCCATAAGTCTTGCATGTTGACAACCGGTGGTTGTAATAGTGTGCGCTTGCCCGTTATAATTCCGATAAACATCTGGTATAAAGACGTAGATAATCTATTGGCTTCTTCGTCTGTATCCGCTGCAATCACATTTACGCAAGGCATAATGTATGGTTGATCGAGAACTGCAGAAGGTCTGAAAGTTTGCCTGTATAAATTAATTGCTGAATAAAATTGCGCAGGAGCAAAGTGACTGGCAAATGCATAAGGCAAACCTAAAAATCCCGCCAGTTGCGCACTGTCAGTGCTTGATCCCAATATCCAGATAGGAATATTTTGTCCTTCTCCGGGGATTGCCCTCACTTTAGAATTGCTGTTTTCTTTTGAAAAATAAGTTTGCAGTTTTAAAATATTTTGTGGAAAATTTTCTGCCGAAGCGGAACGGCTTCCACGCAGTTCCATTGCTGTTAGCTGGTCTGTTCCCGGAGCTCGGCCTAATCCCAGGTCAATTCTTCCGGGATAAATAGATTCCAATGTGCCGAATTGTTCTGCTACTGCCAAAGGAGAATGGTTGGGCAACATAATTCCTCCTGAACCAACGCGCATGGTAGAAGTGCCACCAGCAATATATCCTATTAGGATTGATGTTGCAGAACTTGCCACACTTATCATGTTGTGATGTTCAGAAAGCCAGTAGCGATTATAACCCAATTTCTCTGCATGTTGCGCCAGTTCCAGGATTTTGGTAAATGTTTCTTTGAGCGTAGCCCCTTCAGTAACGGTTGCAAGTTCTAAAACGGAAAATGGGATTGCCGGTGTTTTCATATTCATCTTCTTTGATTTAAATCTTTGCAAAGTTCCATAAAAGAAAAGTAAAGGGATATCAAAATATATTTCGGTAAATTTTCCTTTATTTCTTTATGCAAAAAACGTTTGAGAAGAATTATCTGCTCAAACGTTTTTTATACTTAACTAAACCATCTGGTTGTGCCCAGTTCCCCGGCTACGGTACAAAAACGGACAAACGCATCATTTTTTTCTTATTTTCAACATCAAATATACTGTTTATTGTTGTTCGTTATTAATGATATAATCTATATTTGTATAGATTATATCTATATTAATAATTCTTTTTTATGAACATTCAGCAGTTGGAATATGTGATTGCCGTAGACACACACAGGCATTTTGTAAAAGCTGCCGAAAAATGTTTTGTGACACAGGCAACACTAAGCATGATGATAAAAAAGCTGGAAGAGGAACTGGAAGTAAAAATCTTTGACCGGAGCCGCCAACCGGTTGTCCCAACGGAAATAGGAATAAAAATAATTGCACAGGCTAAAAAGATATTGCAGGAAAGTTACAGGCTGAAGGAAATGGTGCAGGATGAACAGGCTGAATTGAAAGGAGAGCTCAGGATAGGCATTATTCCTACGATTGCTCCATACCTTCTTCCCTTGTTTATAAATTCTTTTTTAAAGAAATATCCGTCAGTAAAATTGAAGATTAACGAATTTACCACTGACCAGATCATTCATAAACTGGAACAGCACGACCTTGATGCCGGCATACTTTCAACGCCGTTGAACCAACCTACGCTGAAAGAAGAATCACTTTTTTATGAACCGTTTGTTGTGTATGCTTCTTCCGGTGAAAAGATTTTGAAGAAAAAATTTGTGTTGGCAAATGATATTGATGTAAACCGGCTTTGCCTGCTTGAAGAAGGCCACTGCCTGAGGGCACAGGTTTTAAATTTGTGCGAGCTGAGAAATAAAGAACAGGAATTTCGCCAATTGGATTTTGAAACAGGAAGTATTGAAACCTTGAAAAGGATTGTGGAAGTAGACCAGGGAATTACCATTTTG
>DAHXOZ010000338.1 GCA_027364635.1 bacterium | reverse complement strand
GTGTAGATTCCGAACCATGTTGACCCACCATTCCGATTTATGTTGACCCACCATTCCGGTGATGTTGACCCACCCCTTTTCGGAATAAATTTTTAGCCTTTTCATTCAGTGATTTTAATTTATTCCAGGATGTTGACCCACCTGTTTTCCAGAAAATAATTTTATTCTGATTTCTGAAGTTAGTGTCATTCCGGCATGTTGACCCACCTTTTCAGAATAGATTGATCAGCAGTTTAAATTTATTCCGGGATAGCCTGTCCCGATTATTCGGGGTTGACCACCTCTTGCATGCAATAATTGTTGGAAGCTTTTGATGTCTTTTGCTCTTAAAAAATAAAGAAGAGCAATGGCACAAAAACCGATAGCAATGGAACAATTAAAACAAATTTTACAACTTAAAAATGATGGTATCAGTATCCGTGAGATAGCACGTCGCGTGCGCATTAGCCGCAACAGTGTGCGTAAGTATCTTTCACGCTTTGATGCTGATACAGATAACTTATCCGATAAGCAACTGGCTGATGAAGCTTATAACAATGAACAACTTGAAACCAATACTGAAAGAAAGCTTCAACTTCTTGAACACTTTAGGTATGCAGAATCAGAGCTGGCAAAAACCGGTGTTACGCGCCTTCTGCTTTGGAATGAGTATCTTTTAAAAAATCCCGGTGGATATGGCTATAGCCAGTACTGTGATCAGTTTAAAAACTATCTGAAGCATAAGGATGTATCCATGCATCTGGAATACAATGCGGCAGATATAATGATGGTTGATTTTGCCGGAAAGAAACAATATTATGTTGATACCTCTACAGGTGAACGCATCGAGTGCGAGGTCTTTGTTGGGATACTTCCCTTTAGCGGCCTTATCTTTTGCCAGGCGGTATTATCTCAAAAGACACATGATTTTGCCGCTTGTATCAATGCAATGCTGCGGTTTTATGCAGGGGTGCCGGCTACTATTTTATGTGATAATTTAAAAACGGCTGTAATCCGTTCAGACCGTTATGAACCGGTCTTTACTGATTTATGTTACCAGTTGTCAGAACATTACGGCACTACTTTTAGCGCTGCCAGGCCTTATAGTCCTAAAGATAAAGCGATGGTAGAGCAAGCAGTTCGTATTGTGTATGCGCATGTCTATGCGCCATTGCGCACCTGCGAGTTTACCAGCCTCAAGGCCCTTAATGAGGCCATGCATCAGCAACTTTTACTGCTCAATAATAAGCCTTATAAAAACACGGTTTACAGCCGTCTGTATTTTTATCAACAACAGGAACAGCCGCTTCTCAAACCATTACCATCTGAACCTTTTGCGCCTAAGAAAGTTACTCTCCTTACTGTTCAGCGTAATTATCATGTGCAACTTCGGGAAGATTGTCTTTACTATAGTGTGCCTTACCAATATGTAGGGAAGAAAGTAAAAGTGCTCTATGACAGCCGGGTGGTAGAAGTGTATTATGAGCATAGCCGTATTGCTGTTCATATGAGAAAACCTCACGGTAAAGCTTACACAACCATTGCAGATCATATGCCGCCGCATCACCGGCACATGCATGAGATAAAAGGTTTTAATAAAGAAGATCTTTTGAAACAGGCCGAACGCATTGGCGCAAATACCCTGAAGGCAGCTTCACTCATACTTGAAAACAGCATCTATATCGAACAAAATTATAAGTCCTGCTTTGGGATGCTCATGCTTCAAAAAAGGTATGGACTACCCCGGCTCGAAGCTGCCTGCGGCAGAGCACTACAAGGTAGCCGGATTAATTACACGATGATAAAAAATATCCTGGAAAGAGGACTCGACAAACAACTTTCCCTCTTAGAGGAACAATCGCCTTTACCTGCTCATGAAAATATAAGAGGCAAAGACAACTATCAATAAATAAATCTTTAATCAAAAAAAAACAAAATGAACACAACAGAAACACTACAACAAATGCAGCAACTACG
>DAHXOZ010000337.1 GCA_027364635.1 bacterium | reverse complement strand
AACCAGGAACGCATCCGGTTTTTCCTTTTCTAATAAAGGATCGATTTTAATTAAAATCTGCCCGACCGTTTCTGCAGGAAATTATTTCCAATCATACCACATACTTTTATCAAAGCGGAAGTTATCGTTGGATGATTCATCAACAGTAAACGAAGAAAAAACCATCATTTTTGATCCGGCTGATAAAGCCTTAAATCCGTTTGCCCATCCGCCGGGTATATACAAAACGCGGTTATCTTCCGCTTTCAACACATATTCTTCCGGCTTCAATTCCACGGAAGGCTTTTCCCAATCATCCGGTTGCACCAGCGCCACTTTAAAACCCCCTGAAATCACACAAAACCATTTCTCCTCTTTTTTGTGTCCCTGCCATGCCCGAACTATTTCAACGGAAGTATGTTCAATCACATAAAATCGCCTTACCCCCGCCATATCAAATTCATTGAAAAAGATCAACCGGCCTCTTTCATCTTCGTGCGTCCCGCCTTGAATTATCTGTGGCATTTTGATTTCATTTCAGCGCGTTTAGCATTTAGAATTCAACGGTCAGCATTCAGCTCGCATCTTTCTACTTGTTTCTTGCATCCGTAACCTTCCTTTTCTCACAAAAGGCCGTTTCACAAAACCTGAACAGTATGGCGTTCAAACATCTCAAAACAATTTACTCAATATACTGAGTAAAATTACTCAATGTAATAATGACAAAAATAAAAGCCTCACCCCGGCCCTCTCCCATAGACAGTAAGAAGCAGCATCCTTCTTGCCTTTTGCCTTTTGCCTTTTGCCTTTTGCCTTTTGCCTTTTGCCTCCAAAAGCCTCACCCCGGCCCTCTCCCATAGAGAGGGAGTAGACAGGAACACAAAACTCTAAACATTCACCATTCACAATAAACCATTCACCCCGGCATCTGCTCCACCTCCTCCCCAAAAACCTCTTTCCGTATCAAAGGCAATTTTACAAGAAGCTCCTTTACTCCTTTCACATCTAATTGCCTGGTATTGTGAGAATGGTAATCTTCCACTTTTGACACATCCGTCTCTCCTTCGGAAAAGTACAGGTTATAATTTAAATTCCGGTGATCGGCAGGTACCCGGTAAAAATCCCCCATATCTTCCGCCTTGGTCATCTCTTCTCTTGTACACAAGGTCTCATATAATTTTTCTCCATGCCTTGTTCCTATCACCCTTATTTCATTATCGGCCTTGCACAATTCTTTTAACGCTTGTGCAAGCGTGCCAATCGTAGCCGCAGGCGCTTTGTTTACAAAAAGGTCGCCCTGGTGGCCATTCTCAAAGGCAAACAAAACCAGCTCCACCGCTTCTGTCAACGACATTAAAAACCGCGTCATATTCGGATCGGTTACCGTGAGTGGTTCACCGCTTTTGATTTGTTTTAAAAACAAGGGTATTACTGATCCCCTGGAGGCCATTACATTCCCGTAACGGGTAAGGCAAATCGTGGTGTCACTTTCGGGAATATTCCTCGAATTCGCAATCGCCACTTTCTCCATCATCGCTTTGGAAATGCCCATCGCATTGATCGGGTAAGCTGCCTTATCCGTACTTAAACAAATTACCTTCTTAACCTTGTTGGCAATAGCAGCATTGAGGGTGTTCTGTGTCCCGATCACATTCGTCTTAACGGCCTCCATCGGGAAAAACTCGCAGGAAGGCACCTGTTTTAACGCTGCTGCATTAAACACATAATCCACGTCATGCATAGCGCCTTCTATACTCGCATAATCGCGAACATCACCAATGTAAAACTTGAGCTTTTCATTTCTTAACTGGTTGCGCATATCATCCTGCTTCTTCTCATCGCGACTAAAAATGCGTATTTCCTGAAAATGATCGGTATGCAAAAACCGGTGCAGCACCGCATGACCGAAAGAACCGGTACCCCCGGTAATTAAAAGAGTTTTGTTTTTAAACATATTGTAATTGAGTTTATAAAATTAATTTTATTCAG
>DAHXOZ010000336.1 GCA_027364635.1 bacterium | reverse complement strand
AAAAATACTATACCCGAAAATGTTCTGAATAGCATTAATGAACAAATAGCTTATCATGAGCAAAAGATTAAAGACTTGAAATTTACCCTTAAAATGCTCAAAGACAATCCACCACCAAAAGCAGAATTAATTCCCATAAATGCCCCACTCACAAGGGATTTGATAAGATCGTTCATGAAAAATTATAAAAAGGAAATTAAGACTATTGATGTTATTGAAATGCTTTACCCAAATGCAAATAATGAGAAGAAAAGTAAATTAATAAAAACATTATCAGTAATATTCAACATACTCGAAAAAGAAGGTGAAATAACTATTGAAAAAGAGAAAGGTGTTAAAGGAAATTATTATAAATGGATTAAATAAAAAAGGCCACTTACAACGCTTTGGACGGCAAAATGTAAATGGCTTTTAGTTCTTTAAAAATTTATGGGTTTCCCTGAATGGGCGGCGGCGGATTTCCCAACCTGCGCCGGAGGGTTTGATTCCCTCAAAATCCACTCTTTTTTACTATCGTAAAGGTAGTAAATATTTTAAGAATTACAAGATTTATCAACAAATTTTTAAATCTACTTTTATGAGCAAGTATGCACCAATAAAAAATTTAAAAGATTTAATTCAATCTTTTTCAGATGAGCAAAAATGCAGAGATTTTTTAGTTCAACAACGTTGGAATGGTTGTCCTGAATGTCCTTATTGTGGAAGCGATAAATACTATATTATTGAGAATGGCAAACGTTTCAAATGTGGTAATAAAGAATGCTACAAAAAATACAGCGTAACTGTTGGCACAGTATTTCATGCAAGCAATATTCCTCTTACCACTTGGTTTCCCGCTGTTTATTTAATAACTGCACATAAGAAAGGAATAAGCTCAATTCAACTTGCAAAAGATTTAGGCATTACCCAAAAGACTGCCTGGTTCATGCTACACAGGATTAGGGAAACACTTGCAAATAATGACGGACTATTGTTAAAAAATGTCGTTGAAGTAGATGAGGTATATCTGGGTGGAAAAGCGAAAAACTTCTCCAAATCCAAAAGGGCAGCACTTAAAGAATTAGGCGAGCGTGGGCCAGTAGGACATAAAATAATGGTTATTGGGATGCTTGAAAGAAAAGGGAATTTGAGGTTAGTTGTTTCTGGTAAATCAGATACCAGAGAACAAATACCTTTAATTGTAGATAACAATATTGATAAAAGCGCATTTGTTATGACTGATGGAGATGGAAGTTATGCAGCC
The DNA here is from genome assembly GCA_027364635.1 of bacterium. GTDB lineage: Bacteria > Bacteroidota > Bacteroidia > Chitinophagales > Chitinophagaceae > Ginsengibacter. The sequence goes on along the minus strand of DAHXOZ010000336.1, from coordinate 764 downwards.
TTAAAAAATGATTTTGCAGGGCATGAATTTGTTAATCACAAACAGTACGAATATGTACGAGATGGGTATATATATACAAATGGTATTGAAGGAGCATTCTCATTATTGAAACGTTCAATAATAGGTATATATCACCATTTAAGCCCTAAGCATTGTTTTAGGTATTGCAGAGAAACAGAATACAGATATAACACAAGAAAATTAAAAGATGGTGAGCGTTTTGAAATGTGCTTGACTAATATCAAAGGAAAACTTTCTTATAAGGATTTAATAAAAAAGACTGAATTATCCGCTTCACTTTTAATAAACCCTGTTTTGCCACCCTTGGTATTAAATCCAAAAATAAAAGGTAGGGCTATTTGTCAAATAAAAAATAATAGGATTGTTGCAGAATATCCTTCAATAATTTCAGCATCCAAAGCAACAGGTATTCATCCCGCATCAATTTCAAAAGTTGTCAGAGGATTAAGAAAATCTACTAACGGTTTTATATGGAAATATATTTAACTTAGCGTATGCCTACTCCAAAAAATACTTCTAAAAAGAAAATAAAAAAGACCCCGTCTAAGTACGAAGAAAAGTTTTTTGTTATTGGTACTTTTGAAGAAGTAATTAAAAAATTAGCTACCCCTAAAAAAGCCAATCCGACGCAAGAAAAAAATAATTAAAATTTCATAAAATGAACTGGTGTAGATTCCGAACCATGTTGACCCACCATTCCGATTTATGTTGACCCACCATTCCGGTGATGTTGACCCACCCCT
>DAHXOZ010000335.1 GCA_027364635.1 bacterium | reverse complement strand
TATGTATATATTTATACCATTGTTTTGATATTTGGTTCCTTCTTTTAAATCTTTACTAAAAAATAAATACAATGAATTCACGTAGAAAATTTTTACAAAATTCTGCCGTCGTTCTTGGTGGCGGCCTATTGGCCTCCTCCTTTGACAACAAGGCTTTCGCAATTTTTAAAAATAAGGTGGCACCGAGCGATCAGTTAAATATCGGTGCAATCGGGGTGAATGGAATGGGCTGGGCAGATACTACTTCTGCCTTAAAAATTCCAGGCGTAAATCTCGTGGCTATTTGTGATGTAGATCAGAATGTGATTAACCGGCGCCTGGATGAACTTACAAAAAAGAATGTAGATACTTCTAAAATAAAAACCTACGGCGATTACCGGCAGTTGCTCGATAATAAAGATGTGGACGCTGTAGTGATTGGTACACCTGATCATTGGCATGCACTAATAATGATGGATGCGTGTGCTGCAGGAAAAGATGTGTATTGCGAAAAACCGGTGGGCAATTCTATCGGCGAATGCAGGACGATGGTGCAGGCACAACAACGTTATAATAAAGCAGTTCAGGTAGGCCAATGGCAGCGGAGCCAGCAGCATTTTAAAGATGCTGTTGATTATGTACAAACCGGCGTACTCGGAAATATAAGAACGGTAAAAGTATGGTGCTACCAGGGATGGATGAAGCCGGGCCCCGTAGTTCCTGATACAGCGCCACCTGCAGGCGTGGATTATAAAATGTGGCTTGGCCCCGCTCCCACACGTGCTTTCAATTCAAGCCGTTTTCATTTTAATTTTCGTTGGTTTTGGGATTATGCCGGCGGACTAATGACCGATTGGGGCGTGCATTTATTAGATTATGGTTTGATGGAAAAGCCAGGGCTGCAGCAGATTTCTACTGCTCAATTTTTCCTGATTCAAAAATAATTAACGACGCAGGAATGGTAGTAAATTTTGAACTTAACGGGCAATATTTTATGGGCTTAAACGGTGGCGATATGTTTAAATTTAACGAAGCCGTTTCTTTTGTTATTCCCTGTAAAGACCAGGAGGAAATTGACCATTATTGGTACCAACTAATTGCGGATGGAGGTGCTGAAGGCCAATGTGGTTGGTGCAAAGACAAGTTTGGATTATCCTGGCAGGTAGTGCCCACTATATTAGGGGAGCTAATGTCAAACCCCGAAAACGGGCAACGTGTTATGCAGGCGTTTTTGAAAATGAAAAAATTTGATATTGAAGCACTAAAAAATGCGTAAGGTTGCAAGAGGAAATAAAATTATTTAAATTGTACCAATAGAATTTTTACAATGAAAATAGATCATCTTGCTATTTGGGTTGACGACCTGGAAACTATGAGAGCCTTTTATTTAAAGTATTTCGACACTACTTCCGGGAAAAGATATACGAATGAAAAGAAGCAGTACACTTCTTATTTTATTTATTTCGGAGAAGATAAAACCCGGTTGGAACTTATGCACAAACCTTCGATAACCGATACTTCCGAACAAAGGGGGTTAGCAAAAGGACTGGCTCATTTTTCAATTTCAGTAGGTGAAAAAGAAAAAGTAAATGAACTTACCGAATGGCTAAGATCAGATAGTTATATAATTTTTAGCGAACCAAGAACTACAGGCGACGGATATTATGAAAGTGTTGTTCTTGACCCCGAAGGAAATCACCTGGAAATTACAGCATAACGCCCGGGCATTAGCATGGATGATAACAGAATTAATGATTAAAGGGCTTTCGGTTTTTTGTGAGTAAGAAGGCGATAAATAAAAAACAAATAACAGGCTTAGCAGTAGTCTCATAACAGTTGATCTTTTGGAGTACTCGTTACGAAAATACAATTAGACAGTAAACCTACAAATAAACACGATTTTTATTTTTAAACTACTTTTTACCTTGGTAAGTAATTCTGAAAATCGCTCCCTTCAAATCATCTGCAATTAGTTGGTACCAATAATGGTCAATTTCCTCCTGGTCTTTACAGGGAATAACAAAAGAAAC
>DAHXOZ010000334.1 GCA_027364635.1 bacterium | reverse complement strand
GTTACAACCAGGTTAGTAAATGAAGCGTGGAAACCAAGTGGCGGCGCAACCGGCTGGTACGCACAATACGCAATGGCGTTTTTGAACGCCAAATTAGCCGGCGAAACAGATATTGCCGCTCACCAATATGCACGTGGCGTTGCTGATATCGGAAGGCCTGCGCCCGGTTCTGCAGAATTTAAAAAACTTTTTGACCAAATAAGAAGCATCCCTATTTCGAAGGGTGGCGGCCTTTTTGTTGACAAAACCAATCTGTATAACGTGGAAGGGCAATACGATCTTTCACCAAAAACTTCAAAAGTAGCAGATGTACTTGTAGGAGCGAATTATAAGAGATATGTTTTAAACTCTGAAGGAACGCTGTTTGCTGATTCTACCGGAAAAATTCCTATTAATGAAGTGGGTGCTTATGTACAGGTCACCAAAAAACTACTTAGTGAACGGCTTAAATTAATTGCCTCAGGACGGTATGACAAAAACGAAAATTTTGCAGGAAGATTTACACCCCGCCTTTCCGCGGTAATAAAAGTAGCAGAAGACAATAACATAAGATTATCTTACCAGCAAGCCTATCGGTTTGGCTCCACACAACAACAATGGATCAACCTGAGAGTTGCCGGCGGAACCGCATTGATTGGGGGTGTACCTTCTTTTAAAACTTTTTATCATTTCGATACCAACCCTGTGTATTACATCGATGACAATTTGTTTGCCGGAAATCCGCAGGAAGCACATATACCGAAATTTAAAGCAGAAACCGTTAACTCTTTTGAAACAGGATACAAAGGCCTTTTATTTCAAAAGAAGCTGTTGGTTGATCTTTACGGATATTATGGAGTGTACCATAATTTTATTTCACGCACGTTGGTAGCACAATCAGTAAATGGCAATAAAAGTGTGTTTACTAATACGGCAACGGTAAGAGCTAATCTTAGTAACCCTGATTCGGTTACTACTTACTCTGTCCCAACCAACGTAAATAGTAATGTAAATACTTATGGATTTGGTTTAGGTTTAACCTATTCACTTCCACACAATTTTTTAATAGATGCCAATATTTCATCCGATCATTTGGACAAAGTTCCGGCAGGTTTTATTGCAGGCTTTAATACACCGAAACTGAGAGCGGGTGGATCATTTAGTAATACTGGATTCGGCAAACAAAACAGGTTTGGATTTAATGTTAGCTATCGTTGGCAAGACAAGATAAATTATGAAGGTGATTTTGCAAACGGGATAGTTCCTGCTTTTCAAACAGTAGATGCGCAGGTAAGTTATAAGTTTTTTGATCCAAAAATTCTACTCAAAATTGGTGCTACTAATCTCCTGAATCAATATTATCGCAATGGTTTTGGCAATCCCGCGATCGGAGGACTTTATTATGTAAGCATTGGATACAATGTTTTCTAAAATCCAATTATTGCTCACTTTCAATTAAAGAATATGAAAAATATTATTTTAAATACAAAAGCTTTTCAAATATTCATCCTGGTTATTGGTGCAACTATTTTTATCAACTCATGCAATAAGCCTCTTCCTCAAGCAACTCCTATCGATTATCCACCGGTGAACAACAGTACTACTTCAATTGGTGAATTGATCAGTTCCGATACCAGTTACAGTTTTTTCGCTGCAGCGGCAACCAGAACAGGGCAACTTGCTGAGCTAAATGCAGACAGTACAGAATACACTGTCTTCTTACCAACAAATAATGCATTCCGGGCATCAGGTATTCCATCCATTGATGTAATCAATGCATTACCGGTGCAGATGGTTGCCGGAATCGTAGGGTATTCAATTATTCCGGGAAGACAATTTTTAAGTACCGGTGTTAGCACTGCTTTTCCCAATGAGCAATTGCCTACTACAATTACTATCGGTCAATTGCCGGGAACTCCTCTGCCTTTAAAGCTTACTACATTTCCATCAGTTTCCGCCAGCGGCTTTTATGATAATAATATTCCGGTGACAAAGCCGGATATAAAATTGAAAAACGGGGTAATTCATGAAATGGCC
>DAHXOZ010000333.1 GCA_027364635.1 bacterium | reverse complement strand
CCCAGGCTAATAATAAAATCTATTTCATCAAGATCATCTGAACGGTTGAAAGTGGAATACTTGTCCTTAATATTTATTGAAGTGTAAAACAGGTTAAAAAAATCCTGGTAAATAACTGGTTCAATATTATAATGTGAAAATTCAGCTAGCAAAACTTTCAATCCTTCCAGTTGTTCTGATTCTAACCCACGACTATAGATCGCTATTCGCATGATGATTTGGATTGAATTTATAAATCGTGTTCAGGTATTCCATAGTATGTAAAAATAATCGGTTTTAAATTAATTATCCAGAGAATGTTAGCTCTCAAAAAAAATAAGGAAAATAAAAAGAAGATTATTTGTCGGTTTACTGGCAGAAGTAGCTTTGTAATTCAACACCAAAAAATTAAATATCCAGGTAATTCATTAAATTATTGTAATTGATGTTGAGCTCATTTTCGAATAATTCTTCGCCTGAATAATAGACTACAGAATACTCATATCTTTCAAAAGTTGCAATGATTGTTGCTACTTCTTTTTTATTGAGCTGCAAAGTTACTTCCAGCAAATCAGGCACGGGGTGAGGAGTTACATTAAGATGAAGGATGGTAGCGCCGTCGCTTTCAATAATACTGTTGATCTCTGAAATAGCAAAACGACTGCGTTCTATTTCCAGTACAATCATTGCACCAAATTCAGAAGAACCACAAAAATTTCCCATCTCGGTTATTAGTGCTTTTGATGAAATAGTGCCCAGTAATTCATTATTTTCATTGATTACCGGAATCACATTGGTATGGTATAAGTTATAAACAGAAGCAGCTTTTAAAAAATAAAAACCCGCATTAACGGCTGCGGTAATAAAGTTAGTTTGATAAACATCTAACGTAGTATTTTTATTTTCTTCGTCAATCAGGTCTTCTTCAGATATCAATCCAAGAAATTTACCGTCAGCAACTACGGGAAGGTGGTAAGTTTTATGATCATTCATTAATTGAAGCACAGTTTCTATAGAGTCCTTTAGCTTCAATAACGGATATATATTATCAGCGAGTTGCAGAGTTGTCATGTCTTAAGTTTAAGTTGTTACCGCAATGGTCCCTGATAAAGACAAGATAAATCAAAGAATCGTTGCAGCAGGTATTTTTAATTTTGAAAGAAAAGCACCAAGAATTTGATTAAATTCATCAGGGACCTCCATCATGGGAGCATGGCCACATTTGTCTATGAAATGCAATTCACTGTTTGGTATCAGTTTATTAAACTCCATTGCCACAAAAGGTGGAGTGATGGTATCATTATTTCCCCAGATAAGACAGGTAGGTTGTTGTATTTGATTTAATTCATCGCCAAGGTTATTACGAATGGCAGATTTTGCCAGTGAAATGATCTTAATAACTTTAAGCCTGTTATTGGTAATTTCAAAGCACTCATCAACCAACTCATCTGTGGCCATTGCCGGATCATAAAAAGTAAGCTGGGTTTTTTTACGAATGTATTCCTTGTCGCCACGTTTAGGATAACTATCTCCCATCCCGTTTTCGAATAAACCGGAACTCCCGGTAAGTATCAGTGATCTTACCCGTTCAGGGTTTTTTAACACATAAACAAGTGCCACGTGGCCTCCCAGAGAATTGCCCAGTAAATGAATGTGATCATAATCCCTGTATTCTACAAATCTTTTTACAAATTTTTGAAGGCCTCCTACAGTGGTATGCAACAGATCGAGATCGAAAAGCGGCAGCAAAGGAACGATCACTTTATGCGTTCTCCTGAAATATTCAACCAGGTGAGAAAAGTTACTTAATGCACCAAACAGGCCATGCAATAATAGCAACGGTTCTCCCTCTCCTTCTTCAATAAATTTAAACTTCCCGTCTTGTTTTAATTGATATTCCATGAATTTTTAGCTAGCAATTTTTGATGCTGTTAATTATTGCTAAAATAAATGTTTCTGCTGAAAAAATCAGCTAAATAATATTTCTAACCTGAGTTCGGGATAAGAAAACAGTAAAAAATAATGATAGAAAAGAAGAAAAGCGGAATACTTTTTGCTTTATAA
>DAHXOZ010000332.1 GCA_027364635.1 bacterium | reverse complement strand
AATTTCCCCATATCAGGAAGGCTTTTAGCACTTGAAATATCGCCTGTAACAGTAACCTCTGCGCCAATTTGCAAATCATCATCTTCTTTGGCAATGGTATGTAAAATTCCTGCCTGCTCTGCATTGATCTCAAAAGTTGCTTTTTCACTTTCCAATTCAGCAATTACCTCATCTCTGTCTACCCACTCTCCGTCTTTTTTTATCCACTTTGTAAGTGTTACTTCACTAATGCTTTCGCCTACCGCAGGCACTTTAATTTCTATTGACATGAATTTTTTTTAAGAGTTACAAACCTAAGCTAAAATGAGAAATACACAAAAAGCGAACCGATTTGAAACGATTGATGCGAACACCTGTAAACGCCAACCTGAAAGAATCATTCAGGCAGGAACAAAAAAAAGCATCTTTTAATTCCTTTTTTTCAAAATAAACCTTTCTGGCTTAAAGTTTGCCAAATGTTTTTGGGATTTATTGTTGTTGCCACCATTATTCTTTATTTTTATAAACCCCGTAAATTTATCGTAATACAGTAAGCAGGTTTTTTATGAGAAAAAAAGTTCTATTTATTATTTCTTGTGCCGTTTTTATGTTTAATGGAGTCAACGCACAGCTAACCATTGATTCAGTTAGCCTTGTTGTACAAACCGGCGCAGAGGTTACTGTTACAGGCGATATTTCAAGTGCTAAAAGCCTTCCTGATATGGGGAAATTTTTGTTACAAGGAACTGACTCCCAATCTGTCAACATGAATGGCAACTCCATTCCAAACCTGGAAATCGATAATACTAATGGAGTTTGGTTAACCGGCGATATGAGAGTTTCCAATTCACTTTTATTTACCAATGGAAAATTCATCGCAGGAAATCATAATTTTTCTCTTGCCAACATAACCAGCATTTCCGGAATGGGAACAGGAAAATTTATTGAAACAGACAGTGCAGGCCAGGTATTTAAAGAAATTTCTGCCGACCTTACTTCGAACGAAATCCCTGTAGGCGCGGGAACGATTTACCGTCCGGCATTTATTACCACATCAGGAAGTTACAGCGGAGCTAAAGTAGGCGTACAGGTTTTAGATTCGGCAAGTGCCCATAAACCACCATCCACCACTGATTATTTAAAGGCCAACTGGACAATCACTCAAACCGGAATTAGCGGCACATTAAATGTAGTCGCCCGCTATACCGATCCTACTGATATCTCTGGGACTGAAAATAATTTAAAAGGCTATTTATTTAACGGCACTGATTGGTCTTCTGCGAGCGGAACAGTAAATACTTCTTCAAACACCATTTCATTTCCCATAACCATAAATACGGCAAATATTACAGCAATTGATAAGTTTGATCTTTTAAAAGGAAAAGTGTTTTTGCAAGGTGCTTACAATAGTACAAACGGTTTAATGTCAGATAATTTAAGATCCGCAGGAGTAATTCCTCTTTCTGATCCATATAAAACTTCTACTTACAGCAGTGCTTTTACCGAAGTAAATGATGCGGCGGCAGATACTATAAATGCTGCCGTTTTAGGTTATCAAGCTTCACAAAACGACAATATTGTAGATTGGGTATTTTTAGAATTAAGAAATACTGCCGGAACTACCGTCGTGCAAACAAGACCTGCTTTGGTAGAAAGGGATGGTGACATTGTGGATGTAGATGGAAAAAGCCCGGTTACTTTTAATAATGTTGATCCTGGAAATTATACCATTGTGGTAAGGCATCGCAATCACCTCGGGTTAAGTACAGATCCGGCATCTTTAACTCCTTTATTAACTGAAAAACAATCCACAGCACCGCTGGTTGATTTTACCACTTCTGCTTTTTTATACGGGGGAACAACTGCACATGGTGTTGCGGGAGATGGAAAGTATGTTTTGTGGGGAGGAAATGCGAATGGGGATGGGATTGTGAAGTATTCAGGTCCAAACAATGACAGAGATTTTATATTAAGTTCTGCTTTAAATGGCACTGCAACTTCTAATGTGTTCAGGTAAAATTTATTTTGATCTGAATGAAAAAAGAGAAAATGATAAACGCAATGACCTGGCAATTGTG
>DAHXOZ010000331.1 GCA_027364635.1 bacterium | reverse complement strand
AAGCAGGTTCCTCGTCTGGATTCGATTTATAATGCCAAATGGAAAAGGGAAGGCGTAAAAATGTATGGAGTTCTTACTGAGACAAAAGATCTTGAACAATGGAAAAAATTTATTAAGGATAAAAATTTGGGTAACTGGATCAATGTATATGAAACTAACGCTCAAAAGAAAATAATAGAGGATTCAAAACAAGCTTCTTACAAGCAATTATATGATGTCATCCAAACTCCTACATTATATTTATTAGATAAAGACAAAAAAATTATTGCAAAGAAATTAACCCTGGAGCAAATGGATGATGTGCTTGATGCGAAAATAAAAAACCAGTCTGCTAAAACTGCAAACCGACAGTAAAACAACTTTTAAGTATAATTTTAATTTTATGAAAGTGTAAACTTCTTTATCAATTATGAGATTCTTTTAAAAAAAAATTTAATGAAAAAACTGCTTCTCATTTTTGTTTTTACTTCTTCGTTATTTTATTCTTATAGTCAAACACTCTTTACTTATGGAGCACATAAAGTAGATGCATCTGCATTTTTAAATGCATATAATAAAAATAAAACTGCTACCACTAACTATTCGAAGGCTCTTAGGGATTATCTTGATCTTTACATCAATTTTAAATTAAAAGTGCAGGCTGCTAAAGATATCCATCTTGATACACTTCCATCTATGATAGCAGATCTGCAAAACTTCAGAAGCCAGATTCAGGATACTTACCTGAAAGATGAAAAGGAAGTGAACCGCTTGGTTGATGAGGCTTTTTTAAGAAGCCAGAAGGACATTCACACCATATATTATTTTATAAAATCGGGTAATGGAGACGACTCTGTAAAGAATGCAAACCTGATTAATGAAGTTTATAAAAAACTAAATACAGGAGAAACAGATGAAGACATTCTTTCAAAAATAAATGCAACTGCTCAATCCATTTTTGTTCAAGATAATTTTGATAATCATTAATCACAAGTCCGCGTGCATCTTCAAAATTTCTTTGTTGGTTACCAGGATAAACTTTAAGGATTTCGGCAAATACTGCGGTCCCATCAGTTTTATTAATTACAGGAAGAGTAATTAATCCGTCAGAAAAAGCGGTTCTGTCTACTACAGGAATCTGTCCTAATTCAAACCTTCCGGAATCGGCTTGAACGGACGAGGGATTTCCATTTACAATTTCTTTCCAGCTTTTCCCTTTTTTCAATTTTGCAATACTGCTTTTGGCTACTTCCGCATTAGAGCAGGAAAAAATTACAGCCTCCGCACTGGCACTCCATAAATACTTTTGTTTATGCAGCTCATAAAACTTTTTCAATCCTGAAGTATCAGAAGAGGCGTTGCCCCACACTTTTCTTTGCATTATTTCAAAAAGCATATTGCCTTCTTTAAATTCATCGATCTGAGCTTTAAATGCCGGGTTATATTTTTCCAATCGTGATGCATAATTTGAAATCGCAGATTGATTAACAAATTCCGGGAATATTTTCTTATAAGATTGATGGTCACCTTCGATTTTATTAGTAGTGTTTCTGATATATACGATCCAATCACCCACTTTTACACTTTGATTATTATTGAATGAAAGCAACGTGGTATTTTGATTCACGTTTCCTGTTTTTACTTCTTTATTTTTTAGTAAGGCACTATCAGTAAAACGCCACAAATCTTGCTGGTTAATTTTTTTCCTTGTTAAGTTTATGACTGGAAAAATTTCTTTTAGAAACTTTTCTTTCGCTATTTCAATGCGGCTATCATTTAAGACCTGCTGTTTCAAATTATACATAAATTTTTCATCGTATTTACTCTTGGGGACAGGTTCAGCAGAAATTCGTTTTAGAATGTGGTATCCAAATTGGGTTTCAAAAGGCTTTGAAATCTCCCCGTCTTTTTGAAGTGAAAAAGCGTGATTTTCAAAAACAGCATCATATTTGGCCGTTCCAAATTCCGGCATCTTTCCACCATTCATAAAAGTTGTTCTGTCGTCACTGAATTGTTTTGCAAGCATTGCAAAATCACTTCCCTTCATTAATGCCGTATAAACCGAATCTGCAAGTTTCTTTGCA
>DAHXOZ010000330.1 GCA_027364635.1 bacterium | reverse complement strand
ATGGGCCACTTTTCTTTGATGGCTTCATCGCCAATATATCTTTCTACTGCATGAATACTAACGGTAGTATCAATATGATTACGGTTACAGCCGGTTTCGCAGGGTTTTACACACACTCGTCCCATCACTGCCGGAAAAGGATTGTCTTCTACTAACGTTTGGAAGGCCTCAAAATAATTTCCGCCTTGCGCGTGTGCCATCCATGCCTGAATGTTTTCTCCTGCGGGGCAGGCGCTGTTACAGGGAGGCATAAAATCGGTATAAACCGGGCGATGAAATCTTTTTGGGCCGGTGCCTTCGGCGTGAAGTGTGAGATCAACGGGTTTGGTAATATCAAACATAATTTCGTATGAAAATGGTGATTAATAATCTTTGGCAAAGTAAAAATTATGAATAATGTAAAAACTGATTTCAGGCACTTGGGTGTATGATGGGAATCATATTTTATACATTCACATTTGTATTAAAAAGTAAAAGAAGAATCTTGATTATTTGTCGATTTACTGTTTCTTATTCTAAAAAGAAAAAAGGGCAACAAAGAAAAAATCCCTGTTGCCCTTTGATTATTTCTTTCTATTGCGTTCATCTTCAGTGAACGAAGAAAAAATTGATATTTTTATTCTGGATTTTCTCACTTAAATTATTATAACCCAAATTTAGCAAACCGTTTATATAAAATCTAACACCCTAAAAACGAAATATTATAACTTCACCGCCATAAAAATTTAATTATGAAAAAATTAGCTATTGTAGCATTTTTATTGATGATTACTGGAGGCGCTGTTTTCTCCCAGTCTGACAGCGGCTCGCATTATGACCAACACAAAGCTTTTGCTCCTTTTTTTTATACCTCAAATGGTAATGAATACAGGAGTGCAAGCGGACAACCCGGGCCGGCCTACTGGCAAAACCGGGCAGATTACAAAATTGCCGTTTCTCTTGATACGGCACAAAAGCGGGTTTCAGGTTCTGTAGTGATTACTTATAAGAACAACAGCCCCGATCCTTTAAAATTTTTATGGTTGCAACTTGATCAGAATATTTACAGGGAAGACAGCCGTGCACAGGCCACCAGTTTGGTTACTGGCGGCCGCTGGGCTAACCGGGCTTTTACAAAAGGTGATGAATTAAATTCAGTTGATATTGTAATGAATGGAAAAACCACTAAGGCCAAATACAATGTTTCTGATACGCGTATGCAGGTGTGGCTGCCTAAACCCCTGGCTGCCAAAACCGGAAGTTTACAATTAAAAATTAATTATGCTTTTTCTGTTCCTCAATATGGTACCGACCGTATGGGACGCCTGGATACAAAGAATGGCTGGATCTATGAAATAGCACAATGGTTTCCACGGATGTGTGTTTACGATGATATTGAAGGATGGAACACACTGCCTTATCTCGGCGCAGGAGAGTTCTATCTTGAATACGGAAATATTGATTACACCATTACAGCTCCATCCAACCTGATTGTTGTTGGTTCAGGTGCATTGCAAAACCCTGCAGAATGCTTAACTTCTACTGTAAGAAACCGGCTGGCTCAGGCAAAAAAGAGTGATAAAACTGTTACGATTATAAGTGCTGAGGATTTGAATGGAAATTCGTATCACCCCAATAAATCTACTTTAACCTGGCATTTTGTATGTGATAATACAAGAGACGTAGCGTGGGCCGCCTCAAAAGCTTTTATCTGGGATGCAGCTCGTATCAATTTGCCCAGCGGTAAAAAAGCTTTGGCTCAATCTGTTTATCCTGTTGAAAGTGCAAAGGCCCAGGCATGGAAAAGATCAACAGAATTTGTAAAAGGTGCTATTGAATTATATTCAAAAGAATGGTATGAATTTACTTATCCTACTGCTACCAACGTAGCAGGAGTTGTTAATGGAATGGAATACCCCGGCATCGTTTTTTGCTCTTCCAGAAGCAGTGGTCGTGGTCTTTGGGGTGTTACCAACCATGAGTTTGGCCACAACTGGTTCCCAATGATTGTTGGTTCCAACGAACGCAAATTCCCGTGGATGGACGAAGGCTTCAATACTTTTATTAATGGTGTTGATACAAAGGTTTTCAATAATGGAGAATTTTACCAA
>DAHXOZ010000032.1:7288-23532 GCA_027364635.1 bacterium | reverse complement strand
AAAAATGTTTCTACTTTCAAACCAGCAGTAATTAAGCAAAAGAGAAATGCACATGCCTACAATAACTAAGGTTTCGTTTTGCCTAACGAGTAAGAAATGAAACCGGGGCTCGTGGATCAATCGTTTTAAAGGTTCGCTGAGGATCTTGGGTAGCCTGTGGACCAGCTTTTACCGTGTACCTTTTATAAAGGCCCTCGCAGGGGATTTTCCTTCTGCTAGCGCAGCAACACAATAGTTCCCTTTTTACTTATTTTCTTTTGGCGGTTTTGCATTTGCAGATAGTACACATATACATCGGCAGGCGCTGGCATCCCATTAAATGTTCCATCCCAACCACTGTGTGCGTCATTGGTTTCAAACATCAATTTGCCCCAGCGATTGTAAATACTAAACTTATTCACTTTGTAATTTTCATAAGGTATGATGCGAAATACATCATTGATTCCATCATCATTTGGAGTAAATGCATTTGGAATAAAAATATCTTTATAAACACTTATTTTCACGTCATCCGTTGCAGTGCCACAACCAACTGTTGAAACCACATTTAACGTGTAATTCATTTCCTGTGGCGGATAAACATAAGGGTTTAAGGAATGGCTGTCACTCATAAATAAAGAAGGCGACCAATAATAATTTACGTTAGTACCGCTTACAGAAGCATTTAGGGTTGCGGTATCTCCGGCCAGAATTATTTTATCGGGGCCGGCCTGCGCGACAGGATTTTTATAAACATTTATCGTAACAAGAGCAGAGTCTTTGCAACCAAAAGAATTAGTAACCGTTACTTTGTAATTAGTGTAGTCCTGGGGAGAAGCAACCGGATCTCCAACGGCATCATTGGATAAGCCGGTAGCAGGAGTCCATTTAAAAGTTCCGGGAACGGATGAACTGGCGGAAAGTATTTCGCTATTACCCTGGCAAAGAGGATGAGCTGTATCAACTGAAATTCTGATACCAGGGAAAGCCGATAAATAAAAGGTATCGAGCCTTACGCAACCAAAATAAAAGTTTTCCTGTAGTTGGTACGTGCCAGTGTCGCTTGGTTTCAAATTTGGGATTGCTAAAGTAAAATCATTTGAAGTATCACCATTTGGCGCTGTCCATCTAACAGAAAGGGCTTTTGGATCTGCCGCGGGCATAAGAAAATCCTGGCTGAAGCAACCAAGAACATTTTGAGGTGCCTGATGCTCCGGCACAGGATGTATTTCAGTATAAATAACATTCGATGGAACTCTGCAGGTAAGAGAATTGATATTTCCCCGATCAGCAACCTCCATCCGGTATAAAATAACACCTGAAGTTCTGTGTGGTACATGGTAGGTGGTTGTGTTTTCGCCCGGTATATCATTCCATGTTTTTCCTGAGTCCAGGCTATTTTGCCAAACAATTACCGGATCGGTTAACCCTGCTGAAAAAGTTCCCTTCATTATAAAAGGATTGGTATAATCAGCACAAACATTTGCCGCATCAGTACTTCCATCAATAGTCAGGTTTACTGCTACGGGGCTGCACTGCCTGAAAGTAATATCATCTAAAGCAAAGCCATTACCACAACCCGGCGCCGCGTTGGCAACTAACTTAAGTACAACAGCATCGTTACCGGCAGGGTTGGTAAAAGTGGTGCCGTATTGTTTCCACGACTTGACATTGGTAATAGGAATATCCCCGGTATTATAACTCGCCAATAAAGTGCCGTCTAACTTTTCAATACGAAAAGTAAGATTAGGTAAAACCGCGTGGCCACCACATGTCAGAGGCGACTGCATTACATTGGTAATGAAAGCTGCATATTCATAAATAATGTTGGAGCATAAACCTGTGGCGGTATCTACATGAACAACTCCGGGTGTATTTTCTGCATTCACCATCATATAATTGCCATCTACATTAAGAGTATGATCACCCACCATTTGCACCCAGTTTCCACCGCAGCCAAACAAAAAATTATTGATGGTGTATTGTCCCTTGGCAGGGCATCCTCTCGTATATTCATAGGTAGTAGTATTGGGCGGTAAAGGTGCATGGCCCACTCCAAAAGTAACGTTCACCATCGGATCACCCTTAGTTCCCGTACAAAGCTGCGCAGTAACAAAGATGGAATGTAAACATAAGAACCCTGTCAATACGCAAAGCCTCAATTTGACTATTTCGGTTAATTTCAAATTATTTACTGTTTTTACAACCTAATTTCAAAATATTTTCACCAGGCTCTTATTAGCCACCACAATCAACATCTTCTATATTTTGGGGTACTTGAATACTAAAGGGAGCCAAAGTTATGTATCAGTATTGGCCCATTCTGTAGTAAAAATAAGTCAAAGATTGGTAAGATGGGTATCTTAAAATTTTGATTTCAGGGTGAAATGCCAGCTTCGAAACAGTAAACCAACTTTTATTTACTATTTTACTTTTACTGGTAATTGCTGCCGGCGTGAAGTTGAGTTTTACTTTTGATATTGATCGTCGGTTACTTTTTCCAACCAATCAACTGCTTTGCCGTCGAGGTATTAATGGATGGCGATATGCGTCATAGCTGTGGTGGATGTTGCTCCGTGCCAGTGCTTTTCACCCGGCTCAAATAAAATCACATCACCTGGATGAATCTCTTCAACCGGGCCACCTTCGCGCTGCACCCAACCACTGCCAAAAGTTACAATTAATGTTTGCCCCAAAGGATGCGTGTGCCATGCGGTACGCGCGCCTGGTTCGAAGGTGACATTCGCGCCGGCAACGCGGGCCGGAGCATTTCTTTGAAACAAAGGATCTATGCGAACCGTTCCTGTAAACCACTCTTCGGGCCCTTTACCCGATGGCTCTGTACCAATTTTTTTGATTTCCATAATTAATCTTTCTTTTTTGTTTTTAGGAGCTTTATGCGTAGAGTTTTCATGGTATATTTTCAGGAGTTTCAATAATTTTTAATTAAAGTCGTCAAACTTTTTTGAGTAGTTTGGATGGCTCCAAACAAGTAACAAGTTGGGGCTTGTACACAAGGTATGTCAAACAATTTTCTAACCCGTCAGCAATATCGTGCATTAATAACTCCTGCCGGATTAAACCCCTTCTTATCAATAATGAATGGGTAATTATTCTTGTACCCGATATACAATAACCTTGCTGCAGTTACGATAATAGTTCCGCTAACCGTGGGAACCGTAAAATCCAATGCCTTTGCGGGTATCTCTACCTTATTAAAAGGAATCTCAATGGATTCCGTTTGCCCGGTTACAAATACATCATCTATTCTTGCCATAGTGGTTTATTTATGATTACTATATAGATACTTCATACTTCTTCTATCTGGCATCGTTTTCTCTGCGTTATTTAACGCAGTGGTAATGCAGCCGGGTTACATTATCAACGAAGCATCCATACTTTCAGTATAGGGTAAGGGTACAGATGTATGGTGTGGGGGGACGAGGATTGAAGCGGGTTTTATTGACTGGCACGCAAACCTTAGCAGCAGTTTACTATTTAATAATGCCGAACCTTATGACCTTATTATTACTCCATGTTTCATAGCATACGAAACAATAATTTCATTTGCAAACTGTATTTCATTTTATATGTAACTTTAAATAAATTTTTTTTATGATAACCGATTATATTGAACAAAAGTCAGGCGTGCTCGGCGGTAAGGCTGTAATAAAAGGTACCCGGATCGGAGTTGATCTTATTTTGGAAAAAATAGGCGCGGGTGAAAGCATTGAAGAACTTTTAAAGGCTTACCCTTTTTTAAACAAAGAAGCGATTCTTGCCTGCATTTCTTATGGTGCCGCATCTGTGAGAAATGAAATCCTGATAGATGTTGAATAAATTCCCTTTAATCATTGTGGATGAAAGTACTGATGCAAGAATCAGCGAGGCTTTAAGGAAAGGGGATTTCAACATATTCTGTATTCAGGAAATGATGCCCGGAACAGAAGATACAGCCATTATTGAATTTGCAGCAGAAAAAGGAGCATATATTATAACTGAAGACAAAGATTTTGGGGACGAGCTTGTTTTCCGAAATTCCTCACATAACGGCGCAATGCTTTTAAGATTAGGAGGTGTTGATATTGAGGAGAAAAAGCGGCTTGTATTAATAGCTTTAAACACACATTCAGAAGAATTACTTAATGCCTTTTCAGTCTTAAATAAAAATAAGTTACGAATTAGAAAGAAGTAAATTGAAATTTAACCCGGCTGACACTTCCGTTACTAACAGTGGCAATAGACCTTGCTCAATAAAGATAAAAAATTGTAATTATTTGTAGCTTTACTTCTCCAACAACTTCTCCAACTTCTCAATCATTTCCTTTTGTTGCTGAAGCATACCTTCGTACAGTTCAATCATTTTATCAACAGGGTTGAAGGATGGCTGATAACTAAATCCAGAGGCAACCGCATGATCTCTAAAATCCTGGAAAGAATAAGTATTTGCAATTAAATTCACCAGCCTGTTCCTCATCAAAATTCTGTATTGCTTCAGCAGGTATTTTTAATGCAGCAGCTACTTGTTGCAAAACAGAATCGTCAATCGTTTCTTTTTGTTCAAGGAGAGAAATCTTTTGCTGGTTCCAGTCGTCGCCAAGGTCGGCAGCCAGTGCATCCTGCTTAATGCCCAGCATTTCGCGAAAGCGCTTTAAGTTACGCCCTTCATGTATTTTTTTGGTATGGGGTTCACTCATCATAGTGAACCAAACTTTAAAATGGACAAATTGCTTTGCCTTCATTAACTATACAAAAAATCATTTGTAGCAACTTCTTGTGATGACGTAAACTGATAAAAAAGTAACAGCTTTTCAGTCGAAAATAAAAATCTTCAAAAAAAGTTGCTTTACTGTTGTGTAATTTTCAGATGGTTATTCAATCACTTTTATTTGTTGTAACCACTTTCTTTCTTCCTTTTCTGCTTCTTTTGCCTTTTCGCCTTTCATAACAAAGAGCACACCGTCTCTTTCTATCCCACCTTTGATTGAAAATCCTTTTAATACTTTGCTATCCGGGCAAAGCTCTTTTACGGTTTGGAAACCGCTTCCTACGCCATAGCCGGCATTGCTGTTGAAAGGAATGACTGTCATTATGAAGCAAAGTTGAATTAACAACCGCTCATAAAACAAAAACCAAACCATGATTTACAAAATTCAAACATTGCAAAAAGCAGGTCGACAAGTGAACCTCTAAATAAGAAATACGACTTTATTAATGCAAAAGTTTCTCCAGGTATTTATAACTCTGGGTTACATCCTGAATGGGTTGCGGCGCTCCATCCTGCTCTACAAAAAAATACTTCATGCCTGATTCTTTGGCATTATCAAAAATGCGCTTGAAGTCTATTGTTCCGGCACCTACTTCTGTTGGGTTATGAGTGTTCTTGTCCAAATCCTTTACATGCCAAAGCGGAAAACGGCCAGGGTGCATTTTGAATAAAGCTACCGGGTCTTGTTTTGCTTTGGTTGCCCAGGCAAGATCTAATTCCATCTTCACCAGCTTTTTGTCGGTGTGTGCAAGAATATAATCAAACGGACGATGTCCTTCCACTTCATCAAACTCTGTGGTGTGGTTGTGATAAGCAAATTGTACCCCTACCTTTTTGCAGGCTTCTCCCGATTTGCTGAATACCTCTACGGCTGTTTTAATCTCATCCAAAGTACTTACGGGGATGCTGGAGCAGACCAAATAACTAAGTCCGCCTTCTGCTGCATCATCAGCGAGTTCCTTGTAATTATCTTTCAGGTTTTGCGGTTTTGGCCTGTCTTTAAATTTTTCAAACATTTGCTTTATCCTTGTTGAATCTTCGGCAGATTTTGCCATCTTCATCACTTGTTCTATTGTAAAAGGCGCTCCGCCTACGTGCGCTGAGCGCCACGTCATTCCTAAATCTTTTATCATAGCCGCTAATTCTTTTGGTTGAAAACCATAAAAATTTCCTTTTTGCGAACCAGCACTTTCTAATTCTTTATAACCGATGGCAGCCAGTTTTTCTAAAGTGCCTTTTGGATCTTTTACCATTAAATCGCCCATGGTGTATAACTGAAGTCCGATGGGGGGAGCGGTTTTTTTGCCTGATAGTATTTCTGCCATAGATAAACGTGCAAGCAACAAACCTGCTGTGGCAAATGTTCCTGATTGAATGAAGGCTCTTCTTTTCATGAGATGATTGTTTTATGAGTGTATATGATTGTATTGATGCTTTTTTTTAAGCAGGTATCAGCAATTTGTTAGTGAAGTTTTATTTTATAATTAAATGTACAACTATTATTATCACAGAAACCGATAATTTCCCAATGTATTGTTTATTTTAAATTTGCCCTCTTGTTTCAATTTGTATCTCCACCCAAATAAAAAAACTCCATGGTTTTCCTTCGGGTGAAAATCCTGAATAGGGTTCAAAACAAGCCTCCCTTTTCCTAAACTTGTAAAGAAATTTCAATTGCTGAAGTAATATCAAAGCAATGATTACGAATTTCAAACAATGGCCGCTTTGCTTGTATAGAAAGGTTTCGGTTACACTTTACTGGCAGTTTAAAATAAAAATAGAATTAAGCGCATACATCGTAACGAGTAAATAGGATTTGGATTAGGCTAAATAAATTAGTAATTTTATAGCTAAAATAATTAGCTATGTTTAAAGGGATGAATATAATAGAGTTTGGCAAAAGGTTTCAAACCAATGCCGATTGTTTGCAATATCTGATGGATATTAAATGGGGAGAGGGATTTAAATGCAGTAAGTGTGGTTCTTTAAAATACTGGAAAGGCAAGCAATGGAACAATTTACGTTGTCAGGATTGCGGCTATGAAGAATCTGCGACAGCGGGAACATTGTTTCACAAGGTTAAATTTCCATTGTTGAAAGCTTTTCATATTTGTTACCGGGTTTGCGTAAGTAAAAAAGGAATGTCGAGTTGTGAGTTATCTCGTGAGTTGACACTACGGCAAAAAACTTGTTGGTCATTTAAAAGGAAGATACAGGAAGCAATGAAATCAAGCGAAAAACATCCGCTTACCGGAAGTGTAGATGTAGATGAAATAGCGATTGGCGGCCTTGATGAGAGAAGCCAGGGAAGAAGTAAAGGAAACAAAAAGCTGGTTTGTCTTGCTGTAGAAATAAGGAAGGATGGACAAATGGGAAGAGCTTATGGAACGGTTATTAACGACTATAGTAGTGTAGAATTAAAGAAGATTTTTGACACGCACATATCGAAAGAAAAAGCTCAGGTGCGAACAGATGAATGGACAGGATATGCCCCTTTAAAATCGGAATATGCAATGGAAAGAATCAAATCAGACAAAGGAAAAAACTTTCCTGAGATGCATAATTTAATAATGAATCTGAAATCATGGTTAAGAGGAATATATCATAAGTGCAGCCAAAAGCATATGCAGGCCTATCTCAATGAATTCTTCTATCGGTTCAATCGCAGGGCATTTGGCAAAAGCAGCTTTCACAAACTAATCGTAACAATGGTTCGAACAAAACCATTATTTATAAAAACGTTCACGACTTAAAAGACTAATTCTAAATAAAAATAACTGGTTTGTTGTATTACAGGCTGTTTTTTATACTAATTAAATTATAATCAGCATTAAATAGAAAATAAAAGGTGATAGTAAACGAATTTTTATTGGGTATTTTTAATTGGTTATAAACAGTGATCCTCTGCA
The DNA here is from genome assembly GCA_027364635.1 of bacterium. Taxonomy (GTDB): domain Bacteria; phylum Bacteroidota; class Bacteroidia; order Chitinophagales; family Chitinophagaceae; genus Ginsengibacter. Next base: position 15,876 of record DAHXOZ010000032.1, on the reverse strand, counting down.
GAGGCGTAGCCTCGATTTATCTTTTAACTCCTGACTTAAGTCCGGTTCGAAACATGTATCACACCCAAAAAGCAAATAGGTAACATGCCGATGGCATCTGATTTTGTACCCAACGTTTTGCCATGAGTTAAAACCGGTATTGTAAGAAAAATAGTTGTTGGTTTAGTGCAAATAAAAAACCGGCGTTTCCGCCGGCTTAAGAAAAAGTGCTCATTTTTATTCCGCTTTATTTAGGTAATAACACTTTGTTTACCACATGTATAACACCGTTACTTTGATTTACATCTGCGATGGTTACCCGGGCTGATTTCCCGGTTTCATCAGTAATCATAAGGTTTTTCCCTTTCATACTTACATACAAATTACCACCTTCCACTGTTTTCAAAGTGGCTTTACCATGGTGCATTTTTACCATTTTCATCAGGTCTTCAGAAGATAATTTTCCGGGAACCACGTGATAGGTAAGAATGGAAGTAAGCTTTGCTTTGTTTTCAGGTTTTAAGAGCGTTTGTACGGTTCCTGCAGGTAATGCATCAAACGCTTCATTGGTGGGGGCGAATACGGTAAACGGGCCTGCACTTTCTAAAGTAGGGACTAATCCAGCAGCTTTCACGGCGGCAACCAGCGTAGTATGGTCTTTGGAATTTATGGCGTTTTCAACAATGTTTTTAGTTGGGTACATAGCAGCGCCGCCTACCATTTTTGTTTGGGCAAATGTGTTTCCTGATACGATTGCTGTAAGGATCAATAGTCCTAAAAATTTAATTGTTTTCATTTTTTAATTTTTTTGGTGATTTGTTTCCACCATGTACGCAGTTGCTTAACGAATGGTTTTAGTTTTTGAAAAAAAATCTTACTACCGGTAATGGTTAGCCGTATTTAAAAAAATAACTGACGGCTTACCGGTAATGGTTATACCAAAAAAATTAAAAAAAATAATGAAATGGAAAGTTACATTTTGGCGCTTACGATCATTTGATCCATGGTAGGAGTAGGGCTTCCACCGGCCTTTTCAAGTGTGATAGCAAATGCATCTACTTTACCGAAAGAGTTCATTTTCTGTATATGGTAAATACCTTTTGAAGTTTCAATCATTCCGCCGCTTACAGGTTTCCCATCAACAATTCCCCAAAGCTGGTATTGCATGCCTGAAGGCACTTTTGGAAGATTTGTGGGATCAACATACACCTGGCCTGTATTTTTCATCCAGAAAATTTTGGCGAGTGCATCCGGAGAGTTTGGTGTTCCGTTTAAAACCACAGGCATCGCATATTTATTGGTTACTACTTCGAGGTCGTGACTCATGGCCTCGTTCGATTCTTCCTTCTGCTGTAGTTGTTGTTGCGCCACATCGAGGGCGTTTTGGGCTTTATGATATTTATTGAAGTAAGTATAATTTAAAACCATACTTCCAATGAGTAAAATAAATACTGCTGCTGCGATTGATTTGTAAAACAATGGGATCGGATATTTTTTATTCATGGAAACAACGGGGGCCTCATTCACCTGTTTGTTTTCATTACCTGAAAACAACTGGTTGAATAGTTTTTCTTTTACGGAAGAGGAAGGTTTTGTTGAATTGGACAAAGCATAATTCTCAAGCGCAATTTCTGTCTCTTTCAAATCCTGTTCTAATTCAGGGAACCTGTCAAGATGCTCATGTACTACTTGCGTTTCTTCGGGAGAAGAAATGCCCATAGCGTAAAGCTCAAGCAAACCTGATAATATGAATTCTTCTTTTGTCAATTTTATGTTTGTAGTAATTTTTTTAATACTGAAATCGCTGTTCTCATCCTTGTCTTTACCGTTCCCAACGGAATGCCTAGTGCTTTGGAAATCTCTTCCTGGGTAAGCCCCTCAAAATAAGCAAGTTCAATTACCCGCTTCTGGTCTTCCTTGAGCAACATTGTTTGTTTCCTTATATCAAGGGCATCAAATTTATCATTTTCATTGATATTATTACTGGTATAACTTACGGCATTTTCTGTATCCTGGATTTTTGCCTGTTTCTTAAAACTCTTACTCCTTAGGGTATCAATGGTGAGATTCCTGGTGATGTTTAGCATCCAGGTAAAAAGCCGCCCTTTAGTTGGATCATAGGCAGAAAAGTTGTTCCATATCTTTACAAAAGCCTCCTGCAATATATCTTCTGCCAGTTGCTGATCGCTTATCAGTTTTAAAATAACTGTATTCAAAGCGCCGGAATAATGATCGTATAAATATTCAAAGGCTGTTTGGTCGCCGCTTTGCAGTAACTGTACCAGTTCGTCTTCACTGTATTTTATCGTCTCAGGCAAAAAAATAATTATAAGATGGGTTCCGAATAAAATTAAAGATAGAAACTTTTATTTAAAAAGATTTTAAACGTTTCTCTTAAAGGTTAGAGGTCTTATGGTTTTCCGGTAAACCGACAAATAACCTCATTTATTATTTTGCTTTTTCAGAATTCATTAGGCCAATTCTTATTAAATTGCTAAACTTCAATATGGAACTTTTCAAACATTCAACACTTCTTTTTTTAGATATAAATTTGATTTTATTTTATTCATGGTAAAAAACACTTCGCCTCATATTTTAAGTACCTCCGCCAATCTTTTGGGTTTTTGCCTTTTCGTAATTACTTCGTTGCATGTAACCAACCACGCCCAGGGCAGCCATATTGATGAATTTACTTCTCTCATTGCATTCTTCCTGATTTTATCCAGTGGCTTTTCTTTTTTTTCAATGAGAGCCCCCAATCCATCAAAACAAAAAAAATTAGAAGCAATCGCCGATTATATGTTCATCATTTCCCTTGTCGGAATTCTTTTGATCATTTTTTTTCTGGCTATCAATATTATAAAATAAGAAATCATCCGGTTACAAAATCTTCCAAAAACCCTTGGGAAAACAGATGTCAAAAACTGTAATTGTTTTTTATATAAACGATTGAAACGAGGCTCTTCAAAATCAGGTTTTAATCTTGAAACAATAAAAAAAGAGGCCTTCTGAATGATCAGGTCAAAAACAGTTTGAATCTTATTTTCAATTAAATAAATGTAATGCTTGTTTCTATTTTACATTTTTTCTTTTATCCCTTTTTTTACCAGCCACCAGTTTACAAAGCCTATGGTTTTACAACTTTATAAATCACACCCTTATCTCCATTTTTATTCGCCAGGTATCCCATCACATAAAGTTGATTGTTGGAATCTATTGCAGATCCGCAAATAAAAAAAGAATCAGAAGGTTTGTTAACTATTTTTAAGGCTTGCCTGGTCCAATTACTATCCTGTGCTTTCGTAAGTGTAAAAAGACTTCCATTCCAATCTGCATAAATATATTTGTTCTTTAAAAGTGGTAAGTCGTTTCCGTAATAAAAGTTTCCACCTTGAACACAAATTCCAACTGCATGCGTATAAGTGTTTACCGGTGCAATGAATGGAGTTGGTGGGATCAGATCGTTTTTTTCAAAACTACTGTCGCCTTCTTTAACGGGCCAGCCATAATTTCCCCCTTTAACCACTTCATCAATTTCTTCAACCCGGTTTTCACCCACATCTCCGCCAAAGATTTGGTGCGTTACAGGATCAAATGAAAAATGCCACAGCTTTCGAAAGCCATAAGCCCATATTTCGGGCCTCGCATTTTTTACCCCAACAAAAGGATTATCCCCTGGTATAGCATAAGGGATTTTATTAACATCGATTCGCAATAATTTTCCATTTAAATACCTGAGGTCTTGTGCATGATATTGATATGTAGAATCACCTGCCTTGTCATCGCCTAAAGAAATATATAAATATCCGTCAGGGCCAAAGCGCATTTGAGCACCGTTGCTAAAGATATTGGATCCTTCAAACTGAATAATTTGTTTTTCAGATTTCAAATCTGCCCGGTCAGGATTATTTTCATCGGCAGTAAATTGTGAGATAATAATTTTTGCATGGTCTTTATGGTTAGTTGCAGGCGCTACATAACAAACATAAAATTTTCTGTTTATTGAATACTGCGGATGAAATGCAACGCTGTAGAGCATCCCTACAGGAGATGTTTCTGTCACTTTATAGCGTCCGCCATACCTGTCAAAGAAAGGTTTTGGCAACATAGAATCATTTTTGAGAATCCATATTTTACCATGAATATCTGTAATAAACTTTCTACCTGAATTATCAGCAGGTTCATTCATTTCAATAGGAATTTCTGCATTATTGGAAACTAACTGATACTTTACACTGATAGAATCAAGCACTACAACATCAGTTTTTTTCGGCTCAGTTTTTTTATTGGTACTGGTGCATGCAGCCAGCAGAATAGCCGAAAACAGATAGAAATATATTTTCACATTTCTCATAACAAGTTTTATTTTAATACAAACTACAATTAATATTTTGAATTCAATTACTATTTTTAAATACTTTTCGAAAAGAAAGGCAAACAATCATGGTACAATAAGCGTTATATTTTTTTATGTTGTTATCACAAAAAGAAAACTAAAAAAATATTTAGAATTTGCGAGCTTCAATAAGATGACAGCACGAAAACACGAATCGTCATTATTTGTTTGTTTACTGTAATAAAGATGCTTTTCCAACAATCAGGTAAATAGAAATTATTATTTTCTAAATCTTTATCCTTACTTTCATTTATCAAATCTTTAAAAACCAAAAACAAAATTTCGCGATGAAATATTTTCAAATGATCTGTTTCGCATTTTTTTTATTTTTAGCGCCTTCATTAAAAGCCCAAACAGATTCTGTGACCGAAAGATTAAATCAAAACAACGACTGGCCTAACCTGCGGCGTTACCGGACTGAAAACATAAAAGCGGGTTTGCCTTCTCCTAAAGAAAATCGTGTAGTGTTTATGGGCAATTCGATTACCGATGCATGGATAAACGTAGATCCTGATTTTTTTAATAACCATCCTTATGTTGACCGGGGCATTAGCGGACAAACAACTCCTCAAATGCTTATACGCTTCAGGCAAGACGTGATCGACCTGAAACCTAAAGCGGTGGCTATTTTAGCCGGGATCAACGATATTGCAGAAAATACCGGCCCATCCAGTTTGCAGATGATTGAAAATAATTTAATGTCGATGGCGCAACTTGCAAAAGCCAATAATATTAAGGTGGTTTTTTGTTCTGTGCTGCCCGCTGCTGCCTTTCCATGGCACCCGGGAATTGATCCCGTTCAAAGTATTATTGAGTTGAATAAATGGATGAAAAATTACTGTGAGAAAAACAATTTCGTGTACGTCGATTATTATGATGCGATGGTTGATTCGCGAAAAGGTTTGCCGGCTAACTTGTCTAAAGACGGTGTCCATCCCACACTTGATGGATATAGAATTATGGAGCCGCTTGTAGTTAAAGGAATTGAAATTGCGCTGAAACACAAGTAGGATAAGGTGTTTACCGCTCATCAAAAAGAAGAATTATCCTTTCTAACAAAAATTATCTTTGACAAAGTCCTTGCTGCGGAACTGTTTTTTTATTCATTCTCATCTTTAAATAAATCAGGTTAATAAACTAACATAGATGAAGTATTTCTTTTTCTTTCTTTCAACATTTTTTTTCCTGCCTGCAGCATTCTCACAAACTCAGACGAGAGACACACTTACAGATAAACAGGTGAGTAATGCAATAGCATTGTATGATCAGTATACGAGAGATAACGCGCCTATATATAATGGCAGCGAGTATTTATTTTATACTTTCAAAATGGAAGGTGATCCATTTTTCGGATCAGGTATCTATGGGGATGGGGCAGTCAATTTTGTAGAAGGATGGGTAAGTTATAATGGAAGAAAATATGGCTTGGTTCCTCTCTTGTTTGATATTGTCAGGGATCAGTTAGTGGTTTTATCACCAGACCACAAAACACCAGTCGTAATGCTCAATGAGTTTATTGACAGTTTTTCTTTGTATGGTCATAAGTTCGTTGCCTTAAAAGAAGATCACCAGCAAAACCTATATAATACAGGTTTCTATGATCTTTTATACAATGGCCAAAACGTTCAGTTCCTGGAAAGACGTATAAAGTCGTTAAACCCAAGAATACAAGGCTCCACCATGACGACTACTTTTCCGTCAAAAAATCGTTTTTACATTCATAAGGGTGGTCTTTATTACCTGGTTACAAATAAGAAGGATGTGTTCCATGTATTTAATGACAAAATACATGAATTTAAAAAAATAATGCGGCAAAATCACTTGAAATTACAGCATAAGAATTTTGAAACCGCTGCTGCAAAAGCAACTGCATTTTATGACCAACTAACTCATTAATATGAACCGGAGAATCTCTTTATTTTTTTCGTTTTGTTTATTGCTTTTCTCTCTGAATGTTTTTGCCCAGCAAAACGATAATCTTGTTACAGGTAATTTTCAAAATGTATCCTTCAACGAATTTGTACAAAAAGTAGAAGCGCAAACCACCTACCATTTTTACTACCAACCTTCACAGTTTGACAGTACAACGATTACTATTGCTGTAAATAATGCTCATCTTCCTTCAATACTCGATAAGATTTTTAGCAACACCCGGTTTCATTATACCATAGATAAAGACAACAATGTTTTTATTACCAAAGGATATTCACTGGCAGCAAATTTGCCTTATGGTTTTTTTACCGGAGAAAAAGATACAGCAGAGTTAGCTTCAAAAAAAGAGCTGCAGGTTGCAGGATATATCAATCAACAAAAAAATGTAAAGCAGGAAATATCTGTTGAAAACAAATTATTCGATATCGGCATTAAAAGAAACGGCACGCCCAAGGGAAAAGTAAATATTGCGGGTTACATCCGCGATGCACAAACCGGAGAAGCTATTTCGGGAGCAGTGATTTATCTTGATCATCCTTCCGTGCAGGTAAGAAGCGATCAGTTCGGGTATTATTCTATTATTCTTCCGGCAGGGCGCCATATTTTAAATATTATTGCTCCTGGTATGTTTGACACCAAGAGGCAGGTGATGCTTTATTCGGATGGGAAATTTGATATAGACCTGGATGAAAAAGTGTTTCGCCTGAAAGAAGTGTTGGTGGAAGCTGGAAAGGAAAAAAATGTCCGCAGTACTACAATGGGAATGGATAAACTTTCAATGACAGCAATTAAACAGATACCTGCCGTAATGGGAGAGGTAGATGTATTGCGGGCTGTGCTTACTTTACCAGGTGTAAAATCGGTAGGTGAAGCCAGTACCGGCTTAAATGTAAGAGGCGGTGCTACCGACCAGAACCTTATCCTCTTCAATGGTGCTAATATTTATAATCCATCACATCTTTTTGGTTTCTTTTCTGCCTTTGATCCTGATGTAATAAAAGATGTTACGCTTTATAAAAGCAGCATTCCAGCAAAATATGGCGGAAGAATTTCATCGGTACTTGATATCACTTCTTTGGATGGAAATGATAAAAAGGTATCCGGCTCTGCAGGAATTGGGCCTCTCACCAGCAAGTTTACATTGGAAGGCCCGATTGTTAAAAACAAAACCACTTTTGTCCTGGGTGCAAGAACCACTTATTCAGACTGGCTTTTTAAAATTTTACCCAAAGATTATAATAAAAGCCATGCCTCTTTCCAGGATGGCACGATTCATATTAACCAAAAAATAAACAGCAAAAACAATGTGTATGTAAACGGTTATATAAGTGGTGATAAATTCAATTTGAACAGTGATACCACCTACCAATATCATAACAAAAATGCCAACATAAACTGGAAGCATATTTTCAATAACCGTTTCTATGGTGTGTTTACCGCAGGAGTTGATCATTATGATTACCAGGTAGCATTTAATGGCGATTCAGTAAATGCCTATAAACTGGCATTTAATATCAACCAATATAAATTCAACGCAGACTTTAGTTATTTCTTAAGTAATAAACATACATTATCCTTCGGTTTAAACAGCTTACTTTATGATGTTCATTCCGGCTCGGTTACTCCAACATCAAAAACATCGTTAATTGTACCCGATACGCTGGAAGCTGAGCATGGATTGGAGAGTGCCTTGTATTTGTCTGATCATTTCGATGTATCAAATGATTTTTCACTGGATGGCGGCATTAGGTTTTCCATGTTTAACTATTTAGGTCCTAAGCATGTGAATACTTATGCGCCAGGTTTACCAGTCGATCTGAATAATGTGATAGCAACCAATTATTATCCATCAGGAAAAATTATTAAGACCTACATGGGGCCTGAATTCCGGCTGTCTGCCAGGTATTCCTTGTCAGATAACATGTCAATAAAAGCGTCTGCAAACAGCCTGCGGCAATATATTCACATGCTCACCAACACCACTACCATTTCACCAACTGATGTTTGGAAATTAAGTGATCCCAATATTAAACCTCAGTTGGGAACGCAGGTAGCGCTTGGTTTGTATAAGAATTTTAAAAACAATACGATAGAAACCTCTGTTGAATTTTATTACAAATGGTTCAGCCATTACCTGGATTACAAAAGCGGGGCGGTGTTAATCATGAACCACCACATTGAAACCGTTGTGATTAATACAAAAGGAACCGCTTACGGCGTTGAATTACTTTTGAAAAAAGCTACAGGAAAAATCAATGGCTGGCTTACATACACGTATTCA
>DAHXOZ010000032.1:3580-7073 GCA_027364635.1 bacterium | reverse complement strand
TCTTTATTCTGAAAGAAATGCGTATCGTATTCCTGATTATTTCAGAACGGATCTTTCGATGAGTCTTGAGGGAAACCACAAAATCCATCAATTAACACACAACTCATGGACACTTGGTGTCTATAATCTAACCGGAAGAAAAAATGCATACTCCGTTTATTTTATTTCTGAGAATGGGGGTATCAAAGGATATAAATTATCAATATTCGGAACGGCCATTCCATTTATAACTTATAATATTCGATTCTAAAAAAAATATATACTAATAGTGAAAAAAATAACAAATCAGGGTTGTAAGTTAAAAGGTTTTTTCAAAGCTATGGGTATAGCTGTCGGCTTTATTTTTAGCGGTGACAACCAGAAAAAGTTTTTATTAGCCATAAAAAATTTGTCTTTTAATCATTTGTAAATGAAAAACAGAATTTTAAATATCAATAATTTTTTTTTCTCCATCTTTATAACTTCTCTTATTTTTTCGGGCTGTAAAGTACCCTACGATCCGCCGATAAAATCTTCGGGAGCAAATTATTTGGTAGTGGAGGGTTACATCAATTCTAACGGTGTACCTACTGATATTAAATTGAGCCGCACCAGAAGTATTACATGGGGAGATACAGCTTCCTATATCAATGAAACAGGCGCACATGTCGAAATTGAAGATAACAAGAATAATACCTATCCTTTATATGAAACCGGCGGAGGCAATTATAGCGGTACTTATAATTTGAATACTTCTAACAAATACAGGTTGCACATTACTACTAACGATCATAAAGAATATCTTTCAGAATTCGTTGACTGCAAAGTATCTCCTCCAATAGACAATGTTGGCTGGAAGTTTGACGGCAGCAGTGTACAGGTTTTTGTAAATACTCACGACCCTTCCAATCTTACCAAATTTTATCGTTGGGATTATATTGAAACCTGGGAATTCCATTCTGAATACAACTCAGTATTAAAGTACAACCCCGATTCAACTATTAGCCCCCGTATAATCCCTGTCAATGTGTGTTACCAAACTCATAAATCTAATAACATTGCTGTAAGTTCGTCTGAAAAATTAGCCGAAGATGTAATTCATGAGGCGCCAATCACATTAATACCTGATCATGATAAAAGATTGAGTGTTTTATACAGCACACTCGTAACCCAATATGCGCTGGATTCGAACGCTTATAATTATTGGAACGCGATGAAAGGTAATACTGAAAATGTAGGTTCCATATTCGGAACACAACCCAACCAGGTAAAAGGCAATATTCATTGCGTTAGCGATAATACTGAAACGGTAATTGGATATATAGGTGCGGGAAGTACTCAACAGGCACGTATATTTATAAGCAATTCTTCGATGCCTGCTGATTGGAATCAAAAAGGAAATTGTGATTACATTGAAGTACCGCCTAATAAGGATAGTCTTGGTTTGTATTTCGGTGTACAAGGTTTCGTTCCGATAATAGCGCATCTTGATGGAATTATTGTATTAGGATATTATGGATCAGAAGGTCCATGCGTGGATTGTACCCTCAATGGAAGCCCGGTAAAACCAAGTTTCTGGCCATAAAAAAATTATAAAATGAATCGATTTAAGTTCAATAAAAAATTAATTTGCTTTTCTGTTTTTTTTGTTGGTTTACTGTGCTGTAACACTTCATTTGCTCAAACAAACCTGGACAAAATGGTGAGTAGTATTGCCGGTTATAACAGCCGTCATCTTGAAGAAAAAGTGTACCTGCATACTGATCGTTCCTATTATTTGTGCGGAGAGATTTTATGGTTCAAAGCTTACGTGGAAGATGCCAAAAACAACGAACCGCTTTCAGTAAGTAAAGTGGTTTATGTTGAACTTTTAAATTCATCGCATAATCCGGTATTACAGGCAAAAATTGAGGTGCAAAATGGTAATGGCAATGGTTCTTTCGCACTTCCGGTATCGCTTGCTTCAGGAAATTATGAATTGAGAGCTTATACCAATTGGATGAAAAATGATTCTGCTTTTCACTTTTTTAAAAAGATCGTTACTATAGTAAATACCACTCAAAACCTGGATCCGTCACTTGTTACCACCGTGCCTAAATATGATGCACAGTTTTTCCCGGAAGGAGGAAACCTCGTAAGTGGTTTAAAAAGTCTCGTAGCCTTTAAAATAAATGATAATTCAGGTAATGGCGTTGAAGCACAAGGCGTGATCATAGATCAGTCGAATGATACGATTACTCATTTCGAAACCACTCATTTAGGAATGGGAAATTTTTATTTTACTCCAGGAAACGGAAAACATTATACTGCAATTATCTCTTTAAAAGATAGCACTGTATTTAGAAAAGCTTTACCGGAAGCTTATGAAAAAGGTTATGTTATGCACCTGGATGATGAAGGGAATCGGATCAAAATTTCGGTTACTTCTTCCGGCCAACCTTCTTCAGAACTTTATGTAATTGCCGAAACCAACAGGGACATTGATTTTTCACAAGCAGCTAAGTTAGATAATGGTAATGCTATTTTTTCCATCAATAAAAATGAGTTGAAGGATGGCGTTGCTGAAATTACTTTGTTCAACGAAAATCGTCAGCCGCTATGTGAACGCCTTTATTTTAAAAGGCCTGAACAGAAATTGCTAATTAATGCAATTGCAGATAAACCAACATATAATAAACGCCAACAGGTAAATATTGGCCTTTCTACTTCAGATCAGTCAGGGAAAGTTTTAGCCGGAAATCTATCCGCTTCAGTTTACCGCCTCGATGAGCTGCATCAACCGCAGCAGGGAAATATTTTTACGTATTTATGGTTGTCTTCCGATTTAAAAGGATTTATCCAGGATCCGGATTATTATTTTAAGAATGACAATGAAGCCACCAACGAAGCGCTGGATAACCTGTTACTAACGCAAGGCTGGCGCACGTTCGACTGGAATCATCTTTCTGATCAATCTTCTTCCTTTACTTATGTTCCGGAAAACCAGGGCCACCTGATAACCGGGAAAGTTACCAATGAAGAAACCGGGCAACCTGCGCCAAATGTGCTGGTTTATCTTTCAGTTCCGGGAAGACGGGTGCAGTTATATGGTGATTTGAGCAATGCAGAAGGCCTTGTGCATTTTGACGTGAAAGATTTTTATGGTGCAAGCCAGATTGTGTTGCAAACCAATTCTACCAAAGACAGTATTTATCGTTTGCAAATTTTTACTCCCTTTTCAGATCAATTTCCTGACGCTATCCTCCCACATTTAACCGTTTCAGAAAATGACAGGGAAAGTTTGGAAGCAGAAAATCTTCATATGGAAATTTCAAATGCTTACCATGAAGAAGATCTGCAAAAATTAAAGCCTTTGAATATTGATACACTGCCTTTTTATCAACAACCTTATAAAACCTATTTACTCGACAACTATACGCGTTTTACTACCATGGAAGAAGTATTGCGTGAGTATGTGCTGGAAGTAAATGTGAGCAAAAGGGACAAGCATTTTCATTTAAGCACGTTCAATGCA
>DAHXOZ010000032.1:0-3481 GCA_027364635.1 bacterium | reverse complement strand
GAAGTATTGCGTGAGTATGTGCTGGAAGTAAATGTGAGCAAAAGGGACAAGCATTTTCATTTAAGCACGTTCAATGCACCCGGTTATGCATTGCTCAATTTGCAGCCATCGCAAAGGATGTTTGATAAAGATCCTTTAATCTTACTGGATGGAGTACCTGTTTTTGATGTAGATAAAATTATGGCGTATGATCCGTTGAAAGTGCAAAAGCTGGAAGTAGTGGCTTCAAAATATATCTGGGGGCCGATTGTGGCTGATGGAATTGTAAGTTACACAACTTACAAAGGAGATCTTCCCGGTTACTCACTCGATCCTCATGATGTGATCCTTGATTATGACGGGCTTCAAAAACAGCGAATATTTTATTCTCCTCAATATGCAACAGAAAAGGAACAACAAAGCCGTTTGCCCGATTTCAGGGATGTATTGTATTGGTCACCTGACGTAAATACAGACGCACAAGGCAAAGGACACCTTTCTTTTTATACCGGCGATGTTCCGGGGAAATATTTAGTGGAATTACAAGGGATTTCCGGTAATGGTGATGCGGGAAGCGAAAGTTTTATTTTTAATGTAGAGAAATAAGAATTTCAAATTAAATTTTCCAGGACAGTAGGCGAACAAATAAAATAGATTTTTATTTTGCTTCCGAACCATTCGTCAAAAAGGATAAAATAAAGGCAAAAGAAGTGAATAATTTTATTGCTATTTCTTTTGACTTATTAATTTAAACGCTATTTTAGCACAAATACTAAAACTAATGAGGCTAACCAACAAACTAATTGCTGCTTTTATTTTACTTACCCTTTCTTTGCAAGTAAACACCTCTTTCGCTTCATCTCTTGTTGTTCCTCTTACAACAAAATCAGAAACCAGTAAAGGCTTAACTGCAAAATATTTTAAGGTAAGTGAATTTGTAAAACTATCTCCGGGAGAATTCAGTAAGCTAACAGGGAAAAAATTAAATTTTTTTCAGAGGGTTTCATTTCAGCTCATAAAATTGAAAATGAAGCATGATTTAAAAAGAAACCCTGACATGCTAATCACCGATTACAAGAAAGCGCCGGGAAGGGGTAGTGGGTTTAACATTATGTGGTTTTTACTCGGTATTGCCGGTCCCATACTTGGACTATTTATGCCATATCTTGCTTTATTCCTGCTGTTTGCCTTCCTGCCGGTGATTATGGCATATATAACTCACCAGGACAGGGAAAGTATAAAATCAGTCTGGATGGGATTTGGGGTCGGAATGCTTTTAATACTTCTGCTAATAGTTTTGATAATTGTGGCAATATCCAGCAGAAAAATTTAAAAATTTGGATACCTGTTCCTCTTTAAATTGTGGTTCTTACATTTTAATAGCAGTAAAAAGACAAATTTTGCAGATTTTTATTTTGTCTCAACAGAATAAACTAAAGTGTATCGTATAGAATTTCTCCGCCAACGATCACCGATTGAATATTGATGTCCTCATCAAAAATTACAATGTCCGCATCTTTTCCAACGGCAATTGACCCTTTTTGTTTTTCTTTTTTCATAATGCGCGCAGGCGTTAAAGTCATCATTCTCACAGCCTCAACTAATGGAACTCCGGCAATTTGAGTCATCGTTCTCACAAGCCTGTCTGTCGTGGCAATACTTCCTGCAAACGAACTACGATCAGGTAGTTTCGCGACTCCATCTTCAACCAGCACTTTCATTCCATTCTTTTTTGAACCGAGAATACTTTCATTGGTATTGACGGCAGCAGCCCTCATCGCGTCTGTGATCAAAGCAATTCTGTCCGGCCCTTTTATTTTATAAACCAGTTGCAGGAGAGGAGCGGGAAGATGAACACCGTCTGCAATGATCTCCACATCGATCGCATCCATCAGGTAAACACTTTCTATTACACCTGCATAACGGTAAGCATTTTTTCTTGTAACTCCTGACATTGCTGAATAAAAATGGGTGGCAAGCGTATAACCATTTTCAAAAGCTTTTACCACCTCTTCATAAACCGCATCTGTATGCGCAATTGCAGGTAAAATATTATTCGCAGTAAGATAACTTCCAAATTCCTGCGCACCTTCCAGTTCCGGTGCAGCACTCCAGCGAATTATAATGTCTCCGGCCTTTTTAATGATCTCACTATATTCTTTTTTATCAGGCTTACGAATATAACGCGCATCTTGTGCACCTTTTTGGCTCATGGCAAAATAAGGTCCTTCTATGTGCATTCCTAAAAATTGCGCGCCATTTTTATTTTGCGTATGTGCATGACTGTAAACTGACAGAATATTAAGCAAATTCTCTTTTTCTGCGGTAAGTGTGGTAGGAACCATGGATGTTGTGCCATGTTGCAAATGCGTTTCGGCAATTGTGAGAAAATCTTTTACCGTACCGTCCATAAAATCACTTCCGCCACCGCCATGCACATGAATATCAATAAAGCCGGGAGAAATATAATTCCCTTTTGCATCAATTGTAACATCAGCTTTCGAACTTATCTTTTTATCGCTTATCTCTTTAATCACGCCATCAGAAACCAGGACATTTGCATGATCAATTATGCGGTGAGAAGTAATAATCCGGCCATTAATTATTTTCAGTTTTTGACTCATAATAATTTATATCTGATAGAATTTTGAGACTAAGAAGTATAACTTTTGATATTCTCCAATAAAGCTGAAGATTCTTCATCAAGGTACAAATAACAATCAGTATGATTTCGAAGAATGCTGGCAGGATGTAAATTGCTGACCGGCTTTTCGAGTGTGTCTTTTACTGCTTCCGCTTTTCTCTTTCCCGGCACTGTGCAAATAATTTGTTGCGACAACATGATTTGGTTTATCGACATACTGATCGCTTGTTTGGGTACTTCTTCTATTGAGTTGAACCAGCCTTCATTCACTTGTTGCTGCCTGCATTGCTCATCAAGATTGACGATCAAATAAGATTGATCAGTTTCAAAATCAGCCGGAGGATCATTGAAAGCCAAATGGCCGTTTTCCCCGATACCCACCAGCGCTACATCTACCTGGGATTTTCTGAGCAGTTCCTGAAGTCTTGCGCATTCTTGTTTTGCATCGGTTTCTCCATTAATAAAATTTACACTTTTGAGTTCCGGAACTTTTTCTACAAATCGCTCTTTCAGATATTTTCTAAAGCTCGCCTTGTTTGAAGAAGGAAGACCTATATATTCATCTAAATGAAACATCATAACCTTGGTCCAATCAATTCCTTCCTCATTCGTTAATTGTTTTAATGTTTCAAACTGGCTGGAACCGGTTGCAAGGATAATGGTTGTGGAGCCTTTTGACTGTATGGCTTCGCGTATAAAGAACGCAGCCTTTTTGCCCGCTTTTATACCCGCTTCTTTAGAATCTTTACTGATACTGATGAACATTTTTCTTTTTCTTTTAAAGTTAAGCATTAACCAATGCTGAAAAGTATCAGCAAACTTCTACAGCAAACAAATAAATAAGCGGCATTTTTATTT
>DAHXOZ010000329.1 GCA_027364635.1 bacterium | reverse complement strand
GTAACTCGTCAACCACCTTTTCAAGTTCTATTGCATTTTCAATAGTTATCGCCCCGCCACATTCAATTAATTCTTCGGCTTCAAAATTTTTATCAAATTCAGGCCCAAAAATAACCGGCTTGCCATATACTGAAGCTTCTAATATGTTATGAAGCCCGTCATAGCCAAAACCGCCACCCACATAGGTTAAAGTGGCGTAATGATATAAACGTGAAAGCATTCCGATGTTATCAATGATCAGGCAATTTGGTTGTCGGTTGTCAGTTAGCTGTTGTCTTTCCTCAATCCATTCCGAATAAAAAACCGAACCTTCAAATTCCTTTTTCACATCCTGCAGATTTTCTTCATCCACTTCGTGAGGCGCGATGATAAATTTTATTTCGGGATGAGATCTTACATAATGCGTCCACTCTGCTTCATCTTCTTCCCATGTGCTTCCGGCAACTATAACTTCACTATCTCCACAAAAATCTGCAATGCCTTCAACGGCTGTAAAATTTTTGGCAATATTTATTACACGGTCACATCTGGTATCACCTGAAACTGTTATTTTCTCAACCTCAATTAATTTTTCCAATTGCTCTTTAGAACTTTCATTCTGAACAAAAAAATGAGTGAATGATTTGAGCATATTTCGGTAAAAACTGCCGTACCATTTAAAGAAGGTTTGGTTGCTTCTGTAAATTCCCGAAACCATCAATAATGGAATGTTCTTTTGTCTTATTTCAAGTAAATAATAATGCCAGTATTCATATTTTACCCACAGAACCAAATGCGGATTTAAGATTTTTATCCATTTTTCAGCGTGGATTTTAGAATCCATTGGCAGGTAAAAAATATTCTTAAAATCTTTATTGTTTTTTATGATTTCAAACCCTGAAGGAGAAAAAAAAGTGACCACAATAAAAGCATCCGCAAACTCATCTTTTATTTTTTGCAACACCGGTCTTCCTTGTTCAAATTCACCAAGACTTGCGCAATGCATCCATACGATTTTTTCATGGTGCAAACCGGCAACTACATTTTCTAATTTTTGAAAAGTATTTCTCCTGCCACTGATCCATAGTTTTGCTTTTTTGTTCCAAAAAGAAACAAAGTAAATTCCCGCTTTGTATACGATCAGGAAGAGATGGTAAAAGATGATCAAAAAGTAGTTGTTTTAAGTACAAATCTAAAGTCTAATTTTTAAAACGTGAATTTCAATTAAAAGTTGGTCTGCTGCAAATCATTCCCGAGCAGGTTATTTAGCCAAATAAATTTTATTCTTTTTCAATCCCTATCTTTGCACCCGTTAAAAAAAAGCCTTATGAAACCTATACACATGGTGGATTTAAAGCAGCAATATCTTCACATTAAAGATGAGATTGATGCTGCTGTTGCCGGCGTTCTTGATAGTTCCATTTTTATCGGTGGTCCGCTGGTAAATCAATTCGCCAATAATCTTGCAAAATATCTTGGCGTAAAACATGTAATTCCATGTGCTAACGGAACAGATGCTTTACAAATTGCGATGATGGCGCTCGATCTTCAACCAGGTGATGAGGTGATCACTCCTTCGTTTACATACGTAGCTACCACCGAAGTAATCGCGTTATTAAAATTAAAACCCGTTTTTGTAGAAGTTGATCCAAAAACATTTTGTATTGATCCTCAGGCAATAAAAAAAGCCATCACACCCAAAACAAAAGCGATCGTTCCGGTTCATTTATATGGACAGTCCTGCAACATGGAACAGATAATGGAAATTGCCAAAGAGCATAATTTGTTTGTTATTGAAGATAATGCGCAGGCTATTGGCAGCGATTATACTTTTAAAAACGGCACCACAAAAAAGACTGGAAGTATTGGTGATATTAGCTGCACTTCATTTTTTCCCAGCAAAAATTTGGGTTGTTATGGTGATGGCGGTGCCATCTGTACCAATAATGATGAACTTGCCGAAAAATTAAAAATGATTGCCAACCATGGGCAGAGTAAAAGATATTATCATGAAATCGTGGGATGCAATTCGCGTTTGGATGCTTTGCAAGCCGCAATATTAAATATTAAATTGCCGTTATTGGATAGCTATATTGAAGCAAGAAGAATTAATTGAATGTGGCGGGGCGATAACTATTGAAAATGCAATAGAACTTGAAAAGGTGGTTGACGAGTTAC
>DAHXOZ010000328.1 GCA_027364635.1 bacterium | reverse complement strand
CGCAGTAAAAATTTGTCTTCTGAAAATCCAAAGATATCGTACAGCTATTGGAGCGTTAAAGATAAAATTATTGATGCTGAAGTGGTAAAAAAATCGGATTATATAATTCATCTTGCCGGAACCGGTGTGATGGATAAAAAATGGACCAGCGAGTATAAAAAAATGATTGTTGATAGTCGTACTAAAAGCGCTGAACTGATCATTAATTGCTTAAAAGAAAATCATCATCATGTAAAAACGTTTGTTTCTGCATCTGCTATTGGTTGGTATGGCGAAGATGTTAAATCACCGGAAAGAAGAGAAGGTTTTATTGAAACCGATCTTCCTTCAAATGATTTTTTGGGCGAAACGTGTGTTTTATGGGAAGCAAGTACAGATCCTGTTACAGAGCTTGGCGTTCGCCTCGTTAAATTGAGAACCGGAATTGTATTGACTAACGAAGGCGGCGCGTTTAAAGAATACAAAACTCCTTTAAATTTTGGTGTTGCACCAATTTTGGGCAATGGTAAACAGGTTGTAAGCTGGATCCATATTGATGACCTTTGCCGGATGTATGCTGAAGCAATTGAAAACGGTTATTTACACGGAAGCTATAACGCGGTAGCTCCTAAACCTGTTACTCAAAAAGACCTCATCCTAACGTTGGGGCAAAAAATGCGTAACAAATTTTTTATCCCGGTTTACGTACCGGGGTTTATCTTAAAATTGATCTTCGGAAAACGAAGTATTGAAATTTTAAAAAGCGCTACCGTTAGTGATAAAAAAATAAAAACTACCGGGTTTACTTTTTTATATCCTTCCATTGACTCAGCAATTGATGAATTGGTTGCCAACCCTTCAAAATAAGAATCTGATTTTTTTGTTGGTTTACTATCTACAAATCTTCTTTTGTAAATTTTTTCAATGCAAAGAAATAATAGCCGGCAATATAGACGACACTTGCCAATACCATGATCCATACATCAGGCGCATCTTTATAAATCACTTTGTTGCCAAACGGGATCGGCAACATCACATCCGTCACTTGCAACGGTAAAAAATATCCGAAGGGGCTTAATTCAAATTTTAAATTGATCAACAACGTGATGAGCCATTCAAAAATCAATCCGTATAAAAAAAACACAGCAATAGCAGCGCCGCTTTTCCTGAAAATAATGGCAAGAAACATGGCGAATGTAATGTAAGCAACAGTTTGAATAAAGATGTAGCCAACGTTTTCAATTCCTGCAAAAGAGAAATGGGAGCCGGTGGTGATTAATCCAAATAATAATGCAACCAAAAAAATAAAAATAGTAGCAGCCGCTGAAAATAACAGTGCAAAAACAAATTTTACCGTAACAAAATCTTTTCTTGTCCAGCCATCAATAATATTCTGGCGGTGCGTTTTAAAATTAAATTCATTGGTAAGTAGCATGATAAAAAGTATCCCCGGAAAATACAAAAGCCAGCTACTCATAAAGCCAACTGTTTGCCATACTTTCGGAAAAGCGTAAGGCGTTCCAAGCATTACCTGGCTGGCCGGCATGCTTTCAACCGTTATTTCATTTATATAAAAACCGATATAATTAATTCCAAGAATTGCAAAGAGGTAAAGGATAATAAATATCCAGAATGCTTTGTAATTTTTTACTTTAAGCCATTCTATTTTTAGCAGATGTAACATAAGTTTTAATTATTGGTCAGTTCAAAGAACCTTGCTTCCAGGCTTTGTTTTTTAAGTGTAAGATGATTTAAAACGACGCCGTTATTAAAACAATAACCGTTTACGGCAGAAAGGTCGGCTTTGCCAACGGGGAAAAATACTTTTACAACGTTATTCTCATCGATCATTCTTGTTTTTTCCGGCAGCATATTTAAAACCGAAACTAATTTTGAATGATCTTTAGCGGCCACTTCCACCATATCTTCATTCGATAAAATTTCGTTCACTTTCCCTGAAACGATCAGTTCGCCTCTTTTTAAAATAGCTACATCGGTGCAAACTTTTTCCACTTCATCTAAAAGATGGCTGGCCATTATAATGGTTTTTCCTTCGCGGTATAATTTTTTCATCAGTTCTCTTATTTCGGCTATTCCGACCGGGTCAAGACCGTTGGTAGGAATTGAAAACGTTGGCTACATCTTTATTCAAACTGTTGCTTACATTACATTCGCCATGTTTCTT
>DAHXOZ010000327.1 GCA_027364635.1 bacterium | reverse complement strand
ATGGGAGTTTAATATTTGATCAAAACATGAGGCCAAAAGAGATAAAAATTCTTTTGGAACCAAAACAATGAGATAGGGAAACGAACCTACGCATCGGGATTCCGCTTTTATAAAGAAAGAAGGATTGTCTTTATTAAAATACTTCACTGAATTACCTGTTGAGAAAAAACCAAAATTACTTTTTGCACCAACCGTGAATTGTTGGTTAGAGATGGAATATAAGTTGGTATCAAGCGCGATAGTTAAACGTTGTCCCCTGTAATTGTAGTTTAATCTTGAACCTGATATTTCCTTGGTAATATGCGGATCAAGGTAAAACCTGTTGTATAAAGGATTGATTCCATAAATTGCCTGGTACAACCCAACTACAGCAAGGCTGTTACCGGAAAGAATATCATCACCCTGGCCTTCCTGTGTCTTCCGTGAATATCGTTGAAATGCAAGACCATCGATGCTATCCTGTCGCAAAATATTTTTTACATAATGTAAAGCGAGCCCGGGTTTATAAGAAGCATAAGCTGCTACGCCCACACTGCCCCAAGATAAAAATATATCGCCATTTTCATAATAGGGAAATGGGAATTGGTAGGCTAAACCTTCATCAGTTTTGTAGGGAAACATGCTGATGGGCCAAAAAAATAAATGTTCCTTTTGCATCTCCATTTCTATCTTGTCTAAAATTGAATTCCGGCGGGTTGTATCATCACAAATTCCGTAAGCAATTGCCATAAAATTTACCGGGGTAACGAGGTTGTCACCATGTATGGATTGATCTTTATCACGCCAGTAATCATAGTATCCTTTTTCTTCATCCCAAAAACCGCCGTTGCGAGTGCTTTTGTTGAAACTTATTTTGAGTTTGGCTGCATAGTCGGCATAGTAGGAGGCTTTTTTTGTGTTGCCTAACTGTTGCTCAATCCCTGACCATAATTTCAATGCATGGTACAGTTTGGCATTTACAAAAGCATTTTCATAAGAGGCCCAGATAATGTCTATCCAGTCGCTGCTTCTTTTTTCAGTATGATTGTCATTCATCATTTCTACAAGATGGTTCCCATTGGAATCTCTGTTCAACAGGTATTGCAAAGCTCTTTCGCAAGCCAGTTGTTGAGTTTTCACCCATGTTTTATCACCAGTCTGGTCGTATAATTCAGATACATTGGTAACAAAATCCGGGTTAGAGTCCATCAGGTAACCCCATCGTGCTTCATAAAAACCTTTATCGGTAAATTGGCCGGGCATCGCATCTTCATTGGTGTAAGCCCATCTTGGCCAAACCCTTCCGTTTGGTTTAATGGCATTGTCACGGTAAAAATCCAGGCATTGCTGATAACCTTTTAAATACCGGGGATCGTTAATGCCGAGGCCCAGTTGCGCAATGTATTGCTCATGCAGGCAAATGGGGCCGTAAGGAGTATGCCAGCTATTGCCGCCAAAGTGCCTGGCATCTATAACTCCCATGCGGGCAATGGTATTTAAAACAGCGGTTACCTGTTTGCCATTAACGCCTTTAAATTCTCCACGTCCGTAGGTTTTTGCATAGTCAAAAAAAGAAAAATTGATACGCTGCGTGGTAGTTCCGGCTGATAATTTAAAGGGGGCCCAAACATCCGTTTTCTTTCGGATGAAACGGCGTCTGTGGGTTCCTGAATCATAACGGGGTACCATTTCTTTTTGGGAAACAGCTATGCTATATGCCAGCTTATCGTCATTGGTGCGGGTATATTTCATCGCCACTTGCTCACCCGGAGCATCTACTGAAATGTTCAGACCGTTATTGGCTTTACTGTTCCAGAAAGAGGCCTCGTTGGTATGATCGCCATAGGTACAAAGTTTTTCATTAAACAGATAAAACCAGGCGATGCCTCCAAATCCCTGGAAGGCACCTTCCCAGGTATTGATGTTTTTAAATTCAATTGCAGGGAAAGAAACGGATTCCGCTTCAAATGATTTGGGACAGTTTCGGGTAACGGTAAATTCTATCCCGGTATCAGTTACAAGAAATTTCCAGCTTTCATGTATGATGCTTGCATTATTTCCGTAACTAATGCCGATTACATTCACTATATTTCGTGTAACCGTAACCGTTGGAGAAGTTGAAAGATGCAGTGTAGAAAATGTTTCATCAGCAGTTTTTATTTCAGAGTATAAGCCGGTAGGCTCATTTATTACTTTT
>DAHXOZ010000326.1 GCA_027364635.1 bacterium | reverse complement strand
GCAATTATGCGCTGCCATAATTGTTCTACATATTTTTTTACAACAGGATCTTCTTCGGGTTCAAACAGGGATTGTCCATGCTCATATTTTTCGTTTAACTGTTTTTGGATTTTATTCAATTGCTCCGGGATGGCATCTTCCATGAAACCAATGTTTAAAATCGTGCGGTGGCAAATTCTGTTATCGCTATTGCGGTAACTTTCTACCAAACGGTAGTAACCACTGAGTTTTCCTGTTTCAGGATGTTTGCGTATGGTACTTTTGAAATACAAGATTCAAAGGTGGTAAACCATCTTCAAATATGAACACCCCTTGTGTACTACAAATCAAATAAACGGCTTACAGCTCAAATGGATTTTAGTTGTACGTACCCTCCCACACCTATATTGAAAATATAGCCTTCGTTTTTCTGGAAAAAAATTTAAATTTTAACGTTTGAACGTGCTTTTGCTGCAAGGTGGGTTAAGGGACAATACCCGCATGCAATTACCGTAAAACATATTCAGTTCCGGATGCTCGATAAAGCTTCAGATGCCTCGAGAGTAGTAGAAGGGCTACGAAAGAAAGGATTAGTACAACGTAAATTAAACGCTGAAGATCGCAGAAGAGTAGATGTTATCATTACCCAAAAAGGAATACAGCTTTTGAGTTCTATTGAAAAAAGAAGTAAAGAAATGGATAGATTTCTTTGTAATCTTGATAATGAAGAAATCAAAATTTTGAACAATCTGCTTGATAAGATACGGTCATAAAACAGTTCACATTCTTCCAATTCATTGAAAGAGATAATGATTTTAATCATTTTTCACTCTGATTCGCATCATTTTTAATTAAGAGCTCCTGCTTAGCTTTGTGAAATAATTAGATGTTGCAACTTTAATTGGTGTAACAAATAATATAAAAACAATTAGTACAATTAGAAAAATATTAAAAATGTGGCACGCCAAATGATGCAAGAAGATAAAAATTTTATGATCAAAGATTTTTTAACCTATTCCACAATACTATAAACCTAAATAAAAAAATGAAAAAGAAAAACGTTTTTAAAACAATTGCTATTGCTGCCGTTTTAGTAATAAGCAGTAATATTACATTCGCCCAATCCGGTTCGTGGCCGGTTCCAAAAGCAGCAGCAGATCTTAAAAATCCTGAACCTAGCAATTCAAGCACTATAAAAAATGGCAAGGTTTTATACCAGTCTTATTGTGCACCCTGCCATGGTAAAAACGGAAAAGGAGATGGACCGGCAGCCGCCTCTTTGCATCCTAAACCTGCAGATCATACTTCAGCAGCAGTACAGGCAGAATCAGACGGCACTTTATTTTATAAAATTTCAGAAGGGCATACAGGCACTGCAATGCCTCCTTTTAAAGCAGTACTACATCCTGACCAGAGATGGGCAGTGATTGACTATATAAGAACCCTTGCCAGGAAGTAATAAAAAAATCCATTCACACTTATATTTAAATATGTTATGCAAACTTTAAACAAACTAACCAAACGAATACTGGCAATTTGCGTATTCGCGCTAATCTCAATCGTTACCAAAGCCCAGGAAACTACCACTGTAGTTGATTCCTCACTATTAGACAGAGTAAATACGCTGGAACAGCAAGCTAATTACATCAAACCGAGAGAATCACATTTAATGGCGGTTGGTTTATTAACCTTTGGTTATGTAAGTAACAAAACAACCGTTACTTACAATGGCTCATCCAGTGTTTCCAAAACTAATAGCATTGGTGATGCTGATCATTTCGAATTCAGTCCTATGTTTCTTTGGAGACATGGTAACAAATTTCTGATGGAATTTGAACCATCTTTTACTTCAGGTGGCTTAGGAGTTAACTGGGCGGTTGCTTCTTTTTATGCAACACCTGGTTTAATACTTCGTGGAGGATATTTGGTATTGCCCTTCGGCTCTTACAACAAACGAGAGGCTGCCGGATGGATCAATAAATTTGCCTCAGATCCTGAAGGTATTCCTGGAACTTCAGACTTTGGGGTTGAAGCAGAGGGTGGCATACAGGCAGGAACCACCAAATGGAGTTATGATTTTGCTTTATCAAATGGTATGCAACTTCAACCCGACGGTACCACAGCATTCGTTGGTTAGTTTGTTTAAAGTTTGCATAACATATTTAAATATAAGTGTGAATGGATTTTTTTATTACTTCCTGGC
>DAHXOZ010000325.1 GCA_027364635.1 bacterium | reverse complement strand
AACCGGTTAACGGAAATAGAAATGTTAAATAAAAGTTCGTTTACTACCCTGTACAAGATTTTCTTTCTGTATTGAGCCAATAAAAAATCCTTTTACAATATTTTCAATGCTTATTTTTAGAGATGATGTTTACTTCCTGTAAAATTTCAAAATTATGTATTGTCCTATTGCTGTGTTTGCTTTTTGCAGCTAACCTTAATGCGCAAATTCATCGAGGTAAGTTTAGCATAATTGCTTTCTTTACCGCAAAGAACGACCTGGCACATATCAGCTTTGTACATGAGGCGAATAAATGGTTTTTGAAAATGGGAAAGAAATATCATTTTACCTATGACTCCTCCAACAACTGGAACAATCTTAATGCAGGGTTCCTTTCACATTACCAGGTGGTAATTTTTTTAGATACGCGGCCGGAAGATTCTTTACAAAGATTGGCATTTAAAAAATATATGGAACATGGTGGTGCCTGGATGGGATTTCATTTTTCAGCTTTTGCATTAACTCCTTCTGATTTCCCGATGAACTGGGATTGGTATCATAATCAGTTTTTGGGTTCCGGCTCTTATGTGAGCAATACCTGGAGGCCAACTTCGGCAATTTTGCGTGTGGAAGATCCCAATCATCCGGCAACAAAAAATTTACCTCACACTTTCAAATCTGCGCCTAACGAATGGTACCGGTGGCAACATGATTTAAGAAAAAATCCTGACATTGATATTCTTGTATCTATTGATTCCAGCAGCTTTCCGTTAGGCACAGGCCCAAAGCAAAGCGAAATATGGCATAGCGGTTATTACCCTGTAGTATGGACGAATAAAAAATATAAAATGATCTATTTTAATATGGGGCATAACGATATGGATTACGAGCATAAATATGATACAACCAGCAGAACATTATCTTCTACTTTTTCAAGCAAATGGGAAGATGAGTTAATTATCAACTCACTTCTGTGGCTTGGAAAAAGGGGGTTGTTTTTAAAAAATAATTAATTAAGACAAAATGGAATTTTTTTTAACAAAATGTCGTAAATTTGGAAAAGAAAAAAAATGAGCCAATCAAAAAAAATAAAGCCTTCTGTAATAGTAGAAGACCCACCAACTGTTGCCGAAGAAGCAATTGTTCAATATGAAACTTTAAGAGTGATCTTAGGAGGAAATAAAGCTTTAAAAAAATCTTTGAGAGGAGACTTTGATTTGATAGATCTTTCCCGCACCGGCATTAAAAAATCTACTTTAAAATCGCTCGCAAATTATCTTGGAATTACGATGGAAATATTAAGCGGGCTTTTACATTCTTCCTATCGCAATATTCAACGAAAAGATAATGATGAACTTCTCGATACCCTAAAAACTGAAAAAGTTTTGGAACTGGCAGCATTTGCCCAAAGGGGTATTGAGGTAATTGGCGATAAAGAATCATTTACTGAATGGCTGCAAAGTCCCCTTGTTGCTCTTGGCAATAAAACTCCACTGGAATTTTTAGATACTTCATTCGGGATTCAAATGGTTACTAAATTATTAGGTCGTTTGGAACAAGGTGTTTATTCGTAAAATTCCTGTTTTTGTAAATGGAACTATTCCGTATAACTCAAGAAAAATTTACTGATGATCTTTCAGGAAACGGATCACGGCTTTTTGGTGGACGTTGGAATAGTGAAGGATATTTTGCGCTTTATACCTCATCATCCAGGTCTTTGGCGTTATTAGAGACCCTGGCCCACACACCGGCAAAAATGCTTACCGTAAAAGTTTATAATCTTATTACACTTTCTGTTCCGGACAATCAAATTGCTCAAAAAGTTTTTGCCAGCAATTTACCGTCAGGCTGGGATGCACCTGATACCAGGCCTTTTACAAAAAAACTGGGGGATCAATTTCTCCGCCACAATAAAGAATTGCTTCTTGAGGTTCCAAGTGTGTTGATGCCTGAGGAAAGCAATTTTGTTATAAACCCGCTTCATAAAGAAATGCGAAAAGTGAAAATTGTCAATAAAAGAACCATTTATTTCGATCACAGAATAACATTGATGTAAAAAATCTGATCAACTTTTGAAAAATTAATAAATCAGCTTCATGCTTATATTTCCAAATGAAAATTGACTTTTTTTCACTAGCGTTTTGATGTTATAATAAAAAGTTCTTTGAAAGTATTGTCAATATTGAGTTAGAGCTGATTTGACGATGG
>DAHXOZ010000324.1 GCA_027364635.1 bacterium | reverse complement strand
CCTAAATATAAAGTAGCAGTAAGTGCATAAGCGTAGGGCAGTAAAACAATAAGTTTTTGTAAAAGCGTTTGTGCTTTGCTGTTATTATCACTTTTTAAGGAAAAAATTACTGTATAAATAAGGCAATAACCCGAAAAGAATCCGAATAGTTCAAGCTTTTGAATGTAGATAATTATATCATTTCCCATGATTAATTTTTGTCTTTATTCGTTGGTTTACTATGGAACGACAAGAAGGATTTTGTAAGGTATAAAAAAGTACGTATAATTTTAATACGTACTTTTTCTAAACTCATAAGAAAACTATTTATTCTTTTAAGTTAACACTTCTGCTTTTTAATTAAGCGGTTTTTCTATAGCAGTTTTTTTACCAATTTTACCAATTTTAACCAGGTTGAAAACAAGATAGAGCAGGGTACCCCAAACACCAATCACAATTCCGTAAACAGTGAACAACAACCAAAAAGGAGTTCTGAAGCGGGTAGACCATAAGGTGCGTTGTTTAAAGAAACTTCTGTCAATTTCTGTGCGAACCCCCCATGGTACTGTTTCTTCAAATCTTAAATTACCCACCACATCATTATCTTCTACTTTTGCTGCAAGTATATAATTGCCTTTTTCATCGCCCGGCAAGCTATCCTTTTTCAATTCTGCAGTTGCAGTACCTGTAGAATCAGTAGTATAAGTAGGTTCATCGCCTGCAGGAAGAATACTATTCATCCTTTTTACACCTATGGTTATTTCCACATCAGGAACCGGTACCCATTGGTTCTTTTCATTCAGCTTCATTACAGATGCAGTAATGTTTTTCACGCCATCTACAGTTGTTGTATCCAGGCTGATCTTTGCCTTATTGATGGTGTAATCAGAAAGCACTTCTTCGTCTCCTTCCTTTACTACAAAAGTATGTTGGGGGGAAGCATTCCATTGGGTAGCCAATGAAGGCGGAAGTACAGCTTTTGCAAGCCCCTGCTCATTGGTTTGTACTTTTCCGATCAGGTTATTTTGCGTACTGCTGGTTTTATTCGTGTTTATGGCAATGAGCCATAAAGCAGTGGCACAGAATGATTCAGTAAAACCGGTAAGCGTTGTAACACTACGTTATTTTAATGTAAATAACAGTATGCAATACCTGCTTTTAAAAAGCCAGTCAAAACTGGGAAGAGTATTCACTCCCCAGGAAAATAAAACATATGAAATTTACCTTGACAGCAGTACGCAAAATAACCTGATCGGAAAAGTACAAACCAATGAGCAGGGGCTTGCAAAAGCTGTACTTCCGCCTTCATTGGCTACCCAATGGAATGCTTCCCCCCAACATACTTTTGTAGTAAAGGAAGGAGACGAAGAAGTGCTTTCTGATTACACCATCAATAAGGCAAAGATCAGCCTGGATACAACAACTGTAGATGGCGTGAAAAACATTACTGCATCTGTAATGAAGCTGAATGAAAAGAACCAATGGGTACCGGTTCCTGATGTGGAAATAA
Organism: bacterium; assembly: GCA_027364635.1. GTDB lineage: Bacteria > Bacteroidota > Bacteroidia > Chitinophagales > Chitinophagaceae > Ginsengibacter. The sequence goes on along the minus strand of DAHXOZ010000324.1, from coordinate 736 downwards.
CCATAGGTGTAAAAAGGATGAATAGTATTCTTCCTGCAGGCGATGAACCTACTTATACTACTGATTCTACAGGTACTGCAACTGCAGAATTGAAAAAGGATAGCTTGCCGGGCGATGAAAAAGGCAATTATATACTTGCAGCAAAAGTAGAAGATAATGATGTGGTGGGTAATTTAAGATTTGAAGAAACAGTACCATGGGGGGTTCGCACAGAAATTGACAGAAGTTTCTTTAAACAACGCACCTTATGGTCTACCCGCTTCAGAACTCCTTTTTGGTTGTTGTTCACTGTTTACGGAATTGTGATTGGTGTTTGGGGTACCCTGCTCTATCTTGTTTTCAACCTGGTTAAAATTGGTAAAATTGGTAAAAAAACTGCTATAGAAAAACCGCTTAATTAAAAAGCAGAAGTGTTAACTTAAAAGAATAAATAGTTTTCTTATGAGTTTAGAAAAAGTACGTATTAAAATTATACGTACTTTTTTATACCTTACAAAATCCTTCTTATCGTTCCATAGTAAACCAACGAATAAAGACAAAAATTAATCATGGGAAATGATATAATTATCTACATTCAAAAGCTTGAACTATTCGGATTCTTTTCGGGTTATTGCCTTATTTATACAGTAATTTTTTCCTTAAAAAGTGATAATAACAGCAAAGCACAAACGCTTTTACAAAAACTTATTGTTTTACTGCCCTACGCTTATGCACTTACTGCTACTTTATATTTAGG
>DAHXOZ010000323.1 GCA_027364635.1 bacterium | reverse complement strand
ATTGAAGAAACTAATCCTACCCTTATTGCTCAATTAAATCAACCAAAATTAATCGCAGCTTAACCCGAACTCAGGTTATAAAAGAGTTTTTAAGACATTTACCTTGTTTAAAAATAATTGTAGATGAATGAATTAGTTAAATGATAGCGAACAAAGAAGTAAAATAAAATGATTGAATGATTGAACAAAATAAAGAAGTAAATTAGTGAATGATTTACGAAAGCATAATTATCGGAAGAGGATTGATCGGTTCTGCGGCAGCAAAATATATAAGTCGCTCACAAAAAAATGTGGCTATAATCGGTCCAGATGAAACAACGGCATTGCAACAACAAATTGTATTTGCCAGTCATTATGATCGTGCACGAATTCAAAGAATCGTAGGAAAAGATTCAGTAGAAACTTTGCTAAATCTTCAGTCTGCCCTTCAGCATTCGCTGTTGGAAAATGAAAGTAAAATCAATTACCATACGAAAGAGGGTTGCCTGCTGGTAACCCCAGACGCAACTGATTTTGATTTGGACCATTTTTCGGAAGAAGCAAAAAAATTTGATGTTAATTATCAGATATTTGAAAATAGTGACCAACTAAAAACCTTTAATTCATATTTTCATTTTCCGGGCTCAGCAAAGGGAATTTACGAAACTTCTCCATCAGGACATATCAACCCTCGGCTTTTAATAAAAGCACAATTAGAAGTTTTCAAAAAAAATGGTGGTGAGGTTTTTAATAATACCATTAAAGAGATCATCTATCAAAATGATGCAATAAAAATAACTTGCATAGATGATGAAATTTTTTATGCAAAAAAAGTTTTATTAGCGCCCGGTTCTTTTGTCAATTTTCTAAATCTTTTAAAAAATAAACTGGTTTTAAAAGTAAAAAGCGAAACCACTATTTGGGTAAAAGTAAATGAGCAGGAAGCACACCGTCTTTCCTCTCTGCCTCCGCTTTTATACAAAATCAATGAGCCTGAAATCCAGGATATTTATTTGATTCGTCCATTGAAGTATCCTGATGGAAACTTTTATTTGAAAATGGGCGCTAACCTACCAAATGATATTTATTTCAAGAGCTTACCTGAGATACAGGAGTGGTTTAAAAACGGCCATAAAAACGATAACAGGCCCGTATTGGAAAAAGCTTTAAAATCGCTTCTGCCTTCTCTTTCAATTGAAGAAATACATGAAAAAAGATGTATCGTTTGCTATACCAAACATGGCAAACCTTACATAGGTCCTATAGAAAAAGGATTATTTGTTGCGGCTGGCGGAAATGGTTATGCAGCCATGAGTAGTGATGCTCTGGGGAAAATAGCAGCAACAGTTTTATTAGAAAATAAGTTTCCGACAGAATTTTCATCGAAAGATTTTGAGCCTGTATTTGAAACAGAAGCCGTTTAGCAATCACTACCTTTTTCTAAAAAATACTTCGGTACGCCTTTTGACAAGTATTAAAAAAAACAAATGCCCCACGGGACCATGTTACAATATTTCCATTGGTATATGCCCAATGATGGAAATTTATGGAAACAAATAAAATCGGAAGCACCCAAATTGAAAGAGATTGGATTCACGAGCATTTGGTTTCCTCCGGCCTATAAAGGTTCAAATGGCGGCTATAGCGAAGGATATAACCCGTATGATCTTTATGACCTGGGTGAATTTGATCAGAAAGGATCCGTAAGAACAAAATACGGAACCAGGCAGGAATACCTTGAAGCAATTGATGCTGTTCATGAAAATGGTATGCGGGTAATTGCTGATATTGTTTTAAATCATAAGGCTGGTGGCGATGAACACGAAAAGATAAAAGTGATAAAAGTAGATCCGGACGACCGAACCAAAGCTATTTCTGAACCAATGGAAATTGATGCTTACACAAAATTTACCTTTCCCGGAAGGAATAAAAAATACTCAGATTTTGAATGGGATTATATGTGTTTTACAGGCGTTGATTATGCGCATGATACCGGGGAAAAAGCCATTTTTAAAATCTTAAATGGCTATGGTGATTCATGGCAGGATTTGATAACAGATGAAAAAGGTAATTATGATTATCTTATGTACAATGATATTGATTTCAGAAACCCGGCCGTAAAAAAACACCTTATCAATTGGGGAAAATGGTTTTGGTACCAAAGAAATTTTGATGGCGTCCGGCTTGATGCCGTCAAACATATGCCTACCTCTTTTTATAGATAGGAACCGTGCTGCAAGGTTCTCCGTACATAATGCTTTTAGCAACAGGCCGAAGTATTTTTGTT
>DAHXOZ010000322.1 GCA_027364635.1 bacterium | reverse complement strand
CGGTTTCGTTTTCCGATTATTTTAAAGGCAAAACAAAAGACCATTTAATTGGTATTCTTGGAGGCGGCATTTGGAGTGTAGGTATGTCATTAAGCATCATTGCTTCCGGCAAAGCGGGTCCTGCTATTTCTTATGGACTTGGCCAGGGAGCCACTGTTGTAGCAGCGCTTTGGGGCATTTATGTCTGGAAAGAATTTGACAAGGCACCAAAGGGGACTAAATCTTTATTGAACATCATGCTGCTATTATACATTGCAGGCTTAGCTATGATTATTGTTTCTAAATAAAACCTGTATTCATTAAAATTTATAAAGTAATTAGATCATTATCTTCTATCCGGGCCTATTCCAAAATATAACTCACTTCTGTTGCCGGCAATTCAGCATTTCTTATAGAGAAAGATAGTTTTTCTTAGGGATCCTTTTCTCTTCCCGGATGATGTATTGATAAGTTATTAAGAGCCACTGTTCTCATGATCAATGGCTTAAAAATTGCAGCAGAAATTCAATTTACACTTTTTCCAAAATCTCACTCACCTCTGTTGCCGGCAATTGAGCATTTCTCATAGAAATAGCTCTTACGGCATTATCACCGAATTCTGTAAATGCTTGTTTTGAAATTTCATCATCACCAATCATTACAGGAATTCCTATATCGCCGCCTTCACGAATGGATTGTACCAAAGGAATTTCGCCAAGGAAAGTAATATCAAATTCTTCTGCCAGTTTTCTGCCGCCTTCTTTCCCAAAAATGTAATATTTATTTTCGGGTAATTCGGCAGGTGTGAAATAACTCATATTTTCTACCAAACCGATTACAGGCACTTTTAATCCTCCCTGGTTGAACATGGTAATTCCTTTTTTGGCATCGGCAAGTGCAACTAACTGTGGTGTGGTAACCACGATGGCGCCTGTAACAGGAACAGTTTGAACAATCGTAAGATGAATATCTCCGGTGCCCGGCGGCATATCTATAACAAGATAGTCCAGCTCGCCCCAATCGACATCTGTCACAAATTGCCTGATGGCACTGCTCACCATAGGGCCGCGCCAAACTACCGCTTGTTTTTCATCTACCAACAAACCAATGCTCATTACTTTTATTCCATAACGTTCTATCGGAACAATTTTTCCCTTTCCGTCTACATCTTTCATTTGCGGCCTTTCGCCCCGTATTCCAAACATGATGTGAACGCTTGGTCCATAAATATCTGCATCCATCAAACCTACTTTTGCACCGCTGGCAGCAAGCGCCAGCGCAAGGTTAGCCGAAACAGTACTTTTTCCTACGCCGCCTTTTCCACTCACAACGGCAATAATATTTTTCACATCTTTCAAGACATCTTTCTTGTCTGTTCTTAAAGAAGAGGTATTGCTGGTAAAATTAATTTCAATTTTTGCTTCTTCATCCACCATAGAATGAATGGCTTTTTCGCACCTTACTTTTATCAAATCTTTCAGTGGGCAGGCAGGAGTAGTAAGAATTACGGTAAACGAAACTTTGTTATTCTTAATTTTAATATCCTTCACCATATTTAAGGTTACTAGATCTTTTTTAAAATCGGGTTCTTCTACAGTGCTCAGGGCTTTCAGGATATCACTTTCAGTCATGGTTCAATTTTTTGTTAAAAAGAATTAGTGGTTGCAAATTTAACCATTGATAACCTTACTTTGTTTACTGTAACCGGAACTTTCTGCAAAGAATTTCCGAATTTTACCCTTCACATATGAAAAAAGTCGTACTATATTTTATTTTATTCTTGTTTGCTTTTTCCGTTAAGGTAAAAGCGCAATTTGAGAATTACGCGGATTCGGTAGTGCAATTGTATGGAGTGGTAATGTCTGCTGACAGCCTTCAGGGGCTGCCTGCTGTGAGTGTGATGGTGAAAGGCCGCAACCAGGGAACCATGACGAGCGACCAGGGAGTTTTTTCAATCGTTGTTTTAAAAGGCGATCAGATAGAATTTACCAGCGTGGGTTATAAACCTAAATTGGTAACTATTCCTAAAAATTTAGATGGAAACCAGCAGAGCATTATACAATTGATGGTTAAGGACACGGTTTACCTTGCCGCTACTATTATTAAAAAATATCCTACCCGGCAGGAATTTGCGCGGGATTTTGCAAATGTAAAAGTACCGGATGACCAGGAGGAGATCGCCAGGCAAAATATGTCTGCTGCCAATCGCGCGGCCTTAATGTCTGTATATCCGATGAGTGGACGCGAAGCCACCAACTATTATTTCAAGCAAAATGAAAGAAAATATTATTCTGC
>DAHXOZ010000321.1 GCA_027364635.1 bacterium | reverse complement strand
AAATATTTTTGGTAAAAAGAACCGTGCTCCAGCCAAACCAAAAGGGAATTTGCATCGGGCTGATAGCGCTTAACATAGCACCCAGTAAAAACCGGTTGATGTTATTATTAAGCATTACATTTTTTGCATGATGGGGTTGCATAGCAGCCACAAAACTTCCTACGGCAAGAGCAAGTACAATCGCTACGGTGATCCATTCCATCCAGCGAAATAGCTTTTTTTGTTTGCGCACCCAATTGATTCCTACCAAAGAGATGCGTACATAAACCATCTCAACCGATAACGATCCCAGTGAAAATAAAATAGCGTTTTGAATACTTTCCTGAACGCTTATTTGCATAGCGGCCACATTCAAAGTTCCTAAAGGGAGCGTACCTAAAAAGCTTACAACCAACCCCCAGAAAAAAACTTTTACTAATGGCATAGAATCATTTCTTTTTGGCAAAAACAGACAACGTAACAGCAACCTGGTTGCTTAAAACTATATTTTGTTCACCCACACCAAAATCAGTGCGGTTTATTTCAAAATTACCGGTAAATAAATAACCGTCGTTTTCTTCCTTTGCCTGGAATGGAAAATCAATGGATTTGGTAACCCCCTTGATAGTAAGATTTCCGGTAAAATAATAAAAGCCGGCGCCGGTTTTATTGGTCTTTTCAATTTTAGTGGAAACAATCGTAATCAGCGGAAATTTGGCAGCGTCAAAATATTCATCACTTACCAAACTTTTATCGCGCATACTGTTATCAGTATTTACAGTAGAAGCAGCCACAGAAACATTAAAATTGGAAGCCGGAAGATCATTCGGCAAAAAATTTATATCACCTTTCAATCCACTAAAATCGCCACCTGTATTAATGCCAAAATTTTTGATAACAAAATGAACTTTACTGGCAGAATCAACAGGGCTATAACTTTGAGCAATAGTGTTTAGAGAAACAAAAATTAAACAGGTTAAAAGAGTCTTCATCATTTTCATATAGTTTTTAGCAAGATGTTTATTTTTTATGAGATTTCCTTATCCACTTTATTAATTAAATTATAATATTTTTTGGTTTCACGTCTAAATCGCAGGCCTTTTAGCAAGGGCCAATAGGGTACGCCGTGCTTATGGTTATAACGGCTGATCTCAAAAAGAATTTTCCAATGTTTTAATATTTCCTTCCACGCGCCGATCAAAGTATAACCCGTATCATAAAAATGGTTAGGCTCCGCTCCGCAACCGTTATATTCAAGGATCATGAAATTTTTTCCTTGCTTTAATTCTTCGATCGAATTGCACATAATATCGTAACGTCCGTAAAAAAAGTCGTTTATTCCCAGGCTGATCTTATCTAAAAGATTTACCAGGTCATCATTTATTTCAGCGCCCAGGTCAAAAAAATCAGCACCACGATTGTGGTTGCCGGCATAACTTAAAATATAAACTTCCCCGGCAGGAATTATTTTTTCAAAATTTATTTCGTGCTTTAGTTTTAATTCAGCAAGCCTTTTTTTTGTCTTTACATTTTGGAGCAAAAGTTGTCCCAAATTATGAACACCATCGCCGGTAACCCGCATCGGAACTTTTTGAAGAAAGCCGGTAATGGCTCCTTTTTTTTCATTTGGATAGCGGTAATAAAACAAACTTACTTCAACCGGGTATTCAATAAATTCCTGGATAAAATATTCTACCGGAATCTTTGAATGATATTCTTTTAAATGTTTTTCGTTTTCAATCTTTCTGAATAGGATTCCCTGCCCTCCTACTTCTGGCTTAACGATCAAAGGGTATTTTATTCCGGAAGATTCCAGTTTTTTTTGGATTTCAGTAAAGGGATCAGAAGGCTTTATGTTAAAATAAGAAGGGCAAAATTCAGGAGGCAAAAGATCATGCATTTCCTTTTTCGGCTCTCCGTCTAATCCGCCAAAAGTAAGCTTGGGATTACTTGGAGTAAAAAACCATACGGCACGCGATCGGATCATATACCAAACCCAAACCGGAGCAATGGGTGCATATAAAACTTTGAAAGGCCACTGCTCCCAATTTTTTATTTTATTAATCAATTCGATTTTCAATTTTTAAGAAGGAGCAAAAATAAGTTTAAAGCACCGAAGATGCACTTACCTAATCAAATTTGTTTGTTGTATTTTAGCTGCAAAAATCAGAAAACATGCATATTCCAACCATGGCAGAAATGATGGCGGAAGGTAAAACTCCCGATATTTTGTTTTATGTAGGTTGTGCCGGTAGTTTTGATCAAAGAGCTCAAAAAATCAGCAAAGCTTTTGCCAGCATTTTAAATAAAATTGGCATCAGC
>DAHXOZ010000320.1 GCA_027364635.1 bacterium | reverse complement strand
TCGCCTTTATTCAGATTTCCCGTTTTAGGAAATACCACCATTTTATTGTGATCAGTTCTGCCTGCCCAATGTTCGTCGCTTTTCCTGGAATTTCCTTCTATCAATACTTTAAATGTTTTACCTAAATCTCTTTCCATGCTTTTTAAAGAATGTGTGCGATGCAAATCAACGATTTCCTGCAGTCTTCTTTTCTTTACTTCCAAAGGTACATCATCTTTAAACCGCCTTTCAGCAAGGGTTCCCGGCCTTTCAGAATAAAAGTACATATAAGCAAGATCGTATTCGCAATATTCAAAAAGGCTTAAAGTTTCCTTATGGTCTTCTTCTGTTTCCCCGCAAAAACCACTGATAGAATCAGTAGATAATCCGCATCCCGGAAGAATTTCCCGTATTCTATTTACTTTTGAAATGTACCATTCTCTTGTGTATGTGCGGTTCATCATTTGCAGAATCCTGCTACTTCCACTTTGAACGGGAAGATGAATGTATTTACAAATGTTGACGTATTTCTTCATGGTAAACAACACTTCATCCGTAATATCTTTTGGATGAGAAGTTGAAAATCTTACCCTCAACAATGGAGAAATTTGCGCTACTTTTTCCAACAGCTTTGCAAAAGAAACGATAGAATTATCTGCGCTGTTTATCCATTGATAGCTGTCCACGTTTTGCCCCAACAAAGTTACTTCGCGGTAGCCCTGTTCAAAGAGATCAGTACATTCTCCTACCACAGAATCGGCATCGCGGCTGCGTTCGCGGCCACGCGTAAATGGCACCACGCAAAAAGAACACATGTTATTGCAACCACGCATAATACTTACAAAAGCGGTAACTCCATTGCTGTTTAACCTGATTGGAGAAATATCGCCATATGTTTCTTCGCGGCTTAATAAAACATTTACGCCTTTTTGCCCACTTTCTGCTTCTTCAATTAATGACGGCAGCGAGCGGTAGGCGTCAGGCCCAACAACAATATCGACCAGTTTTTCTTCTTCCAAAAATTTTGACTTCAGCCTTTCTGCCATGCAACCCAACACTCCGACAAGCAAACCCGGATTGTGTTTTTTCATTTTCCGGAATTCGGTCAACCTTCTTCTTACAGTCACTTCCGCTTTTTCGCGGATAGAACAGGTATTGATAAATATCATGTCCGCATCTTCAAACTGAGCGGTAATTTCAAAATTTTCTTTTTGTAAAATGGAAGCAATTACCTCACTGTCAGCAAAGTTCATCGCACATCCATAACTTTCTATATAAAACTTTTTTGAAAACGAATTAGAGACCACTTGTTTCGGCGCAAATGCTTCTCCCTGCCTGCTTTCATCATGTTTAATGTCAAGAGCTATTTCCGGCATTTTCAATTTTATTTCGTAAGGCGGCAAAGATAACAAATTAAAAAATTGCGACACTATGGCAGAAAGTTAATATGGGAATCATTTTGCCTTATGCAAATATTCTTTTGCCGTTAAAACGGGTATATCAGAATACTTAAAATCCTTTTTGTTTCGACTTATAATGATATGTAAGTGGTTTTCCAGGGCTGTGTGGTATTGAATGGCATCTTCAAAATCTTTAAAATCAGAAGCAAGCGCCAGATCTAAAATTTTGTCGTTCATAGGCAACACTGAAACAAGAAGCTTAAATTTTATTAAAACTTTTATCGCCTCCGCAGAAGTTTTTTCTCTTGCTAACAGATAATGAGTATTGGCTATTGTGAGTGAAGAAATATAAAGTTTAACTTCTTTATGGTCTGCCAGTGTAAATAGTTGTTGCGCTTCCTCATAAAAATCTTTTCGTTTGGAAAGTAGGTCTAAAACAATGTTTGTATCAACTAATAACTTATCCATTAAGAATATTTTTTAGATAAATAATCGGCGTACTCTTTTTTGTAGTCTTCATTTTCAAGAGAAATAACACCTGTAAGGCTTTCTACAAGTGGACTTACAGAAGGTTTGTCGGGTCTTTTACCTGTTAAGGAATGAAGATAATTTTCAATCAGTTTAGAAACACTGATTCTGTTTCTTTTGGCATAAAGTTTTGCCTCCTGAATTATACCGTTATCAATATTTAAAGTAAGTTTGGTATTCATTGTCATATTTATTTACGTGTAAAATTATTAAATAATTACGTAAAAAAGAGAACATCTATTAATGCTGTATTCGTACAATGAAATAAATAAAGCAAAAAGTGCTAATATTGTTTGGTCTTGAAAGTTTTTCAATAGAACTTGCAACAAATGCCAGGAATTTGACGAACATTGGGCAGGCAGAACTGATCACAATAAAATGGTGGTATTTCCTAAAACGGGAAATCTGAATAAAGGCGA
>DAHXOZ010000031.1 GCA_027364635.1 bacterium | reverse complement strand
AATTTTGCTGAAACTGGCGCTGAATAGGTTTTCATAGTAAATAAGGTTCTTTTTTCTGAGGCGGCGAAGGTAAAAAAAGCAATTAAAGATGCCTACCGGCGATTATTGCAGCCAAGTCTTGAAAGCGAATTCAGGATGGCTTTAAAAACAAAAGCTGATGAAGAAGCAATAAGTGTATTTGCTGAAAACCTTCGCCAGCTTTTACTTTCATCACCTTTAGGTAATAAAAAAATATTGGCTATCGATCCCGGCTATCGCACAGGTTGCAAAGTAGTTGTGCTGGATGAGAAAGGTGATTTACAAAAAACGGATGTCATTTTTGTGCATGAAAAAAATTATAAACTGGATGAAGCAAAACATAAGATTGAAAGTTATGTGAGTGAATTTGGTATAGAAGCATTTGCAATTGGTGATGGAACTGCCGGCAGAGAAACCGAACAATTTATAAAAGGATTAAATACAGGCCTGCCCGTTTTTTTAGTGAATGAAGATGGCGCTTCTATTTATTCTGCATCAGAAATTGGTCGTGAAGAATTTCCCGACCAGGACATTACCGTTCGTGGCGCAGTGAGCATTGGAAGAAGGTTAATGGATCCGCTGGCCGAACTGGTAAAAATAGATCCGAAAAGCATTGGTGTAGGGCAATATCAGCATGATGTAAACCAGGTAAGGCTGAAAGAAAAACTGGACCATACAGTGGTAAGTTGTGTAAATGCAGTAGGTGTAAATTTGAATACAGCCGGTAAATATTTATTGAGTTATGTAAGTGGTATCGGACCTTCAATCGCAGAAAATATTGTAGCCTATCGAAAAGAAAAAGGACGCTTTATCAACCGGCAACAATTGAAAGAAGTAGCAAGGCTGGGCGATAAAGCCTATGAACAATGTGCCGGTTTTTTACGAATTAAAAACGGGGATAATCCATTAGATGAAAGCGGCGTACATCCTGAATCATATAAAGTGGTAGAACAGATTGCCAGGGATGCAGGAATTAAAGTAAAAGAAATAATCGGCAATGAAAATGTAATCAATAAAATAAACTCACAGTCATACGTAAACGAAAATACTGGACTGCATACTTTGCAGGATATTTTAAAAGAATTAAAGAAACCCGGAATAGATCCACGCAAGGAGGCGCAGGCTTTTGAGTTTGCCAATATCTATTCAATTGAAGATGTAAAAGCAGGAATGATTGTACCCGGACAAGTAACCAATCTTACACGATTTGGTGCTTTTGTTGACATTGGTGTAAAGCAGGACGGATTGGTACATGTTTCTGAAATTGCTCATAAATACATTTCTGATCCCGGCGAAGTTTTAAAATTGAATGACAAAGTAATGGTGAAAGTAGTAGAAGTTGACCTGTCCAGAAAAAGAATTGCTTTATCAATTAAACAAACACAGGAATTACCTGAAAAAAATCAATCTACAACGTGGAAAAAAGATAGCAGTCGTCCCCATTCTTCTGCTCCAAAAGAAAAAGAAAGCAGTTCAATGGAAGATGCTATGAGTTTATTAAGAAAAAAATTTGGGAAATAATAAATGTCGTATACGGTTAACTGGTAAACCGAATGGTTTGATGATACTTTCAAGTAAGCGCCCAGGATACATTCTGAATTTTTCATAGCCAATATCTATTAATGAAACAGCACATCCCCCGGAATCTGTTTTTTATCTCCATTATCATTTTGCCAAAAAACTTGTAATTCATTGCCACCACCGCTATCAAAATAAACCACTTTTATTTTATGAAATCCTGGTTCCAAAGCCGCACTGCCAAAGGCTTCCTCCGCACCATGTGGGCCGTCATTATTTACTATTTCTTCACCATCAATAAATAATTTACTTCCATCATCAGAAAGCGTAGAGAAATGATAAACACCTTGGTTACTTATTTTGATATACCCATTAAATTGCAAAGCATACTTTTCCTCCCGTTGTTTTACTTTTTCAGAAATTACATCTGTTACACCTTCTTTTTTTACAGGAGAAGTTGGAATAGATTCCAAACTAATTTCCCCTTCAGGTTCATAATATTTCCAGGAAATTCCCGGCTTTATATTCTTTACCTTTTCCCCTTTCATCCAATGATATAATTTAACTTGAGCACCTATAACGTCAGATGGCAAAGCATTTGGCAAAACTGCAACAGCTTTTACTACCGATGTTTTATTGATAGAAAAAGGTTTGGAATATAAATTTGAATTATTGGTTGGTTCACTACCATCAATAGTATAATACACTTCCTGATTTTCACTTTTTGTAAAACTGATTACCGGCGATAAAGAATTGTTAGGATAAGAAACAACCATCTTTGGCTTATGTGCATATTTCCCAAAATTCTCAATTTTCAAGGTATACGCATAGGGCGCTTTCATTTTATTGGGATCATAATCGGGTAAAGAAACGATCACGTCATTTCCTTGCTGGTGCCATTGAAGATTTTCTTGGGTTGACAAAAATTTGATGATAGTTTCTGAAGGTAATTGAATACCTTTTAAGTCTAACTTTTTATCCGCCGGATACTTTGGAAAAATAGCATACAATGAATTGGTTATTGGATTATAAGTATAAAATATTTCTTTTACAGCGTAGCCGGGATCAGGATCAACCGTGATCTTCAGCAGCAGATCATTATCTTCTTTTTTTGCTTTATAATGCCTGTTTCCTTCGCTCCATTGCGAAGATATTTTCCATCTCTCTGTATTATAGATTGCCTCAGAGTTGATCTTCATCCAGGCCCCAATCTGTAATAATCTTTCCTGCATGATCGGTGGAATTTTCCCATGAGCATCAGGGCCAATGTCTAATAAAAAATTTCCGCCGCGGCTTACCTTATCTATTAATTGCAACACCAACGATTGTGCAGAATTATAATCGCCGGCATCTTCATTTCTATTATATCCATAGCTTGCACCCATTCCACGGCTTTCTTCCCAGGGATGATCTTCAAAATCCAAATCAGGCTGGTATTCCGGCGTATATACTTCACCGTGATGAAAACGAACTCCACTCCCCCACCGGTCATAGGTTACTATTGAATTTTTCACCGGGCTTTCATTGTAAAGCCAGGCCAAAAATTCCTGTGATTTCCATGTAGATGCTGGAGCGTCCCAATCTCCATCTGTCCATAAAACATCGGGCTTATAATTATTAATAAGTTCTTTTAACTGTGGCCACATGTGCTCAGAAACATATTTTTTTCTATCGCTTACCCACAAGGGATTGTACCATTCGTAAAGTGAATAATACAATCCCGGATGTACAGATGTTTTACGGATAGCTTTAAAAAGTTCGCCTAATAAATCTTTATGAGGACCGGCTGTTACAGAGTTCCAAGGAAAACCCCAATCCCTGTCTGCTTCTTTACTGGGCCATAAACAAAATCCATCGTGATGCTTGGAAGTCAATACAACATATCTTGCACCTGATTTTTCTATAAGCTTTGCCCACTCATCGGGGTTAAACAATTCTGCATGAAAATCATTTACAAGATCATAATAATGACGATCACCAAAATTTTCTTTCTGATATTTTATTCTTGCAGAGTCTCCATTTCTTAATCCATTTTCATACCACTCCGCATAATCTCCTTTTTTTGAATATCCGGGAACTGAATAAACACCCCAGTGAATAAATATCCCAAACTTGGCATTGGTCCACCACTTGGGCACCGGGCGGGTATCCAGCGACTCCCAGGTAGGTTTGTATTGGGCAAAACCTTTCTGGCAAAGCAGAATAAAAAGTAAGACAAATAAATTTCTAAAAAGTGTGGTAGCTTTTATTTTCATTACTGAAGTTTAAAAAATGAAAATTAAAAAAGAAGAAAGAAATATAGTTTTTAGATTTATATTTTTATTGGACGGTGCCTGTTAGAAATTCACTGTGCATTCATTTTAAGATACAAATTCCTTTTATTTACTTGTTTACTGACATACTCAACGGTATTTAATATTTCCCATACTATTCCTTTTTTATTTTGTTTCTTTATTCTTTGTTGCCTAAATACCCGTTATGCTCCATCCAATGTTTCAAAATTTCCATCCAATCATTTTTTGCAAGAAGATGCGTTCCAAAACCATGGCCTCCATTCTGGAAAATATGCATTTCAACAGGAACTTTATTTCTGAGTAAAGCTTCATAATAATTAATGCTGTTCTTAGGATTTACGGTCTTGTCATCGCTTGCCAAAACCAAAAATGTGGGAGGCGTTTTTTCGGTCACCTGTAACTCATTGGAAAAATTATGGATCACTTCCTGTGTAGGGTTTGTACCAACCAAATTATTGCGGCTACCCATGTGCGTTAATGAATCAGAAAAACTGATAACAGGATACCCAAGTATAGAAAAATCCGGACGAAGAGACGTGTTGAGCGGATTAGAAATATAAGCTTTATCAAAGTGTGTTGAAGCAGTTGATGCCAAATGGCCACCGGCGGAAAAGCCCATTATCCCAATCATATTTGGGTTCACATTTAATTCGGCGGCGTTCTCTCTTACATACTGCAGCGCTCTTTGCGCATCCTGCAACGGGCCTATGGATTTATCTTTCATGATCTTGTCACTCGGCAAGCGGTATTTTAAAACAACAGCTGTAACGCCCCAGCTATTCAAAATTTTTGCAACTTCAGTTCCTTCTAAATTATAAGCTAAAACCGCATAGCCGCCACCAGGACAAATAACAACCGCTGGTTTATTTTTATCGGGGTGCTCCGGTTTAAAAATAGTAATATCGGGTACACTTACATTGCTGATCAGAATAACACCATACGACATTGTATCAGATTTTTGCTCATAATCCTTATCAGGCTTGCTGTTAGGAACTTCTTTATAAAGCGGGATAGTTGTTTGTGCCATTGAAAAACTTACAATAGTTATCAAAAAAGATAAAATCAAAAATTTTTTGCGGTTGGTTTTTGAAATTTCAATTTTCATTATCAATATTATTTTTAAAAATTTAAACTAATTAAATCGCGCGATCTAAGTGAACATAACCTCCGTCAACATGAATCAACTGCCCTGTTGTATGACTCGAGCAGTCAGACAAAAGAAATGCTACCATATTGGCAATTTCAACAGGTGTTGTCATTCTTTTTTCAAGGGGAATTTTTTCAGTAATTGATTTCAATTTTTCTTCAGGATCATCAAATGTCTTAATCCACTTTTCATACAAAGGAGTATAACATTCTGCCACTATCACTTCATTTACCCTTATTCCATACTTTAATAATTCAACAGCCCATTCGCGTGTTAACGCATTCCTTCCTCCATTTGATGCTGCATAAGCAGAAGTATTTCCCTGTCCTGTTTCGGCAGTTTTAGAACCAATATTTACAATGGCTCCTTTTGATTGTTTTAAATAGGGTAAACAATGATGAGCCATTAAATAATAATGGATTAAATTTTTATGTAAAGATGAGATGAATGCTTCATAATTTCCTTTCTCCAAACCAACTCCATCATTAACTCCTGCATTATTTACCAATCCATCAATACGATTAAATTTTTCAATTACCTGGTTTATTGCCTTTTCACATTCAAGCGGTTTAGTCAATTCTGCA
The DNA here is from genome assembly GCA_027364635.1 of bacterium. Lineage (GTDB taxonomy): Bacteria > Bacteroidota > Bacteroidia > Chitinophagales > Chitinophagaceae > Ginsengibacter. The sequence goes on along the minus strand of DAHXOZ010000031.1, from coordinate 18,024 downwards.
ACAACGTGAAATCCTTTATTATCAATAGATGCAAGCATTTTTAAATTATCATCCTCGTTTCTTCCTATGATGACCGGCACAGCATTTTCTGCAGCAAGCACCTTCACAATTCCTTCCCCTATTCCTTTAGCACCACCAGTTACGATAATTATTTTTTGATTTAGATGAAGATCCATTTTTGTAGTTTAGAGGGTTAGAAGTTTAGAGGGTTTAGATTATAAAAATCAATCGCATTCTGCTTAAATACTTTTTCTTTTTCTTCTGGCGAAAAACCAGCCATATAATTTTCCAGCAATTCTTTCCATTTTTTATAATTACCACTGAGTAGCATTACCGGCCAGTCACTTCCAAATACGATTCTCTCCGTGCCAAAAGATTCAAAAATTACATCAAGATATGGATAAAGATCTTTTTCTTCCCATTGATTCCACTTCGCTTCCGTAATCAACCCTGAAAGTTTGCAAAAAATGTTTTTACGTTTTGATATTTCAGTCATCCATTTTTTCCATTCTGTTATGCTTTTATTCCTTATTGCCGGTTTGGCACCATGATCAATAATAAATTTTTGAGCCGGAAAGTAATTCACAAATTCAACAGCTTCCTTCAATTGAGTTTCGTAAATAAGCACATCATAGGTAAAGTCATATTTTTTCAAAACCTGTACCCCGTTCAGAAATTTTTTATTTTTCAAAAAGCCGGGCGGCTCTGCCTGTGCAATATGCCTGAAACCTTTTATTATCGGGAATTTAGAATAGTAAAGCAACCTATTTTCGATATTTTCATTTTGCAGATCTACCCATCCAACAATACCTTTTATAAAAGGATTTTCATTGGCAAGCGACAGCAAAAAATTGGTTTCGTTCTCACTTTGATCAGCCTGCACAGCAATTACACCCTCCACATTATTTTCAAAAATTATTGGTTGCAAATCAGCAGGCAGAAAATCGCGCTGAATGATTTTCATATCATTGGTGATCCATGCATCTCTTATTTTATTGTATTTCCAAAAATGTACATGAGCATCAATCATGGATAACTTATTTAGACCAATTTTTTACAATCTGTTTTTGAATACCTAATCCATCAATTCCCAATTCAACAATATCGCCTTCTTTTAAATAAACAGGAGGATTAAACCCAAGGCCAACGCCTGCAGGAGTACCGGTAGAAATAATATCACCGGGCAAAAGCGTCATAAACCGGCTGATATAAGAAACAAGGTGAGGAATTTTGAAAGTCAGATCATCTGTGTTTCCGTCCTGCATTATTTTTCCATTAACGGTAAGCCATAAACGCAAATTATTTACATCTTTAATTTCATCTTTTGTAGCGATCCATGGACCGAGTGGAGCAAAGGTATCGCAGCTTTTTCCTTTTACCCACTGGCCGCCATGTTCCAACTGAAACTCCCGTTCACTCACATCGTTATGCAGGCAATATCCGGCCACGTAATTCATTGCTTCATTCTCTTCCACATATAAAGCTCTTTTGCCTATAACTACCGCCAGTTCTACTTCCCAATCAGTTTTCACCGAATTTTTAGGAATGACAATAGCGTCATCGGGGCCGGAAACAGAGGTAGTGGCCTTAAAAAAAAGAATGGGTTCTTTCGGAACATTGGCATTGGTTTCTTTTGCATGTTTTGCATAATTGAGGCCAATACAAATAATTTTTGAAGGTTTACTAACCGGGCAACCCAATCTTTCTGTCAGATCAACCTCCGGTAAACTATTGAAAGAAATTTTCTCCAGTTGCGTTATTCCTTCTCCTCCAAAAAAATCTTCGTCATAATCTTTGATAAACGATGATACATCATATCTTTTATCATTAATAATCAGTCCGGGTTTTTCTTTTCCTGCTTCTCCAAATCGAATCAGTTTCATAATTTCCTTTTGCTTTTACTTCAATATAATTTGAATAATTGTGTCTACGTCGTTTTTACTAACTCCTTCCAGGTTAAGGGTTACCTGAGAATCGTCCTGGTTATATTTTACTTTGTGATCCGTTCCCATTACTATGCAACTTTTAATTTTTTCAGGAACACCTTCAATTACCACGGATGATTTTGACGGATCCAAAAGATGAACATAAATAGTTTTATTCTTTGACGTAACCACGCCCCAATCTTGCGCGGGCATAATATTGCCACGGGTTCCATAAATGCTCGCACCATATTTAGCCATCCATTTCCCAACCTCCTTCAATGTATCCCTGAATTCCTGTTGAATAATTCCATTAGGCTGAGGACCGACATTTAATAAAAAATTGCCATTTCGACCTGCAGCATTTACGATATAATGAATGAGTTTAGGAACTGATTTGTAATTATCGTCTTTAATATTAAATCCCCAGGAATTGTTCATGGTTTCACACGTTTCCAACGGAAGTTGTTCGGATGGTTTTTGGAAACTTAAGCCAGATTTATTCTGACCAGGCAAATCCTTTTCAAACATCTGAAAATCTTCACCGGGAAAAGGAGTCATGTGATGATTGTTGCCAATTAAACACGCTGGCTGAAGTTTATGAATCAACGCATAAATTTCCGGTAAATGCCAATCCACTTTGGGAGTTCTGTCTTTTGCGCCTTCGGGAGCTGTCTGATCCCAATATCCGTCAAACCAAATACCATCGATCTTACCATAATTAGTCAGAAGTTCGGTTAATTGATTTTCCATGAATTTTATATAATGGTTCCAATCGCCATGCACGGTGCGGCCTGTTCCCTGCCCTGTTCTTCCTGTCCAATATGAGTAATCGTTTCTTCTCCAATCTAGCAAAGAATAATAGAGGAATATTTTCATGTGTTGTTTATGGCATTCATCCACAATCATTTTTACAACATCTTTATGGTAAGGCGTATTCATGATATTGAAATCAGAATATTTGGTGTTCCACATGCTAAATCCATCATGGTGCCGCGTAATTAAAGTGATGTATTTCATTCCTGCATTTTTTGCCATACTTACCCAGTCATGCGCATTGAATTGGGTAGGATTAAAAAAATGCATCAGCCGCGTATAATCTTTTACATGGATATTTTCATTCTGCATTACCCATTCCGCATCACCTAATATGCTGAACACGCCCCAATGAATAAATAATCCAAATTTAGCATCCTGGAACTGGCTACGCGCTTCCCGATTTGCCGGAGTTGGAGAATACGTTTGTGCATTACTGTTAGTAATGATCATTACAGTAAACAAACAAATAAACAATTTTTTCATTTCAATAATTTAAGTATTTAAAGTTAAGAATCCGCCATCAATCGGGTAATCTGTTCCTGTAATAAATGAAGCCTCGTCACTACATAAATATAGGGCTAAAGCGGCAACTTCTTCCGGCTTTGCCATTCGTCCAATGGGTTGGGTTTTGGATAATTTGTCAAACATTTCCTTTTCATTGCCAGGGTAATTTTTTTTGAGAAAACCATCCACAAAAGGAGTATGAACCCTTCCCGGAGAAATAGAATTACATCTTATATTATTATGAATATAATCTTTGGCTACTGATAAAGTCATCGCGGCAACAGCGCCTTTGGCCGTGGAATAAACAAAGCGATCATCAAGACCACACCAGGCCGCAACAGAAGCCATGTTTATTATAGTTCCGCCACCATTTTTTTTCATTAACGGGAGAGAAGCGTAAAGGCAATTATAAACACCTTTTACATTTACACTTATTACCCGGTCAAAATCTTCTTCAGAAGTGGTATCCGCTTTTCCAATGTGAGCAATGCCTGCGTTATTAATTAAAATATCATGAGCGCCTATTTTCTCAAAAGTGGCAACCACTTCCTTCTGATTCGCTACGTTACATGCATAGGAAAAAACTTTTCCATCGGATGAATTAATTTCGCTTACCGTTGATTGAGCGCTTTCATCTGTCAACTCAATGATATGAACTTCGGCTTCATTATTAGCAAAGAGAATTGCCATCGCTTTCCCAATTCCGCTACCAGCACCGGTTATAACTGCTTTTTTATCTTTTAATGAAAACATTATTGGTTTATTCGTTAATTAGTTTATTTGTTATGAGGATCCATCATCCGTAATTCGTAATTCTTAATTCTTAATTCTATACCCACTCCATCCATACCATGCCACTACTAAAAAGCACAAAACCGGAACCGAATATGAAATGGCAGTGGAATAAGATTCGGCAATAAGTCCCATTACATACGGCATGATAGCTCCTCCAACTATTGACATGATAATAAATGAAGAAGCCTTTTTTGTATGATGTCCCAAATCTTTCACTCCTAAAGCAAAGATGGTTGGAAACATAATAGATTCAAAAAAGAAAATGGTCATCAGAGAGTAAACTGACAACCAACTCTTATTTAAAATTACAATAACGCAAAGAAGAATATTGATCAAAGCGAAAAAAAACAATAAGCGATTGGGAGCAAATTTTTTCATTAAAGCGGTTCCAACAAAACGGCCCATGGTAAATAACAATAAACTCACAGAAAGCAAGTAGGCCCCGTCGGCATTGCTGATCGCTTTATTATTTTCTGTACAATAATTTAAAAACAAAGCTGCAATTCCTACCTGCGCCGCCACATAAAAAAACTGCGCAAGAATTGCGCCTGTAAAGTGAGCGTGTTTAAATAATGGCTTCTTAATTTGCTGCACATCCTTTACCATGTTGTCTTCTTTTATTTCAGGTAAAGGCGTTCTCCAAAAAATAACTGCTACGGTTAAAACGACTCCTCCTATAACCAGGTAAACCATTTTTACAGAATCCAACTGCGATGACATATCTGTTGACGAAGTAAAAAAAACATTCGCGGCAATGATAGGACCAATAAAAGAACCGACGCCATTAAAACTTTGTGCAAGATTCAATCTGAATTCCGAAGTTTTCGGATCACCCAACACCGTAACATAAGGATTGGCAGCCGTTTCAAGAAAAGCAAGCCCGGATGCAAGAATAAACATCGCGGCTAAAAAGAAATTAAAACTAAAATTTTGGGCCGCAGGATAAAAAAGAAAAGCACCGGCTGTGTACAAAAGCAAACCGGTAATAATCCCCTTTTTATATCCAAAGTGGTTCATGAAAATTCCCGCCGGCAAAGCAATCAAAAAATAAGCGCCGAAATAAGACATTTGCAACAAGGTGGATCGTGCTTTATCAATATGCAATGTTTCCTGGAAATGCTTATTAAGAACATCAAGCAGTCCGTAAGCAAGACCCCAAAGGAGAAATAAACCGGTTACTAAAATGAGAGGAAATACATAACGTTTTCCTTCGTTATCCCCTGCTGCCCGGGCTGTTGCAATTGTAGTGATGGCCATTGGTTATTTATTAAGATCAAAGATTTTATTCATTAACATCCATTTTTCTCCGGGTTTTGCTACAGGAAGGGCCTGCTGGTATTTCCACATCAACGCTTCCCATTCCTGCACTTTAGGATTGGCATTATCCATTGCATTCTTTCGCTCAAAAGAAAAATCTTCATTTGTCTCCATGATCATAAAAAGACGATTGAAAACACGGTAAATTTCCAGGTCGGTAATTCCCGCCTCGTTGATGGAAGCAATAATTTCAGGCCACACATTTTTGTGATATTCTTCATATTGATGAATCAAGATTTCATCATCTTTCAAATCGAGTGCTAAGCAATATCTCATTTATACGTTACAATTAAATGAAGTACAAATTAAGTCATTATTAATAAAAAAGAAATTGGAAATTATGTTTCTTTTATAACATCTTATCCATTTTTTTATCTCTTCCCTTTTCTAAAAATAAAAAATCCAAATATTTGTTGGTTTACTGATACCCCCGCCAAAAAAAAACCAACTGCGGAGAGTTGGTTTATTCTTTTTATATTTTTTTATACTTATGTTAATGCCAGGTCCAGCACTTGTTGCATAGTTTTTACATAATGGATTTTCAACCCCTTTATATAATTAGGGTTAATATCATGAACGTCTTTTTCATTTTCAGCGCTCATGATAATTTCACGAATGCCTGATCTTTTTGCAGCGAGTACTTTTTCTTTGATACCACCAACCGGGAGCACCTGTCCGCGCAAAGTAATTTCGCCCGTCATCGCGAGATAAGGTTTCACCCTTCGCTTTGTAAAAGAAGAAGCCAACGCAGTCATCATTGTAATCCCTGCACTGGGCCCGTCTTTGGGAACCCCGCCTTCGGGAACATGAATATGTACGTTTTTCTTGTAGAATATTTCCGGATCAATTCCATACTTTTTTGCATTCGACTGAAGATAACTTAAGGCTGTGGAGGCACTTTCTTTCATCACATTACCCAGGTTTCCGGTAAGTTTTAAATCACCTTTACCATTATCGCTTGTAGTGGATTCAATAAACAAAATATCACCACCCACATACGTCCAGGCAAGGCCGACAGCCACTCCGGCCATATTCGCTGACTTATACATCTCATTACTGTACTTCGATCTGCCGAGAATTTTTTCAATATCATTCAAACTTACCGTAGGCTTTAGTTTCCCTTTTTCAGCATAAACTCTTGCGAGTTTACGCATCACACTTGCCAACTGCCTGTCCAATTCGCGCACACCACTTTCTCTCGTAAAATCAGCAATAATTTTTCCTAAAACCGCATCACTTATTTTAAAAGAAACACCTTTTAATCCATGCGCCTCCTTTTGCTTTGGCAACAGGTGCCTTTTTGCAATTTCAATTTTTTCTTCAATAGCATAACCACTCAAATCTATAATTTCCAGGCGGTCGCGCAATGCAGGTTGAATGTTTTGCAAATTGTTTGCGGTAGCAATAAATAAAACTTTACTCAGGTCGTATTCAAGCTCGAGGTAATTATCGTAAAAATTATTGTTTTGTTCAGGATCCAACACTTCAAGTAAAGCAGAAGAAGGATCGCCACGAAAATCAGTCCCCACTTTATCAATTTCATCCAATATCATCACAGGATTGGAAGATTTTACTTTCCTTATAGATTGTAAAATCCTTCCCGGCATGGCTCCAATATAGGTTTTGCGGTGCCCGCGAATTTCACTTTCATCATGAAGGCCACCAAGACTTACCCGCACATATTTTCGGTTAATAGCATTAGCAATACTTTTTCCGAGTGATGTTTTGCCAATTCCCGGAGGGCCTATAAAGCAAAGGATAGGGCTTTTCATATCGCCCTTTAATTTTAGCACGGCAAGGTATTCTAAAATCCTTTGTTTAATTTTTTCCATCCCATAATGATCATTATCAAGGATTTTTTTAGCCTTTTTAAAATCGTACTGATCTTTTGTATAATCTTCCCATGGCAAATCCAGCATCAGATCGAGGTGATTGTATACCACAGAATAATCGGGTGTGGATGGATGCATACGCTCTAACTTTTCAATTCCTTTGTTGAACATATCTTTTGCAGCAGCAGGCCATTTTTTTGTCTCCGCTTTCTTCTGCATTTCTTTTACCTCAGCTACATTATCGCCACCTAATTCTTCTTTTATAGCTTTTAATTGTTGCTGCAAAAAATAATCTTTCTGTTGCTTGTCAAGTTCAGCGCGGGTTTTATTGGTCACCTTATTTTTTAACTCTGCATATTGCAATTCTGTTTGCAGTAAATTGAGCAGCACTTCAGCCCTTTCTTTAATATTCTGAATCTCCAGAAGTTTTTGTTTTTCAAGAATATTGCTGTTAAGATTGCTACTTACAAAATGAATTAAAAAAGATGGGTTCTCAATATTCTTTAAAATAATAGTAGCCTCAGAAGGCATATTTGGTGAGAGTTGTATTATTTGCCCGGAAAGCTCTTTTATAGAACCCACCATCGCGTCAAAATCTGTATCTTCTTTCAATTCATCATCTGTGAGAACCGTTATTTTAGCTTTAAAATAAGGGTCTTCAGAAGTAATCTCGTCAATTTTAAATCTTTTTTTGCCCTGGATAATCACCGTAGTTCCTCCATCAGGCATTTTAATCAGTTTCAGAATTTTTGCAACTGTGCCAATATTTACCAAATCACTTACAGCCGGTTCTTCTACCTGGCTGTCTTTTTGTGAGACCACTCCTACCAATTTGTCAGCCTTGTAAGCATCATTCACAGCCTTTATGCTCTTGTCGCGGCCAACAGTAATTGGGATTACTACGCCCGGAAAAAGAACTGTATTTCTTAAAGGAAGCAGCGGTAATTCAGCAGGGATAGCCTGTTCGTCATTTCCATCACCGTCTTCATGCAAAGGAATCATGGGCATAAATTCCATTTCATCTTCCGGCCCATTCAAAAAAAAGTTATTATTCATATATATTTTTCACTTGTCAATCTGTCAAAATTTATATCAAAGAAACGAAGATTTCAAGGTAATACTATATTGTTCAAGATTAATGCCATGTTAAAGAAAAGAAAATTGAAAAGAAAATATTTACCATTTACCGAAATAAAAATCCACAAACGGTAATGTATAACCGAAAATTATGATGTAAATTGTATGATTCATTAAAAGAAAATCAAGCTGAAAAAAATTTATATTTTACTTTTGATATTTAACCCCTGTTAAAAAAATAAAAAGCAAAAACAAGATATGCCTGATCTTTTACTTGTTGATGATCATTCGATAGTGAGAACCGGATTGAAATTACTAATTCATGATTTTCTTCCTCACACTACTATTGATGAGGCTTATGATGGTGATTCTGCTTTAAAAAAAATAAAAGAAAAAAATTATGACCTGGTGGTGATGGATGTGAACATGCCTAACACCGATTCGTTTGGAACTTTACAAACCATTCTAACATTTAACCCTTCTGTAAAAGTCATTATGTTTAGTATGAACGCCGAAGAAGTGTATGCCAGGAGATATTTGAAAATGGGGGCAATGGGCTATATAAGAAAAGATGCCCCAAATAACGAAATCAAAAAAGCCATTACCACAGTTTTAAATAATAAGACTTATGTAAGCCCGGAGCTCGCCCAAAAGATGTTATCCGATCTGCATTCAAAAAAAGACTCAGAAAACCCTTTTGATAAATTATCAACCAGGGAATTTGAAATTGTGCAGCACCTTGTTCAGGGAGATTCCGTTGCCGAAATATCCAAAAAACTAAACGTTCATACCTCTACGGTTGGTACGCACAAAGCAAGAATATTTGAAAAACTCCAATGCCATAATATTATTGACATTACCAATCTTGCCAAAGCGCACAATGTGATTCCCGGATAATAAAAACGCCTTCCTTTCAAATTTCTGTCGTTTTTTTTCTACAAGCAATTAGTTTAATTACTACGACAATTATCAAACGTCCACTCTACTTTTACCAGAGTTATCAGATAATACAATCATAAAAAAATCCATTCTATCCATGATTGTTTTATGACTGATGATTAAACCTAACGCCAAAATGATTGTGCCGTTGGTAACCTCTGAAATGAAAAAAGCGATAGCATATCTATCGCTTTTTTTGTAGTAAATTAACTATCCATTCTTACAAACTAAACTACATTTTTTCTTGCCGTTAATGTTCATTTTTGCCAGAGAAGTTTGAACTCAATAAAACCCAAACCTGTTCTTATGAAAAAAAAATTACTTAAAATTATTTCACTGGTAATTTGTATTTGTATTTTTTTATCACAAATATCTGCACAAGCTATTCCTAATCCCGGAGAGGACCCTTTAGATTCGGCTGTAACCATCAAAACAGCATTAACCGATAGCGTAAAATCAACAGCTTTTAAAAGCAAAATAATTACTAAAGAAACCCAACATCAAAAAATATCTTTGGATAAATCATTGGTATTTGTTAACGAACGATTTGAGGTTCAAAAAAGAAAGAAATAAAAAAATATAAAAACAGCAAACAAATTAATAATCAGAATTCCTGTTTTTATAAACTCCCCCATGGCACTCACTCCAACATATAGTTTTGTAATGAAATACCTAAGGATTAATGCGTATTCTTAACCAGATTATACACCCGTTCCGACAGCTCTTTCATACGTAAACGCACGTCTTCTTCAGTAATTGGTGTAAGCAAAGCAATTACATATTTTATATGGCCGTCATCCACAATTCCTGCATCACAGGTAAAGTAATTCCACCAGCCGGATTTATGGTAAAACATTACGTTTTCGGGAAGTCCTTGAGAAAGTTTTGTAGTATCCAATTGCCTTCCCAAAAGTACCTTCATTTGCTGGCTTACCCAGGGATTGATCAGTTCATTTTTATAAATCTTATACATAAAATCTGCAGCGTGTAAAGCACAGGTTTCTGTACCTCTTATCGTATCATATCCCGGATCTTCAAACTTGCGGCTTAAATATTTACGGGTAACTTCACTGCCGTACCAGCCATTTTCATGCATCGTTTTGTTGATGTTTTTCCTGCCGGCGATATCAATAAGACAATTGGCTGCAGAATTATCGCTTCGCGTGATCATAAGGTCTAATAAATAGTCAACAGTTACCGTATCTCCGTTATGCAAAAGCGGCCGCGGATCCCAGCTTATTTCCCGGGTTTGATCCACATCATTTGGTGACTTTACCACATATTGCCTGAAGAGCGAATATTTTCCTTCACTTATTTGTTTCAGCACTTCCATTGCAACATACATCTTGTAAAGCGAAGCAGGATAAATAAAATTTTCCATATTAACGCCGCCCAGCAAAGGTTTTCGGCCATTCAAATCGATAACAGCCAAAGAGATTTTTTCCATGCCATCCTCGCCTGCGTCGTAAATTCCATCAAGATTGGCGTCGTGCACAATTTTTTGAAGCGAATCTGTAAAGTTTTTTTTCTGAATATAATAAGCCGGAACCTGCAATCTTTCTTTTGTTTGAGCCATGATAAAAAAGGAAATAGTAAGGAGGATAAAAAATAGAGAAAGGTGTTTCAAAGATTTAAATTTTCTTTTTATAAAACCTGGTTATTTATTAGTTCACAGTTTTCGTTTGCTACATATAAAACTAATTACAAAGAACTTGATTTCTTCCAGAAGTAATCTTCATAATTATCCGTTAAAGGCACCGCTGTTATGTGTCTACCAAACTTGTCGAGTTCTTCATCCGACAATTTTTCCTGCAAATGTGGAAACAAAACTCTTTCTTCATAACGAATATGATCATCTACTGAATCTGCCAGTTCCAACAAAACATCTTTCTCACGGTCCATTCCCGAAGAGGCAATTTTATCTACAAATATTTTTATTTTTTTATGGTCATCCAGCGCCTTCTGAACTTCCGTGTCTTTTAAGAGGGGGAAAAGAAAATCTTCCTCTTCTTTAAAATGTGAAGCCAGGTGATAATCCCAAAAATATTTTACATATTTAATCATGCGATCTGTTTCGATATGATATTTAAAGCCCTGGCGTATTTTCCAGCAAAACAAGAGGCCGGCATGATGGTCTTTGGAAAGCTTAACCAGGTTCTCATTTCGCCTGAGTGGTTTGTTTTTCATCCCTTATGAATTTGGCACAAATCTATTCACTATTTATCAAGTAGAAGTTATTTGAAATAAAACGGCATCAATCTTGATTATTATTAACCAATTTCAAAAAGTAAATACAAAATACAAATCCGAAAAATAAATGTTTTAATTATGGATCAATTAACTACCCCTGTTGGCTCGCTCGATCATATACAAGGGAAAACAAGTGCAACCATTACGCTGGTAGAATATGGCGATTACCAGTCACCTCAATGCGGTGAAGCTCATTCTATTATCAAAAAACTCATGAAAGAATTTCACAATGAATTACTTTTTGTATTCAGAAATTTTCCTGACGATTCTCATCCCGAAGCGATGATAGCTGCGCAGGCAGCAGAAGCAGCTGCTTTACAGAATAAATTCTGGGAAATGCATGACCTCATTTTTGAACAACAGGACCAGGTAAGCGAAAACAATCTTGTTTATTTTGCAGAAACCTTAAACCTGAATGTGGACCAGTTTGAAAATGATTACAACAGCCAAAATGTTATTTCAAAAATTGAAAGCGATATTGAAAGCGGTATTCGCTGCGAAGTAACTGACACACCTACCTTTTTTATAGATGATGAAAGATTAGAATCCTATGATGAAACCTATAAATCTTTAGCTATTGCCATAAAAAAGGCAGAATAATCTTATCCCATATATTTTCTTTCGATTAGCCATTACCAATATATTGTAAAGTCCTTTTACAGTAAACAAACAAATTCCTTCAATTTTTAATTTGTAAATTCAGCTACAGTTTTAAAAAGAAGAAGCAGTGTTTTGATTAGCAAAAACCTTTTTCAAAATATCCTTAACCCTTGCCGCTGGATCTTGCCTTATTTGCTGTTCCTCCACACCGATTTTATAAAACAACCCATCCAGCGCTTTTTGGGTTACATATGCTGTAAGATCCGTATTTACTGGCTTGCTGCTGAACTTATTGTAGGCCGTAAAAACATCACTCCAATATTTGGTTGCGTTGGTATTATCCAGCGATTTGGAAATAATAGGTTTAAATGCTGCTGTCAACTCTCCCGTGGTTTTTTCCTTTAAATAATTGGTGGCCGCTGTATTACCGCCTCTCAAAATTCCAAAAGCATCCTGTATGGTCATTTGCTTTATGGCATTCAAAAAAATATTTCCAACATATTTGGAAGCATCTTCTGCAGAACGGTTCATAGATAATACTGCTTTATCTACAACACTTCCTAATCCTACATCCCGTAATGTTTTTTCAACATTCTGCGCTTCAGGCGGCATTAATATTTTAACCATGGCATCAGCGTAAAATCCATTGAGCTTTGAGAGTTTAGTTGTTGCAGAATCTGTTCCCAGTTGCAAAGCTGTTTTCAACCCATCTACTACCTCAGCCGTTGTAAGGCTGCCATTGCTGGTTGTGCCAACAGAATCCATAATAGTTTTTGCAGTTTCACAACCGCTAAAGGAAAATAATATAACCAATCCCAATAGATAAATTTTCTTCATAATTTTTTGTTGAAATAAGTTCAAGTTCAGTGCCAAATGTTTAAAGACGTCTTTCGCTTCAAAAAATTAAAGTTCAATCCCTATTTTTTTCATCAAAATAGAAGCGTTCAAACTATTGCAAACACCGGGTTTCAACCGGTAATCAAAATATAACTCATCATTACTTACCTGCACATCAAAATGATAATTTAAAATATTCTTAGAAAAATCTTCTTTTAAAATGGCCAGTTCAAGGTCATGAGTGGCGATAATTGCAGCGGCTTTCTTTTTGATCAGTTGTTTGATCAATGCCTTGGAACCAGTGTGACGATCAAGAGAATTGGTGCCTCTTAGAATTTCATCGAGCAGGATAAAAACTTTTTCGCCCGCATTCACTTTATCAATTATGGTTTTCAATTTTTTTAATTCAGCATAAAAAGTGGAAGTACTTTCTTCAAGGTTGTCGGTGATGCGCATGCTGCTGATTAACTGAACATGAGAAACAGAAAATGACTTTGCACAAACCGGCGCACCCGCCATAGCCAACGCGATATTAATTCCGATGCTGCGCAGGTACGTACTTTTACCGGCCATGTTAGAACCTGTTACCAGCATGAGTTCTGCGTTATCAGGAATGTCAATAAAATTATTAACGCGTTTTTCAGCGGGAATCAATGGATGGCCAATTTCTTTTCCTTCAATAGAAAAATATTCCGCTTTAATCGTTGGAAATATCCATTCCGGTTTATTGAAATTGAGAATACCAAAACTATTCAAGGCTTCAAAATTGGCTAATGTTTCAAACCATCCGTTGAAATTCTTTTGTTCAGTTTCTTTCCATTTTTCAAGATCGAGAACCTGTTGCAGATTCCACAGCAACAAAAGATTTAAGGGCGCTGATAAAACAATATTGTATCGAATATCGAGCTTATCTAAAATCTTTTTAACTTTTAAAATATCCTCAGAAGCCTTTTTATTTTGTTCGATGAAAACAGATTGCAATCGTTGCAATAACGGGCTTTCAAATTTTTCTTTTTCTATCAAAGAAATACTTTCTGAAAGCGTACTCAATTCATCGGCTGCTTTTGACAATTGTTCGTGAATAGGCGCTACATATTTATTTACCTGGTAAGCGATCACCGCAAAAACCAAAAGAGACAAATAAAAAATCGTATTGCCTACTTCATCAAAAATGTAAAATGCAACAACGGTGAGTATAATTGCAGGCAAAAAATAACGTAACCATTTCCATGGTTTAAAAACCGAAAAAACAACCGGTTCTTTCATCCAGTTTTCAAGGCGGTTTTTGGTTGAAAAAGTAATTTTATTTTTCAATCCATAAGCGCGGAGATCCTGTATCCATGGAATTTTGCGCGCCAATTCCTTTACTGCCTGTTGCCTTTCTGCAATAACAGAAACGGCTGCGGGCGATTTCAAATATTCGGCCAATTTTTCACTTCCGGGTTCTGAAGTGGTACGGTTAAGATATTGAAATAATGAGGCTCTTCCAAAAATATCAAGGTCGTTGGCATATTCGTGTTCTTTGGGAATGTGTTCAATACCGGGATCAAAATCCAGATAATCCCCGGCAAGAAATTTCAATTCATTTTTATTGATGGTAATCAGGCGGTTGGTATGTTCTATCCGGGAATGATTTTTCAGGTCAGCTTTTATCAGTTGAATAAAAACAAATAACAACAGAACCGCGGCAACGATTACATATACAATGCCCAACGACCAAAGAAAATAAAAGGCAGCAATGATAGCGATGATAGCACCAAGCCTGAACCAGGCAAAAGCTGATTTTTTTTGTTTCAACTTCTGTAACTGTGTGTTTAGTTCTTCTAACGTTTTTATATAAAATTCCTTTGGTTCCATTAATGGCTTTTATTGAAAAGTTTGTAAAAGTAATTATTTGATTATTGAATTATTTGATTATTAACTTTATGATTTGATGAAGATGCGTTGCCTTTTGCTTTTTGCCTTTCGCCATTTGCCATTTGACTATTGCTTTTTGCTTATCTTTACGTAAATTCGCAGGCTCAAAATTATCGGGGCTGACCGGTTTTGACAGCATAGTTCTTTGTAAGTATAAGCATGTAGCGCGTTGCGTAATTAGCGCTTTAATCTGAATACGAAAACTCTAAATGGCAATACACAACTTGCCATGGCTGCGTAATCGATAGATTCGCTTCCATTAGGGCCGTTGAGCGGGCTGGCCTGTTGCCATGCTCTTCCGCCGACTCAAAACAAAACAGGATGCTGCAATTGAAGGCTGTGACAATTGCTTAAGACGATTCAGCTAAGGAGAAGGTTGGTTTGTTTTGCTCCTGCTTTTTCCCGACAAATAATGCAAAAATAAACATGTAGAAGGCTTACGGCGAATGTGTTTGGACCAGGGTTCGAATCCCTGCAGCTCCACCTGAGGGGACTTTCAATGAAAGTCCCCTTTTTTTTCGAACAAAAAACAAGTTCAATTTCAAAGAAAAAGCTTTTTTACAATTTTAAAATTTCAGATCATTGTCAGAATTCCGGAATTTCGTAACGGTAATGAAAAAGGGTTTTTATTTTATGAATTTTATTACCCCCGATTAGCTAGCATTAACAACTCTTTTGAACTTCAACTATACCAATAATTAAATATCCGCTATCCTTCCGCAAAACGCCACAAATTGGCAAGACAATTTCTACAATACCTATTTGCATTATAATATAAAAAACCGCTTAATTTATGGCTTTAATGCCCCTTTGTTCTGCAACCCTTTTAAAAAATTGTTTAAAACTTCTTAAAAATCTAATTTGTTGAATTAATATAAATAACTTTAAGCAAAAGATGCTGAATGTATAAAATAATTAAGCTGCCGGTATTACTATTACTACTATTCTCTTCGAATGGGTTTGCCCAAACTACTCCTTCTTTGCACCCCAAAATGGATAAATATTATCCGCAAGCACAAAAAACACAGGTGTTGGATAACAATGCTGACACAAGTGCCTTAATCCCAGCACCTGCAAGGCCTGTTACACAAGCTTCACCCGCACCCTCAGTGACCACAGCCCCGGTTTCTCAAAACTCAGTAGTTAATTCCGCTCCTGCGGTGAAGCCGAATATACCTGCACCTGCTGAATCAGAAACACCGCCGGCAGTAACTTCCACGCCGGTAACCATTGCACCTTCAAACACAATGGTCAACAATTCAACAACAGTAAAAACGCCCGCTGCAGTTACTTTAAATAAACCGGTTCAACAAGTGGTTCCGCAATCAACAACACCCTTTGATCCTGCTTCACTTTTCACCACAAGGCTTGGCAGCAGTTCTCCGCAATACGACACATGGCAAAAAAATGATAACGGAGCCGGTTCAGTAACTACACATTCAAAATAATAAAAAAGGTTAGTACTAAGCTTAACAGTAAACAAACTTTTTTGAAGTAATCTTATTTTCTTTCCTATAAAACTTTCAACTTAATACTTCTGTAAGAAACCTGGTCACCATGATCCTGCAAGAGAATATAACCCTTATCCCACAAACCAAAATTTTTCCAGTTCTTGTATTTACTGATGGCTATCAAATGTTTAAACTCATCCGATCCGCGCTGGTATTCCAACATTTTGTAACCATTCAGCCAATGCTCTACATGGTTATCCGGGTAAACCACAATCCTTCCGCGGTTCCATTCCCCAACAGGTTTTAAAGCTGCAGGAATATGATTCCTGGCAATCAGGTCGTATAAAGAGGATGTGGTACGATCGAAGTTTCTCCCCAGTTTTGCGTCGGGATGAAGTGAGTCATCTAAAACCTGGTACTCAAGCCCAATGCCCGACATGCCATGCGTATCATAACTTTCTTTTACAAAATACTTTACGCCGCTGTTGGCAGCCGGAGTAAGTTTAAATTCAAATTGCAAATCAAAAGCGCCGTATTCTTTATCAGTAATAATATCGCCTCCCAACCCTTCCTGCTGCCCGTTTGAAGGCAAAACAGTTAACACGCCATTCTGCATTACCCAGCCTGAATCGGGAAAATGATCTTTATTAATGCCTCTCCAACCTTTACTTGTTGCGCCGTCCCATAAAAGTTGAACGCCGTTTTTCTTTTCCTGGTCAGATAAAGTATTGGGAATTAAATTGACCACGAAAATGCTGTCGGGAGGACTTGGCTGCAAATCGTCTGTTTTGATTTTAATATTTTTCCAGCGCACTTCTTCCCCGGCATGAGCCGAATCAGGAACCTGGTGTACCTGCAGTGCAATAAATCCTTTGTGCGTCATGCTGTCAACTAAATTGGCTGCAGGAACACCGTTTAACCACGTGCGAATACTATTTCCGATACATTCAATGTGATAGTGATTCCATTCGCCATTTTTAAAAGCAGTTTTAGCGCCGGGATTTAGTTCCAAAGGATACAACCATCCTCTGCGTGCTTCATCATAAATTCCTCCGCTCCATGCTCTTGCCGAAGGATCCACTTCTACCTGGTACCCATGCACACGGCCGTTGTTGTAATCAGGCGAACTTTCGCTTCGGATCTGAATGCCTGAGTTCATAGATGTATCTACTTTCAGATCGAGATCGAGAATGAAATCGTCATATTCTTTATCCGTAGCCAAAAAAGAATTGGGCGTATTGGCAACCGTGGTTCCAACAATTTCGCCGTTTTCAACCGCATATTTTGCCTTGCCATTTAACTGGTGCCAGCCGTCAAGATTTTTCCCGTTAAAAAGATCCTGTGTTCCTTTATCCGTTGAATCCTGCGAAGAAGAATTACAACTCAGAAATGGTAAAAAAGCTAAAGCAATTATGAAATGCTTACAATTCATTTTAAAAAATTTATTGTGAAAAATGGAATGATGTAATCAAGCTAATTTAATATCAGGCCGCCAGCCATTTTGGTATTCTCGGCTCCACAGCGCCTGCGCTTCTTTATCATGTAAGATCTTTCCTCCATTCGCTGCATCACAATGAAGCGTGCGGCTCACACGCTGTGAAATATTTCCAAGATGACAAAGCAATACACTTTTATGTCCTTCAGTAATAGGAGAATTCAACGGTTTACCATCCCTTACTGCGTTGATGAAATTCTCAAAATGATACGCATCTAATTGCACGCCCGGCCCCATTGAATTGATCGTATCCGTTTTTTGTTCTTCTT
>DAHXOZ010000319.1 GCA_027364635.1 bacterium | reverse complement strand
AATTAATGCAACTGGATGATGACCATGAAGTTTTGTTTTTGCATGGCGGCGCCACTGTTCAGTTTATGCAGGTGCCGATGAATCTTTTGGATCAAAATGAAACCGCATCTTACGCAGATACAGGTGTGTGGAGCAGCAAAGCTATTAAAGAAGCCAAATTATTCGGAAAGGTTGAAGTAGTATGTAGTTCCAAAGAAAGTAATTTCAATTTTATTCCAAAAGATTTTGCGGTTTCCAACGAGTCCAAATATTTTCATATTACTACCAATAACACCATTTACGGAACGCAATGGCAACAGATTCCGGGCGTAAGCATGCCTTTAATTGCAGATATGTCAAGCGATATTCTAAGCAGGAAACTTGATTTTAATTCATTTGATTTGATATTTGCCGGCGCTCAAAAAAACATGGGCGCTGCAGGAGCAACGCTTGTTGTAGTAAACAAACAAATATTAGGAAAAATAAAACGCGCCATTCCTGCTATTATGGATTACAGGAATCATATCCAGGCAAAAAGTATGTTGAATACGCCGCCGGTTTTTGCTGTATATGTTTCAATGCTTACACTTCGCTGGCTTAAAGAAAATGGGGGAGTAGATGCGATGGAAAAATTAAATAATGAAAAAGCTTCTTTGTTGTATAATGCGATTGACAACAGCAAAATTTTTAAAGGAACTGTGGTTAAAGAAGATCGAAGTAAAATGAATGTTTGCTTTGTAATGGATGATGCTGAGCAGGAGAAAAAATTTCTTGAATTTTCAAAACAAAATAATATTTATGGTATAAAAGGCCATCGTTCTGTGGGTGGTTTCAGGGCATCTTTATACAATGCATTGCCCTTAAGGAGCGTCGAATATTTGGTTGAAAAAATGGAAGAATTTGAAAAAGGAATATAATGTGAAAAAGTGCCTTTCGGAAAACTGAAAAATATTGGTTGATTGGATTATATTTGCAGCCCTTATAAAAATTGAATGCCTTTCCAGGCAAAAGATTAAAATTAAACATGATATCTATTTCTCCTTTTAAAGCACTAAGGCCCGAACCTCAATTTGCTAAACAAGTTGCCTCAAGGCCCTATGATGTTTTAACAACCAAAGAAGCAAAAGTTGAAGCAGAAGGGAATCCCTATTCTTTCCTCCATATTACCAGGAGCGAGATTGATCTTCCTGCCAATACTGATGTTCACAGTCAGCAAGTTTATGAGAAGGCGAAGGAAAACCTGGATGCATTTATGAGCCGTCCGATTCTTTTCAGTGAAAGCAAACCTTGTTACTATATTTACCAGTTAACGATGAACGGAAAAACTCAAACAGGATTGGTTTGTTGTAGCTCTGTAACTGATTATGAAGAAGGTTTGATAAAAAAGCATGAGTTAACGAGGCCTGAAAAAGAACAGGATCGCATTAATCATATTAAAACCACCGGCGCTCAAACAGGCAATGTTTTTCTTGCTTTCAGGGATAATGATGAGTTGAATAATTTGATGGAAAAATGGAAAAGCACCAAAAACCCTGTATATAATTTTACTGCTGATGACGAAATTCAGCATAGTATATGGGTTATCAGCGATGAAAAAACCATTGACAGGATAACAGAGATATTTAAAACTGAAGTTGATTGTACTTATATTGCTGATGGGCATCACCGGGTTGCTTCTGCGGCTAAAGTGAAATATATTTTACCGGATGAAGAGGAAGCAGGCCATTTTCTTTCTACTTTATTTCCTGCTTCACAGTTAAAGATAATGGATTATAACAGGGTGGTGAAGGACTTGAATGGTTTATCAGAAGAAGAATTTTTGGAAAAAATAACTAAAAGTTTTTCCGTTTCTAAAGTATCAAAAGCTTTTGCTCCTCATGAACCCCACGAATTTGGAATGTATTTGAATGGCCAATGGTACATGCTTGCTGCATTGGAGGGAACTTATTCAACTGATCCGATTGGGATTCTTGATATTACTATTTTGCAAAATAATTTATTGGACCCTTTGCTGGGCATAAAAGATCAGCGTACCGATACAAGAATTGATTTTGTAGGTGGAATCAGGGGCCTGGGAGAATTGGAAGAAAGAGTAAACAGTGAGGAATGGAAAGTGGCCTTCAGCCTTTATCCTGTAACGATTGAACAATTATTTGACATTGCTGATACCAACAGTATTATGCCACCTAAAAGCACCTGGTTTGAACCGAAGCTGAGAGACGGACTTTTAACTCATTTGATCTCTTCATAATAATTTGCGGGTAAAGTGGTTATCTATTTTTACCGTGTTACATAATTTTTTGTTTTTATAAAGATTTCCGGTGCTAAAGTATTTTATCTTTACCCGATGAA
>DAHXOZ010000318.1 GCA_027364635.1 bacterium | reverse complement strand
AAAAAGGGGGATGGCCAAAGATCAATCTCAACAATAAAGCATATAAAACCGGCGATTCTGCAATAGCGGTACTGCAATTAAAAAAACGTTTAAAGATTACCGGAGATTACACGGGAGAAGATACCTCATTGTTATTTACACCTCAGCTTGATTCAGCACTAAAGCACGCCCAGCAAAGATTTGGATTGAACGCGGATGGTACACTGGGCGCTAAAACCGTAAAAGAACTGAATGTAAACATAAAAAGCAGAATAGAGCAGATACTCGTGAATATGGAACGGCTTAAGTGGATGCCCAATGAAAGCAGCGGCACAAGGTTGGTTGCCAACATCCCTGAATTCAGGTTACATGTTATCAATGGAAAACAGCAGGAGTTCAGCATGAAGATTGTGGTGGGAAAAGCGGGGCACAACACCGTTATTTTTACCGATTCATTAGAATATATTGTTTTCAGCCCCTACTGGAATGTACCGCAAAGCATCGTGAGAAAAGAAATATTGCCTGCTTTAAGAAAAAACCGGAATTACCTCCAGGAAAATAATATGGAGCAAACCGGTACCCTCAACGGGCTGCCGGTTATAAGGCAAAAACCCGGTGCTGATAATGCTTTAGGCAGGGTTAAGTTTGTTTTTCCGAATAGCTATAACATTTACTTTCATGATACGCCGGCAAAATCTTTGTTCGATCAGAACAACCGTGCGTTCAGCCATGGATGCATCAGGCTTGAACAACCGCAAAGGCTTGCCGAATATCTCCTGAGAAACGACCCCGACTGGCCTAAGTCAAAAATTATTGACGCCATGTATAGCGAAAAGAATACCTGGGTAAAACTGAAACAAAAAATCCCGGTGTATGTTGTTTATTTTACCGCTTGGGTTACCAAAGACGGCACTTTAAATTTCAGGGATGACATTTACGGCCATGATGCAAAAATGGAAAAAATGATGTTCAGCGATCAATAGAAAGTTCCATTTTTTTATTTCTCTTACTTCGTATATGCTTTACTGTTATAGTAAACCAACAAATATTCCGGATTCTTATTTTTAGTATCATTACCTGAATTCATTTTAGCCAATCCAAATATTTGATTTCCACGAAGGCTTTTTAGTATATTAGCACGGCAAAAAAACTTTAACGGAGGCTTGAACAATTGCTAACTATAGAACACGGCATTGAATCTCATGATCAAAACTAAAATTAAATCCAATGGCAACAAGCGAATCGGGTATTCCTGTTCTCACTGAAAAAGAAGCAAGACGCAACCAGAACAATGCAGTGCTGGCAGGTTTTCTCGGATGGACATTGGATGCCTTTGATTTTTTCATTCTCACCTTTGTGCTTGCCACCATCGCAACAGATTTTAATAAGACGATCCCTGAAATGGCTTTAACGCTCACTGCCAGCCTGGTGATGCGGCCGGTGGGTGCTTTGATCTTCGGGTTGATGGCTGACAGGTTTGGAAGAAAAGGCCCATTAATGATTACGATTATTTTTTATTCGGTGATGGAAATATTATCCGGCCTCGCACCTACTTACCAGGTATTTTTATTGTTGCGTTTGTTGTATGGTATTGGAATGGGCGGCGAATGGGGTGTGGGCGCTTCATTGGTGATGGAATCGGTATCGGTAAAACGCCGTGGTTTTTTATCAGGCATTTTGCAGGAAGGATACGCATTGGGTTTTCTGCTGGCTGCCGGCGCTTATTATTTTGTTTTTCCACACTTTGGATGGAGAGCCATGTTTTTTATCGGAGGCCTGCCGGCTTTGGTAACTTTATTTATTCGTAGCAAAGTAAAAGAAACTGCCGCATGGAAAGCCAACAAAGCAAAGGATTGGAAAGAATATGGAAGCGCAGTAAAAAAGCACTGGAAATTATTTTTATACCTCGTTCTTTTAATGGCTATGATGAACCTGATCTCGCACGGAACTCAGGATCTGTATCCTACTTTTTTACAAAAACAAAAAAATTATAGTCCACACGAAACTGCAGTAATAACCATGATTTCGATGGTTGGCGCCATTATAGGCGGATTGTTTTTCGGTTATTTATCCGATCTGTATGGAAGAA
Organism: bacterium; assembly: GCA_027364635.1. Classification (GTDB taxonomy): domain Bacteria; phylum Bacteroidota; class Bacteroidia; order Chitinophagales; family Chitinophagaceae; genus Ginsengibacter. Next base: position 295 of record DAHXOZ010000318.1, on the reverse strand, counting down.
AAAAAATGATGGCGACCGCCGTAATTCTCGCGCTGGTTTTAATACCGTTATGGTTACTTGCCGGAGGAAGTGTATTGATCGCATTAGGTGCCTTCGGGATGCAGTTTATGGTGCAGGGTGCCTGGGGAATTATTCCGGCACACATCAATGAATTATCGCCGGGCCCATTGAGGGGTTTCTTTCCGGGATTTGCTTACCAGTTGGGAGTTTTGATAGCTTCAGCAATTCCTTTTGTAGAAGCAGTGGTTGCTGAAAAATTGGGATATGCCACTGCAATGGAAATAATGGCCGGCTC
>DAHXOZ010000317.1 GCA_027364635.1 bacterium | reverse complement strand
ATAATCTTTACCTACTACGCCTAAAATATCCCCGGTGTCTTTTCGGATAGTGGCGCAATAATCCGGTATTGAAATCTGAGGGTTTTCATATTCATTCCGCTGTGTAAAGATTTTCTGTTTTTCGACTACATAATCTAACCCGGCAAATTGCAGGGCTTCTGTACTGGTGGGGTAGTCCTGCACTATTTTTCCCAAACCGTGCCATGCTTTTTCTTTTACAGAAAAGAAACTGTGTTGTCCTGTTTGTTCATTGAAATTTATATTATGTGACATATTGTTTAACCGGAATTTATTTATATCCCGCAGGCGGTACTGCTGCGGTTTGTACCCTTTTTCCTAAACTGGGGTTTATGATTAAAAAAGAAAAATAGTTTCAGCGCGGGGAAGCGCTGAAACTTTAAAAGTTCATTCTTCGACAAGTTCAGAATGGCAGATCGTCATCCGGTTCTTTAATTGTTTCTGTATCCGGAATTGCTTCTTTGGTAACTGTGTTACCCTTTCCATGCAACTTGATATTGTTTACATGAAAGTTCAGCGAAGCTTTTGGCTGGCCTTCAGTACTGGTCCAGGCATTTACACTGATACGCCCATAAAGTTCAACCAACGTGCCTTTGGTCAGATGTTCCGCAATTGCCGGCCTCATCCAATATGAGCAATTAAAAAAGTTAGTAACTTTTACCGGCTGCTCTGTGCCCTTTGCTTTGTAAGAATCATTGACGGCAACAGAAAAGTTTACTACTTTTCGATCGCCCTTTAAGGTGTTCACCTTTGCATCTGCTGTTAATCTTCCGATGATTTCCATAATTGATAAAATTTAATTGTGAATAAATAATTATTGAGTAAAAAGAGATCGTTCGTGTGTTCCATGCTTTTATTTATAATTGGTAACCGAAAAAATTGTTTTGTAAAAGAAAAGGGAAAAAGAAAGCTCTGAATTCCGGCGGCTGCACCGGAAGCAAAAAGGAAACGGAATAAATAGTATCTGAAAGTTTGGTGAAAGCATTTGTTTATGCCGTAGTCTTTTTGCCCTTTACGGCAACCTCACCTGCAGGCGCAAAACTTCGCTTTCGCATTTCCCCGCCATTCTTACAAAACAGAAATAAAAAATGACCCCGGAGATAGCCGGGATCAATTTGAATTTATTTTGGAAAAAGGGAATAATCGAAAGTTATATTCACGTTTCTTATACCTTCGTACGTATACCAAACATTACGAAACGAATATCACTGTCTGCAGGAACAGTAGTAAAAAACGAAGGTGCACTCCGGTCAAATTTTCTATTGTATTCTTCAAACCAAATCTTCCTGGCTGATTTCGATTTTAGCTTGCAGCATTGCTCAAATTCTTCCCATTGTTCCTCGTCAAGAATAATTTCATCATCAAAGATTACTTTGAACTTCCAGTCATAATTTTTCCAACGAATATAATTTTCCGCCACTTCTTTGCGCAACAATAACTGGGGATGATTTTCAAATCCACGGGGTTTTATTTCAACCAAAAAAGCTTCACCCGTTTGTTTATGGCGGATCAAAAAATCAGGCGTATAGCGACGGTGATAGGTCCGGATATACTCCGTGGGTAATTTTGTGCCCGGATGATAATATATCGAAATCCTGGAGCGGAGGAATTCATATTCGTCACGGATTGACACTGCAAATTTTAATTCAGTCAGTGAATCGAAGACACAACCCCAATTCGTAATCTTATACGACGTGCCATATTTGAAATCCGTTTCCTGTACTATCATAACTAAATTTTTTACGTTAATTGAATCAGCGATCAAGGTTCATTAAGCTGCTTGCTGTTATTTGGGTTACATACCTTAAATGCCCATGTTGGTCGGGATAGGTCCGGTACGTAATAAAACCATCCACCATGATCCTACTGCCTTTTACAAAATTTTGCTCTGCATACCCGGCGGTGCGGCCCCAGGCTACCACATCATGCCATACCGTTTGATACTTCTTGTCTCCCTGTTGATTCTTTTTGATATAGTGTGTAGCCATACGAATAGCTACTCTTTTGGAACCGTTCTCCAGGATGCTGGTGAAAAGATGTGTTCCAACAAAACCGATTAGTGTTACACGATTTGATTTCATTTGTATACATTTTGAGTGAGAATTATTTTACCCGACGAATGTACGGTGTGGTAAAGGCGATCTATGCGTTTTAATCGCTTTAGTGCGAACTAATCCGCTTTGAAACGTTTCAACACGGAAAAAAAATTTAAGGTATATTTGGCTATGGCTATAAGGGTAAAAAAGTTAAAATGTTTATGGTGTAAGAAGGCTTTTAACGGCAACGCCAATAAGCGATTTTGTTCACCGGAACATAAAAATGCTTACCACAATGCCCTGCGAAAAAAAGAAACC
>DAHXOZ010000316.1 GCA_027364635.1 bacterium | reverse complement strand
CTACTATGGCAAGGATATTTCCTTCTTCATTAAAAACAGGAATTATGATGGATACTTTTGGCATAATAATTTTGCAAATCCTTTCACGTTAAAGTAGCGTATTAAATTTCCCAAACTATTAGAATAATCTTTCAATACCAATTCCTGCAGATATTCTATGACGCTTTAATCCGCTAAAATATTCATTTTTCTCATAACCGGCGGATGCTTTAATGATTGTCTTATTTGATAAGAAGGGCCGTTGATATCGAAACTCAATTCTATTGGATTTTTTAGGAAATAGATAACCCTTATAACTTGTTGTGTCAAATAAATTGCGCGGTGATAATCCTGTATTGTATACTATCATAATTTTATTATCAGGATTTTTAAAAGAGTGCCATGCTGAAAACTGGTATGACTGATTAATCATAGAAGACCCGGGAATTAAATACGTAAGTATTTTACCCTGCCAATGGCCCTTTGATACTCTTAGCCCGCCCGTATAAATTTGAAGCAGGGAAGGAAATCTCGAATAACTTAGATACCTTGCTCCTACTTCAAATTCTGCTATTTTAAAAAATCTTTGATAAACAGCAACTCCAACATTGTAGTTCGGAAAAATATAATCTTTAGAATAGGCGCCTCCCACGTAAGCTCTTAAAGAATGAGAAATCCGGGGGAAAATATCTATTTCGTATTGTGTGCCATTAATACTATATCGGTTTGCATAATTTATCCCTGCTGAAAAAATTCCCCATTTTCTAATTGAGTAAAAAAAGGCTGAAACCGAATTCCATGGGGTATACCCTTTATTTAAATTATCATGCTGATAAAAGAGCCCAATTGCATTTTTGGGAACACTTTTCGCCTTTTTATTTTTAATTAGCTCCTGCATGTTCAGCGCCTCTTTAGAGCCTGAATATATTTTTATAACCTTATTTATTAGTTTTGAGGCCTCAACCAAATTACTTTCTCTCCCTAATATTTCAGTTTTTTTCATCAGCAGTTTCTTATTATCAGGGTACATTGACAATCCTCTGTCAGCATACCGTAAGGCGCGATCATAATGTTTTGACCATAGCTCTACATTCACCAATGCAATTAAAGCTTCCTTATTAGCAGGTTGGCTTTGTAAAACCTTAACCAGAATTATTCTGGCAGTATCAAACCTATATTCCCACGAAAATAATCTCGCCAATAATATATTAACGTCTATTGCCTCCGGTTTTTTTTGAAGTATTTGCCTGCATTCAATGATTGCTTTTTCAGATTGGCCTATGGATATCAGGTAAATGGCTTTTCTTAAGTCGCTTGAATCAGAACTTTGTTTAGCAATGCCCTGGCTGTATGAGGAAGAAACAAAAATAAAAACGAAAAGAGCCGTTAAAAAGCTTTTATTTAAATTCAGATATATATCCTTTTTCATTAAATTTTTTAAATTAGAACTACTCTGATTTAATCATTAAAAAGGACAAGCAGTTGCCTGTCCTTTTTAAGGTTCAGAGCAAAATTTCATAAGACAACTTCAAACATTTAGTTTTTCAAAGATTCTACAACTTCAGCTCTGTCTGCCGCAATTTCTGCTTTGTCAGCAGCTACTTCTACTTTGTCCGCTACTTCGGCTTTGCCTGCTACTTCGGCTTTATCAGCTACTTCGGCTTTGTCCGCTACTTCGGCTTTATCAGCTACTTCGGCCTTATCAGCAGCTACCTCTGCTTTGTTATCAGCTTCAGAAACCCCCGCAGCATCCACTTCATTTAATCCGCTTGTGGATTCATAATTGTAATTGCCAGTGCCATCTTCTGAACCAGTAGTTTGTGCCTGAACTCCTGCCAAGCCCATCGCTGTTAAAAAACAGCCCATTAAGATCACCTTTTTCATAGTTTTTAATTTTTTCAGTTAAAGAAATTGTTTCAGTGAAATAGTACCAGTGAAACTAATAAACGGTTGGGTAGGTAAAATCATGACATCTGTTTTTTGATATTTTTATATAGCCCAAATGCATGTTCAAGTTTGTAATAAGAAATATCAGGAGAAAGCAATTTTAAATAATATTGATGGCTTTCACATAAGTCTGTTTTAGAGAATCTTATATTCATTGAAAATTTTATCAGACTCCCATAAATATTCAAAAAATTTTGCCGTAAACATTCCTACCAACAAGCCCAACAAAGCGCCGGCTGCTACGTCGAATGGAAAGTGCTTACCTACATAAACCTGTGCATAACCAATCAGCGAAGCCCAGAACCAAAGCCATTTCCATTTTTTTCCGGTTACTTTTAATATAGACCAAAACCAAAAAGCAGCCAGACCAAAATGGTTCGCGGCGTGCGAAGAAGGAAATGAATATAATCCTCCGCAATTAATAATGTTTCTTACGTACCTATGAATTTCCGGATCGAAGCATGGCCTTAATCTGCCAAACAGTGGTTTCAATAATAAGCCGGTGCTGCTATCTGTAATTGCAACTGTAACTAAACTTAGCACTATAAACAGCACGCCGCGAACCA
>DAHXOZ010000315.1 GCA_027364635.1 bacterium | reverse complement strand
ACTTCTGCTGAGCGGGAGTTTGCGCTAACACATTTCCTGTAATACAAAATAAATAAAAGAGGCATATAACCCAAAAATGGGGAGCTGTTCTAAAGGTTTTCGAAGGCGCAATTACTTCCATGATAATAAACTTATTTTATTAACTGAAGGTATTTAAAAACATGAATACTCCTTTATTTTGTAGTAAACAAAGAAATTCAGCCGGTTTTTATTTGCGTTATCTGTAACTGGGATAACCTCTCATTTTGTTTTCCTAATCGTGATTCAAAAAAAGAAAAGGAATTAATTTCTTTCAACAGTGCTGCTTTCTACTCCATTGGTTTTTTCTTCAGCCTGGTTTGCAAAAGCATTGGCAGCAAACAAAGTTTGTGTAGGATAAGCGAATTCAATATTTTCTTTTTCAAAAGCCTGCAATATTTCCAGGTAAATTTTTTGCTGCGCATCCATATACAGATTGTAATCGGGGCTTTCTATATAATAAACGGTTTCAAATTTCATACTAAAATCACCAAACGCCGAAAAGTGGCTCCGGTCGAAGGTGGCGTTCTCTGTAGCCTCTATAATTGTTTTAATGATTCCCGGTATTTTTTTCATCTGTTCTGCAGTGGTTTGATAGATTACACCAATACTAAACACCACTCTGCGTCGCAGCATTTTTTTATAATTATGTACTCTTGAGTCCGTAAGGTCTTTATTGGAACAAACGATTTGTTCGCCGCTGATAGCGCGCACCCTCGTAGTCTTGACACCAATATATTCAATTGCGCCTATTACTTTATCATCAACTATTATAAAGTCGCCTATTTCAAATGGACGGTCAAAGAATATTACAAAATAGCTGAAGAAATCTCCGAGCACTGCCTGTGCTGCCAGGGCAACGGCTATACCGCCAATACCAAGGCCGGTAATAATGGTGGTAACATTATATCCAAGATTATTAATAAGAAATACAAAGCCTAATATCCAAACAACACCTTTTAAAATGATAACGAGGCTACGCGCTTGTTTTTTCTTAATGTCACTGTTTTCCTGCTTTTCAAGAAATGTGAAAATACCATATTGAATAGCAGAAGTTAGAAGGCTTAGAATAAAATAAGTAATGACAAACAATTTCGCAACCTCTATAATATGCGTGGTGCGGGTATTAAAAGTGAGATAATCAAACGCTCCGAAAATAGCTGCGAAATATAAAAAAGGTATTACTATCTTTTCTATTGCTACTACAATAAAATCATCAAAAGTATTGACAGTTCGAAGTGACCACTTTTTTAATTTTTTAATTACAGGGCCTTTTAAAATTTTAATCAGGCTAAATGATACTACAATAATGCCTATCGCTATTGCCCAATCTTTGAAAAGATTTCCAAATAAAATTTTGTCCCAAAAATTCATATCTATGTTTTAATTAAAATGGAAAACAAATATTTTGCCAGTTAGATTACTGTAAATATTTATCGTTCGGGGTTAATGTAACCATTTTTATTTTTACTACCCAACTTTTTTACTTTAAAATCTTTTACGGCTTATTATAAATGAGATCACAAATTTACTGATCAATTCATTTCCGGTAAACCAACAATTTATCCTGATTTTTATTTTGGGGAAAAAGGAATTCCGGAACCGGAAAATCAGATAATCTTCAACGCCACTACTATTCCTAAAAAAAACTGATATTTGAAAAATGTAAAAAAAAAGGATACTCAATATATCCTTATACAAACGTAGAACGATTGATATGAAAGATATTAATACCATTAAAATCAATTTTAAAGGAGGTATTATTCCTCCCGCAGATCTTTACAATATTTTACTGGCAGCCGGAAAGACAGGCCTGGGTTATGTAAGATTTGGTTTACGACAGCAACTTTTGCTCGACATTAAAATGGAAGATCTTGACTTTTTCACTACAGAACTTGGTATGTTGGGTATCGGTTATGAAATTAATAACGAAGAATTTCCAAACATCATCAGTTCTTATCCCGCAGAAGAAGTATTTATTTTGAATACTTGGGTAAAGGCAGAGGTGTATCATGAAATTTTTGAATTGTTTAATTATACCCCGCGGCTAAAGATAAATATCTGTGATGCCAACCAGAGTTTCACGCCAATGCTTACGGGTAATATTAATTGGGTGGCCTCGCCGGATGATCCTGGCTTCTGGTATTTGTTTATTCGTTTCCCGAAGACAAATGTGGTTTATGAGTGGAAAGAACTTTTTCATACAAAAGACCTGGCCGGAATGTCAATTGATATTGAAGAAACGATCTTGCAGAATAAAGAAAAATTTTATGACAATGATGAGGCCAGTGGCGATGAATTGCATGAGAAATTAAATATTGGTACGTTCAGTACTAAACCTGTTGAAGTTCCATTGGCTTTGCCTCCTTTTAATCTTCCTTATTATGAAGGGTTTAACCATTACAATGATAAATACTGGCTGGGCATTTACAGGCGGGATGAATTATTCAGTATTCAATTTTTAAAGGAAATATGCCTTCTT
>DAHXOZ010000314.1 GCA_027364635.1 bacterium | reverse complement strand
TTTTCACTGCTCAATGTTCCGGTAAAAACCGTATCTCTCAAATTAGTGGAAGCAATGTAGAATTTCCCAGCGGGAACATCACCCGTTACCACGGCTACTTTTGGAGCGTTGGGATAAAAGCCTTCCTGGTTCAGTTTAACACGATCAGTTACCTGTGAAAAAGAAGACAATGGAAGAAACCATAGTAAACCGGCAATACATTTGCGAATTGTTTTCAAAACATTTTAATTTTTAATGGCAATAAAAAAAGAAGATCATAAATCACCAAATCTTTCCTGGCATAAAAGTACTTTATATGAGATAAGTATAAAGAAAGATGTTTATCAACTCTAAATAAAAATCTTTTTTTGTTGGTCTACTGTAAAAAAATGAAAAAGTATTTTACGGAATTAATTTCCATTTCTTAAGGATAATTGTTTATTTCCTTTGTTGATACAATTGCTCATCCCTGAATTATATTTCAATTTTGTTAAGAGTATTTCACATATAACCTGTTTTTAAATGTGCATAAAAATCGGCGTGAAAAGCAGCAACGATGGGAATATTTTGGTAATTTACCTAAATGAAAAAGATCATTTTTACGATATTTTTTATTGGAAGCACTCATCTTTTATTTGCACAATACCTGCACTATTGGGACCATTCCCGGCCACCCAATTATACTGCGCCTGTACCTGAAAAAAATACGCCGCCCGCCGTTATCAACAAACCGGAAGAAAATGATCCGCCAATAGAAATTACAAAACCTTTGAAGATTGATCCAATAACTTTGGTTAGTGCGGTTTGGTTGCCTGTAAATCAAGTTGCAGTTGCACCAAAATTTGATCGACCGCCAATGATTTTCCATGAATGGCCAGATAAATGCCCTGCCTTGTCGGGCTCTTTACCTGTTTTAGATAATTATGTTCCCGCAGAAATTGTAATTATCATAACCGAAAAATTCAAAGGTCATTTGTATTCAATAAGCAGCTACAATGGCCCGGATAACCAACTTCAATATAAATTAAAAGTCTGCTCCGGTGGGATGATCAAGTATGAGTATGCCGATCATAAAGGAAATATTATTTCTGAAGAGGAAGAGTAAAAATTATTCAATAATAATCACCATAAGGTCCATAACATTCGTCATCGTTGGGCCTGTAATAATATGCCCGCCCGCCTTTTCAAAGAAATGAAACGAATCAAAATTTTGTAAATATTTTTTAATATCAAGTTTTTTTAAAGAAGCGTTTTCAAAAGTTTGTGTATCAACAACTGCACCGGCAGCAGAAGTAGGACCATCATTTCCATCGGTTCCTGCAGAAAGCAAAGTGATCCCTTTCTTATCCTTCAATAATAAAGCAGCATACAAAGCAAGGTGTTGATTTCGTCCACCGGTTCCGGTGCCACTCACTTTTATAGTTGTCTCACCTCCCAATAAAAGACAGCACGGTTTATTTAAAATGACATCCTTTTGAAAAGTTACTGCAGTTTTAACCAACCTCTCTGCAACTTCAACGGTGTCTCCTTCCAATTGTGAAGTAATTACAAAAGAATTCAACCCGAATTCAATTGCCTTTTTCCGGCAAGCTTCCAGGGCAATCGCATTGCTGCCAATTATAATATTTTCAGTTCTTTTAAAAACAGGATCGCCTGCCCTTGGTGTCTCAGGATGAATTCCTTCTTTTCCCTTCTCAAGGTATTGAACAAAAACCTCCGGCATTTCTTCAGGAAGATTATATTTTTCGAGGATGGATAATGCATCTGCAAAAGTAGTGGTATCGGGCACCGTTGGTCCGGATGCAATTGCGTCAAGGGAATCTCCGATTACGTCTGACAAAATAAGACTAACTATTTGTGCAGGACTGGCTATCCTGGCGAGTTGACCTCCTTTAACTTTTGATAAATGTTTTCTTATCGTATTTATCTCTTTTATATCAGCGCCGCTTTTCAGCAAAAGTTGATTGGTAAGAATCACATCATTGATCGAATTGCCTTCCGGATAATCGGCCAGCAAAGCAGACCCTCCTCCTGAAATAAGGCAAATGATCAAATCATTTGCCATAGCCTGATCTGCAATTTGTAAAATTTTTTGTGTTGCCAAATAACCGTTTTCATCCGGAACAGGATGGCCTGCTTCTGAAACATCAATATATTGCAACTCACATCCGTGGCCATATTTAACTACTATATGCCCGGTGGTAATCCTGCTCCCCAGAATATTTTCAACTTCTTTAGCCATGCTTGCACTGGCTTTGCCTGCACCTATTACATAAATATTATTAAGTTTCGCCAGCTCTATTTGAATGTCCGCAATAGAAAGCACCTGATCCTGCACCAGCATGTTATTACGGATCATTTTGTAAGGCATTACACTTTCTATTCCGGCAAAAAAAATCTGTTCTGCAATTAACTTAGCATCCATTTGAAATCTTTTAAAAGTCAATCGTAACCTTCGTTATTTTAATGTAGAAAAAAAAGAGACGCAATCCACACGCAAACAAAAACGGTAACACCCATCACGGCAGTTGCTGTTGAAAAAACAC
>DAHXOZ010000313.1 GCA_027364635.1 bacterium | reverse complement strand
ACATTTTGTGGATTTATGCAGGTAAATTTTTCAACAAAACCGGCGTTCAATAAAGTTTTCGGGAAGCCGGTAACCAATATTTTTTATATAAAATCACTAGCGTTTTGATGTTATAAATAAAAGTTCTTTGAAAGTATTGTCAATATTGAGTTTGCAAAGATTTTAAGCCTAAGACGATTTGATTTTTTGAGAAGTTTTAATTTTATATTTACCTGATAATCAATTTTTTATGAATTCAGGCAAGTATGTTTTCTCTCAAATAATGGATTTAGTTTCTTCTACATCCTTTCAAACCCTTGTCAGTCGCTATAAAGGCGATTATAAGGTAAAAGAATTTAGTTGCTGGAAACAGTTTTTATGTATGGCTTTCGGACAATTGACTCATCGTGAAAGTTTAACTGATACCTTAATGTGCTTAAAAGCAAATACGCATAAAATGTATCATCTTGGAATCGGTGAAGTAGTAGCCAATAGCACACTTTCAAAAGCAAATGAGAACCGTTCATACCGGATTTATCAAGACCTTGCGATGCTGCTGATTAAAGAGGCAAAGGAACTTTATCTGAATGACGATGACCTGGAAGTATCACTTAAAGGAAATGTCTTTGCCATTGATGCTACAACCATTGATTTATGTTTGTCCACTTTTTATTGGGCTACTTTTCGAAGCACAAAAGGGGGAATAAAGGAATTTTACTTTTTTACAACGGAAAAAATAAATCGGGTGCCGGTGGTGATGAAAGATACAGCCCTGATTCATATTGTGCCGGACAGGTTTTATTTGATTTAAAAGATCCTTCCAAACCAATAGCCCGGTTAGACGTTCCCTTTCTTCGTCCAATGGAACCTTTTGAAAAAAGTGGACAATATATTAATGGTACGGTTTTCATTGAAGGAATGGTCTTCTTTAAAAAGAAATGGTTTTTATATTATGGCTGCGCCGATTCGAGAGTGGGCGTGGCGGTGTATGATCCTTTACATCCTGCTTATGCCGATCCTGTTATTTTAAATTCTAATAACAAAAAATAACAAGAGAACCTTTGGGTTAAGAAGGACTGCACACTAAAAAACGAATTTAATAAAAAAGAAAAAGTATTTTTATCTTTTTATAGCATTAACGTTTACCAATAATAATTAACTTTTAACTGATATTTCTTTCGAAACAAAAAATAAAAAAAATATGGAATCTCCGGTAGAATATGCAATTGGAATAGATATAGGTGGAACTACTACAAAGTTTGGAATCGTAAATCACAGGGGCGAAATTTCAAATGCGGGCGATCTTGATACCAATAAACACGCAGATATCAATTTATTTGTTGATGAATTATATCGCGAAATGAAACCGGCTATTAAAGCAGTTGGAGGAATTGATACCATAAAGGGAATAGGCCTCGGTGCCCCGAACGGGAACTATTACAGCGGCACTATCGACTACGCGCCAAACCTGCAATGGAGAGGCGTTATTCCTATCGCAAAAATGATCACTAATAAATTCAACAAACCATGCACATTAACCAATGATGCTAATGCAGCAGCTATCGGCGAATTAATGTATGGTGCTGCCCGCGGAATGAGAGATTTTATTATGATCACCCTTGGCACCGGTGTTGGAAGCGGCATTGTTGCCAATGGACAATTGATTTATGGACATGATGGTTTTGCCGGAGAACTTGGGCACACGATTATTCGCCCGGGAGGACGTTTACATTGGGGCACCGGAATGAAAGGTAGTTTGGAAACTTATGCCTCAGCCACCGGAATTGCTATTACCGCCAAAGAAATTTTGGATGAAAGGGTTAATGAAAAAAGTTTATTGAGAGATATCCGGCACGAAAAAATTACTTCAAAAAATGTTTGTGAAGCAGCGCTAAAAGGTGATGCAATTGCCAACGAAGTTTTTCAGTTTACCGGCCAGATACTTGGTGAAGCCCTTGCCAATTTTGTAATGTTCTCTTCACCTGAAGCCATCATTTTATTTGGGGGCGTAATAAAAGCCGGAAAACTTTTATTGGATCCCACAAGGGCAAGCATGGAAAAAAACCTGCTTCCTATTTTCCAAAATAAAGTGAAACTATTATTTAGCGAGTTGAAAGAATCTGACGCAGCTATACTGGGTGCCAGTGCTTTGGTGTGGGAAATAAAGCCGGATGCGTTGAATATCAAATAGAGAAGATAATTTAATTATGGGTTGTAATATTAGTTTCTGTGAATCTTTTTTTTATAATTATCCATTTAAAGTTAGATAATTATTCAACTTTTTAATGGACGATTTTTGGGGAAGCTTACACAATTGCAACGTGTTTCCATAAAATTTGCAGCTTACGTTAAGAGCTTTCCGATGTGCCGGCATTAGCATTTCGTCAGCCTAAATTTAGTATTAAAGTTGATTTGCATTGGAAGAAAATGGATTTTTGAAATCCGTAAAAGTTGGGAAAGAAAAATTATACTTGAATCAAAAACTATTGACAATATTGGAGGACGTTTACATTGGGGCACCGGAATGAAAGGTAGTTTGGAAACTTATGCCTCAGCCACCGGAATTGCTATTAC
>DAHXOZ010000312.1 GCA_027364635.1 bacterium | reverse complement strand
AATGAAGTTGCTTGGTGTTCAAAAATTATTTTTATCCAACGCGGCCGGGGGTATTAATCTCAATTTTAAAAAAGGTGCCGGTTTTTTATTGAATAATGAAATGGATGATTTTAGTGCCAAGCCGGGCGTTCCTAATATGTTTGGTGCCGTTGGAGGTGAAGCCAATGCAATCGCTCCAAACAAAAGAATGCTGAGCAGCATGACGCCAACGATTGTTTTAAAAAATAACCAACCTTACATTGTTGTTGGTACGCCAGGTGGAACAACTATTCCTACCAGTGTTTACCAAACGATTGTCGACATGGTTGATTTTAAAATGTCACCCAAGCAGGCAGTTGATGCTCCCAAATTTCACCAGCAATGGTTGCCTGATGTGATCTTTGTAGAAAAGGATTTTAATAAAAATACAATAGAAGAATTAAAGAAAATGGGGTATAAGATTTCTGTGAGAGGTTCTATCGGCAGAACAGAAGTGATTGCGGTGAAGGATAAAAAAATTATTGCCGTTGCAGATTACAGGGGCGATGACGGGGCGGTGGGATACTAAGATTAATTGGTACGCTTGGCATTTATCAAGTACTTTTATCGAATACATTCTTTCATTCAAAACTGTTGCAACGTATGGCTTTTGATATGCTAAAAAACTTTCTTTTCAATAGAAAATGTTCGCTTTTATTCTTGTTGTTAGCCGGTCAATTATCGGTAAACGCCCAGGATTTACCGATCAATCCAAAGCTCCTTAAAGGTGACTGGAACGCACATTGGATTACCTGCCCGGATGTGCCGGCGAAAGCCTATGGGGTGTATCATTTTAGAAAAACATTTGGTTTGCGCGAGCAACCATCGCATTTTATTATTCATGTTTCGGCAGACAACCGTTATGTTTTATTTGTAAATGGAAAAGAGGTGGGAAGAGGGCCCGCCCGCAGTAGTTTGTACAATTGGAATTTCGGCACTTATGATATTTCCCAATACCTGAAAGCAGGAAGTAATGTAATTGCGGCGCTGGTTTGGAACATGGGAGAATATGCGCCTGTTGCACAAATTTCTGCCCAGACAGGTTTTTTATTGCAGGCCGATAAGAATGCAGAAGAGGTAGCCAATTCAGATAATAGTTGGAAGGTTTTGCATGATACTGCTTATGCTCCCTGTGCCACAAATATGGGCGCCGTGTTGCGCACTTATATGGTTGTTGGGCCGGGTGACGATGTTCATGCAAATGCCTATCCATGGCATTGGGAAGAACCGGGTTATAATGACAGCGCATGGCAAAATGCCAAAGTGGTTAATACGCCGGTGGTTACCGCTGGCTATGGTTCTGATAACATCTGGACGCTTGCTCCACGCACGATTCCGCAAATGGAAGAAAAAATACAGCGGATGGCGGTAGTGCGTAGTAAACAAGGAAATAATGAGAATTCTGATTTTTTGAAAGGCGGACATCCACTAACGGTTGCTGCACACACGAAAATGACTATTTTAATTGACCAATCTTTTGAAACGATTGGTTATCCTGTGCTGAAAGTGAGCGGAGGCAACGGTTCTCAAATTAAAATGACGTATGCGGAAGCTTTATTTGATTCAAAAGGACAAAAAGGAAACCGCAATGTGGTTGAAGGAAAAACGATGAAAGGTTTGTATGATATTTTTTATCCCGACGGAGGAACGAAGAGAAGTTTCAGTCCATTGTGGTTAAGAACCTGGCGTTATATTCAATTGGATATTCAAACAGGAGATGAGCCACTTACTTTGGATGATCTTTATGGAATATATACTGGTTACCCGTTTGTGCAAAAAGCTTCTTTTGCATCCAACGATTCTTCACTTGAAGATATATGGAAAGTGGGCTGGCGCACGGCAAGATTGTGTGCCGGGGAAACTTATTTTGATTGTCCTTATTATGAGCAATTGCAGTATGAAGGCGACACACGTATTCAATCATTGATCTCTTTGTACAATACGGGCGATGACCGGCTAATGCGAAAAGCCATCAATGATTTTTATATTTCACGCGTGCCAACCGGACTTACGCAAGGCCGTTTTCCGAGCAGCCGGCTACAGGTGATTCCGCCATTTTCTTTGTTCTGGGTTTCGATGTTGCACGATTACTGGATGATCAGGCAGGATGATGCTTTTTTGAAAACATATTTAGACGCTGCTAATTTGGTTTTGAAATGGTATGAACAGCATATTGACCCGGCTAATAAAATGCTTGGCCCGATGGATTGGTGGAGTTTTGTTGATTGGAATGAAGCCTTCCCCGGCGGAACGCCTCCCGGAGCCAATGATGGACACTCCGCGGTTATCTCTTTGCAATATGCTTATACGTTGCGCCAGGCTTCGCAACTGTTCGATTATTTTGGGAGAAAAGAAGACGGCGCTCATTATTTAAAACTCGCTGACGAGCTTTCGAAAAGTGTTTACCAGCATTGTTTTGATAAAGCCAAAATGGAAATGGCTGATACACCCGAAAAGAATTCTTTCAGTCAGCATGCATCGATCATGGCGATTCTTGCCGATGCTATTCCTGCAGCAGACGAACAAAAAGTGATGAAAAATATTTTGTACGACACTTCGTTAAGCCAGGCTACTTTTTATTATC
>DAHXOZ010000311.1 GCA_027364635.1 bacterium | reverse complement strand
TATTTATTCCGGGGATGCTGACCACCGATTCCGGTGATGTTGACCACCTGGGGCTGGCGGTCTTTTAAATCTTTTCTATAATTGTAAGAGCTGCTGCAAAATAAAGCCTTTTATTTCTTTCTCAAAGATTCTCCTTTTAATTCTATTCTATGAGCGGTATGAACCATGCGATCAAGAATGGCGTCAGCGATTGTACTCTCTCCAATAACTTCATACCAGTTTGCTACCGGAAGCTGCGAACTTATGATAGTGGATTTTCTGTTGTGCCGGTCTTCAATAATTTCCAGCAAGATCATTCGGGCTTCACTATCCAATGGTGCCAGGCCAAAATCATCAAGGATTATGAGATCATATTTTTCGATCCTGCCGATTTCACGAACATAAGAGTTATCTGCCTTCGACATCTTTAAACGGGTAAAAAGCTTTTGGGTATTAAAGTATAGAGTCCGGTATCCAAGTTGGCAAGCCTGGTGGCCGAGTGCTGAAGAAAGATAACTTTTACCAACTCCGGTGGCACCTGTAATTAGTATGTTTTCTTTCTTTTCCAGGAAGCTTCCATCCGACAAACGCAGTACCTGGGTTTTATCCAGGCCACGCCTGGCAGCAAAATTAATTTCTTCCATACAAGCTCCATAGCGGAACTTTGCCAGCCTTAAATGCCTGTTGATCTTTTTATTTTCACGGTCTTCCCATTCTGCCTGTACAAGGGTTTCGATTACCTCGTCGTGCGTAAGATCATTGTGAAGGTGGCTATCCAGCATGCTCTGGTAACTTCGCAGCATACCCAGCAATTTCATGTGAAACATTTTGTTTAGTGTTGTAGTACTCATTGTCATTTGATTTATTGGTGATAAATAATTTCATTATTGGTAATCCTGGGGGCCGCGTATATTCTCATGAAAAGGAAGAGAGGATTGTGAACTTGCTTCCTCGCCGAAGGCGATTTTATCAAGGCCTTTTTCAAGTATTCTTTTAATCATGGTATAGTTAAAGGCTCCATAGTTTGTTGCCCGCTCAATGGCTTTGATCAGGCGCGCAGCGCCCACTTTCTTTTCGTAGGAAAGAATACCAACACAACTTCGATAAGCCTGTTCGGGATAAGAGGCACTACCCAATATTTGAATGATGTATTCTTTGACAACCGGGGAGATGGCTGCCGCCCAATTGATAAATTTATCCGGGTTCCATTCGCTTACAAACTGGTTGGTAGAGGATAGATGTTCGGGAGTGGTAGTATATCCATAACTTTTTACCCGCCGGTGATAGGCAATTCGTTCTTTTTTGTAATACACATATACATGGCTTGCCGAGTAAATAAGTTTTACCTTCTGGCCAATGAAGCGATAAGGAACTGTATAAGAATGTTTGTCTTCATAGATCTGGATATACCCGTTTTTCATCACCGTTACTTCTTTAAATATCCTGATCTCATAACGTTCAGCAGCAAGGGGCATAAGAGCTTTCTTTTCCTGCAGGTCAAAAAGTTCGCTCCTGCTTTCAGCGTGTTGTTGAAAGTTCTGTTGATTATGGATAACAAGTAATTGTGCGATAGCCTGGTTTAGCGAAGAGAGTGAATAAAATATACGGTCGCGAAGCGGGGCAAAAATCCTGGAGTAAGCAATATTAACCGTTTTCTCGACAATAGCTTTATCCTGTGGCTTCCTGCCTCTTGCAGGCAATACGGTGGTGCCATAATGATTGGCAAAGTCCATAAAAGCAGCGTTTATCTCCGCTTCATATTTATCAGCTTTTTGAACGGCGCTTCTAAGATTATCGGGTATCAATACACGCGGCACACCGCCAAAAAAATGAAGTGCATTTTGTGTTGCAATAATAAAATCTTCTTTCTTTTGAGATGCTACCGCTTCTACATAAGTCAGCTGACTATAGCCCAGCACAGCCACATATACTTCAACTTCAGTTACCTCACCGCTCTGTGGATCTACTATCGAGAGCTTTTTACCTGTGTAATCGATAAACATTTTTTCACCCGGCTGATGTGTCTGGTGAAAACTACCTGCCATGGTGTTTTTCCATTGCCGGTAGTAATCACAGAACTGGGAGTAGCTATATCCATCCGGATGCAGTAACCGGTATTCTCCCCATAATACCCAACGATTAACCCCGGTACGCGACAGTTCTTTTTCAATATAGCCAAACAGTGAAGCCAATGATTGATAACGGGTGCCATCCTGTGGCTTCGGATCATTGAGCACAGCATCCAGCACAGCATCCTCCATCTTGAGCAAATCTTCATGGCCAAGCTTGTTAACCTCTATAAGACGCAGGTATTTTTTTACTGTATTCCTGGAAAGCCCGGAAGCTTTAGCAATCGTTTGTAACGGTACTCCATTACTTCGAAGGCGTATAATATGTTTTAGTTTACTCATGATAATCGTTGTTCCAGCCATCTTGCAGTTTTAAAGGGTAAAAACTGCAAAGCAAACGATTATAGAAAGGAGTCTAAAGGGTGGTCAACATCGCCGGAATGTCAGAACATATTTTCTTCTATAGTGGTTAACATTGCCGGAATGTCATTAAAAAATCAAGCTTCCAGGGGTGGTCAACATCACCGGAACAGGTGGTCACGATGGATCAGAATCGGTGGTCAACATGGATCGGAATATACA
>DAHXOZ010000310.1 GCA_027364635.1 bacterium | reverse complement strand
CTAGAAAATAAAAATTCCTTTTAATTGTTGGTTTACTGGTTTTTAACCCTCCTTTGGAGGGCAGGGAGGCTTTATCTCTGAACCCTTCCGCTTGCATCTCCCTTCATCAAAGCCTTTACTTCGCTTAAAGTTGCATGATTTAAATCTCCCGGAATGGTATGTTTTAATGCAGAAGCGGCAACGCCAAATTCTGCCGCATCTTTTAAATTCATATCGGTAACCAAACCATAAATAAATCCGCTTGCAAAAGAATCGCCGCTTCCCACACGGTCAATAATTCTCACTTCATATTGTTTGGTATGATAAAATTCATTTCCGTCGTAAACCAAAGCACTCCAGCCATTATCTGATGCGCTGTGGCTTTCGCGCAAAGTAGAAGCGATATATTTAAAACCAAATTTTTCTTTCATTTGCTGAAAAACATCTTTATAACCCTCAAGGTTTAATTCACCTTTGGTAACATCTGTTCCTTTACTCTTAAATCCTAAAGTAGTTTCTGCGTCTTCTTCGTTTCCGATACAAACATCCACATATTGACAAAGTTTAGTCATCACTTCTTTTGCTTTCTCTTTGCTCCACAATTTTTTGCGGTAGTTCAGATCGATGCTCGTGGTAACGCCTTTAGCTTTTGCGGCTTTTAATGCAGCTTCTGTAAGCGCCGCAGCTTTGTCACTTAATGCAGGTGTAATACCGGTTGTATGGAACCAGGAAGCGCCTTCAAAAATTGTATCGAAATCAAAATCTGCAATTTCAGCTTCCGAAATCGCCGCATCAGCGCGATCATAAATTACCTGTGAGGCACGCATGGATGCACCGGTTTCTAAAAAATAAATACCGAGCCTTTTTCCGCCTCTTGCAACATATTGAGTATCCACACCATAACGCCGAAGGTGATTGATCGCTGACTGGCCGATAGCATTGTCAGGAACTTTTGAAACGAAAACACCCTGTAATCCATAATTGCAAAGGGCTGCTGAAACATTCGCTTCTCCGCCTGTAGGCATAAACAAAAGATCAGGAAATAACGCTTTTATCGCACTCATAAATTCAGGGCCTAAAATATTTCCGGGAAAAAGTTTGATCATTTTCGCGCCTAAAGTTTCTGCACGAATAATTTCGGTGGGTGTCATACAGCCCGGTACCCAGAGCATATTATTCTTATCACAAACAGTTGCCACATCTTCAACCAGGCCCGGACAAATTATAAAATCGGCGCCTGCATCAATAAAGGTTTGGGCCATTTGGCCATTCTTAATTGTGCCGATTCCGAGATACATATCTTTCATTTCTTTATCACACAGTTCACGCATTTTTTTAAAGTTCTGTAATGCAGCCTCGCCGCGGTTGGTGTATTCAACCGTGCGGATGCCCGCATTGTATAAGGCTTTCAGCACTTGTAAACTAACTTCTGTGTCTTTGTAAAAATAAAGTGGCAGGATTCCTTGCCCAGGGATCAATTGCAATAAAACGTCTTTCTGATTCATCAATGAACTTTTATAATTAAACAATGTTATTGGAATTCTTTTAGTAATCCATATTTTTTTATGCAAACGTTACCAAATATTCGAAATAAAAATAAACTCAAATTTTTTAACCGCCGGTTTTTTTTCTTAAATAAAAGCGTTTAAGCTTTACTGTTACCCACCGGATTTTCTATTTTCAAAAAAAATCTTCCCGGTTTTATATAATTTCAATTTAAAAAAGTTTCGCAATCGTTACCAATCCCTTTACGCAATCGTTATCGTTGATTTTTTACGAATTATTGCTCACATTTCTTGTTGTTTAAATAAATAAGAAAGAGATTTGACACACTTTAATCGTATTACAAAGGGAACAATAGCAATAACAAGAAAGAAAAATATGAATATCCATTCAGAACCGCCCGGCATTGAAAGTAGTAAATTCATAACAGTTAATTTTTTCAATATTAATTATTTTTTTCAAAAACCAAAAGTTTTTTCACCTCCTCCACTCCTTCCGTTGCCGGCTTTTGGATCACTTTAAAATTATGATGAAGCGGAATGTAAGGAGGATTTTTATCAATAATATATTTGGAAGCAGAATGGGGCAAACCAGTTGCCAACCGCTTTCAAAATAAGTTGGAAAGTCGTTTGGATAATCTTTCTGAACATCCCTTTACCGGAGCAGAATCCGAATATTTCAAAAATCTTCGTTCAATTTTAATTACAAAACATAACAGGCTTTATTACCGAATAAACGATAAAAACATAGAGGTTATCAACATGTATGACACACGGCGGAAGCCCAAAGAAAATCCTTCTAAGAAAAAATAGCATCAAGCCAATTGTATAATTTGAAAAAAAATCTCATAGTACTTACAGGAGCAGGTATCAGCGCGGAAAGCGGGTTGAAAACTTTTCGCGACAGTGATGGTTTGTGGATGGGCTATGATGTGTACGAAGTAGCATCGCCGCAAGGTTGGGCAAAGAATCCTGAGCTAGTATTGGATTTTTATAATCAAAGAAGAAAAGATGTGGCCAAAGCAAAACCGAATGCAGTCCATACAGGAATTGCGGAATTGCAAGCAGATTTTAATGTGATAGTAATCACCCAAAATATTGATGATCTTCATGAACGCGCAGGATCAAAAAGTTTTTGGAAACCTTCAATAAGGTGAGAGAGAATTTTCAAAATGTTTTTAAAGCTTTGTTTACTGATGATGAT
>DAHXOZ010000030.1 GCA_027364635.1 bacterium | reverse complement strand
TTTGCCGAGGGTGTTCACCTCTTCCCATACCGAACAGAGAAGTTAAGCCCCTCATGGCCGATGGTACTACACAACAATGTGGGAGAGTAGGTAGCTGCCATATTTATTTAAACCCTTTCAGTTAATTCTGAGAGGGTTTTTATTTTTCTGAGAGGGTTTTTATTTTAGTATATAATTCATCCAGCAAAGGCGTTTGGCCCTGCAAAATTTTTTTCCTTGCTTCTTCCAAACAAAACCATTCAGCCTTATTCACTTCGGGAAAGAATTGCTTTTTTCCCGATTTTGGTGGCCATTCCATTTCAAATAAATTACTGCTTACAGAAGTAGCATCAAAATCAGCTTCAGCCGCCCACGCGTAAATAACTTTTCCGGGATTCTGTTTTAGTTCGGTTAAACGTTCAAACTTTTCAGGTGGGTAATTGATTGATATACCGGTTTCTTCTCTCATTTCCCTGATAGCGGCCTCTAAATAATCTTCATTTTCTTCAATTTCTCCTTTTGGGATCGACCATGAACCAATATCTTTATTTTTCCAAAACGGTCCGCCGGGATGAACTAAGAAAAATTCAGGGATTTTGTTTTTAAAACGATATAGCAATAATCCGGCACTCTTTTTAACCATTATCTTTAAATTTTAAGTTACCAGTAAACGAATAAAAATCCGAGTTTTTTATTTTGTTTCTTTCTTCTCCATCACCAACTCAATTAGTACACCATTTGTTTCTTTGGGATGCAGGAAACAAACCATTTTATTATCGGCTCCTTGTTTTGGTTTTTCATTCAATAAAGTAAAGCCTTCATTTACCAAACGTTTCATTTCCGCTTCTATATCTTCTACTTCAAAAGCAATGTGGTGAAGTCCTTCTCCCCTTTTTAAAATGAATTTATTAATTACACTCGCTTCTGAATTAGCCTCAAGCAATTCAATTTTATTTTCCCCAAAAGCAAAAAAAGCCGTATTTACTTGTTCACTATCAACTGTTTCGGTTTTATAACAATTGGTGTTTAATATCTTTTCAAAAACAGGTATTGAAACTGATAATTTCTTTACAGCAATTCCTAAGTGTTCAATTTTTTTCATAAAGAATTTTTTCAAATTTAAGTTAAAGACTTTTCTTAACTAAAACGAACTCTAAAGGCTTTAAAGTAGTTTTGCCTGAAAAAAAGTAAATGCTTCAATTCCCCATCTATCTTGATAATAACGCTACCACTCCTGTAGATTCCCGCGTATTAGAGAGTATGCTTCCATTTTTTACGAAATACTTTGGGAATGCGGCGAGCAACAGCCATACTTTTGGATGGCAGGCAGCAGAAGCTGCAGATATAGCAAGGGAACAGGTTGCGCAAATAGTGAATGCAGAGCCGAATGAAATCGTTTTTACATCGGGTGCTACAGAAGCAGATAACCTGGCGTTGAAAGGAGTTTTTGAAATGTATGCGTCAAAAGGAAATCACATCATTACCGTCAAAACGGAGCATAAAGCGGTTTTAGATTCCTGTAAACATCTTGAAAAGTTAGGGGCTGAAGTAACTTACCTTAATGTTAACTGCGAGGGTTTAATTGATCTTGAGGAATTGGAAAATTCGATTAAACCGAACACGATTTTGATTTCCATTATGTACGGAAATAATGAAACCGGAGCGATTCAGCCTATAAAAGAAATAGGTAACATTGCTAAAGATAGAGGCATTCTTTTTTTTACCGACGCAACGCAGGCAGTTGGAAAAATTGCAGTGGATGTAATAAAAGATGGAATTGATCTAATGGCATTTTCAGCTCATAAAATGTATGGACCAAAAGGTATAGGAGCTTTGTATGTCAGGAGAAAAAATCCACGGGTAAGAATTACTGCTCAAATGGACGGAGGCGGCCATGAAAAAGGAATGCGAAGTGGTACTTTAAATGTTCCTGGGATTGTCGGTTTCGGAAAAGCATGTGAATTATGCAAAGTACAAATGCAACAAGATGCCGAGAAGACGTCAAAGCTTAGGAATAAACTTGAAAATGAACTATTACAAATTGACGGAACACAGGTAAATGGCAGCAGAATCTATCGATTACCGAATACCACCAATATGAGTTTTACAAATGTGGACAGCACCGATCTGATGATGAGGTTTAGTAAGAATATTGCTTTAAGTTCCGGATCAGCATGCACCTCTGCAACTCAAAACCCCTCTTTTGTATTAAAAGCCCTGGGCTTGAGTGATGAAATAGCTTTTTCCTCTTTAAGATTTGGGCTGGGAAGATTTACTACTGAAGAAGAAATCGATTATACCATTCAACAATTTCAACATTTACTTTCATCCGTTGCTGATAAAAATTCCTGAATTCGAATGTTAAATCTATTTGGTTGACATTCTGATTTTCGCGCATTAGCTATAATTCATTGTATTTTTGCATAATAAATTTAATTATTCCAATAAGTATTTATATGATTTATATAAGTGAAAAAGCAAAAGAAAGGGTAGTAAAATTAATGGAGGAAATGAATTTTTCTCCTTCTGAATATTTTTTACGTGTAAGTGTACAAAGCGGTGGATGCTCGGGGCTGAGTTATAAAATGGATTTTGAAAATGAATTAAAACCTAAGGACCAGGAATTTGAAGACAAAGGCATTAAGCTGGTTACAGATCTTAAAAGTTTTTTGTATTTAGTGAATACAACACTTGAATTTAGTGACGGACTTAATGGAAAGGGGTTTTATTTCAATAACCCAAACGCAAGCAGAAGTTGTGCCTGCGGTGAAAGTTTTAGTGTCTAAAATTTTAATTCCCAAAATTTTAATTCAATTTTCTTGATCAGGAATTTTTTAAATACAAAAAGCTTCTATAAAAAAAATCCCCCTTTTCGGGGGAATTTTTGCAGTTCGTTTCGGCAAAGGTTCAGTTCGTTTTGATACAAATATTAGAAATTAAAAAAACTTTGGAAAGATTGCTTTTCTAATAATAATTCCTCAGATTTTTTAATGTGAATTAGGGTCAAAACAATTAATAATATCTTCAAAGCAATACGTTATTAGCTAATAGACAAATATGGTTTCAAAAACGCTGCTTTGTTTTCATTTCTTTTATAAAAAAATGAGAAAAAAATGTTTTTATGTGTTTTTGTTTATTTTTTTTCAGCAATTTGATTTCTTTTACAATAATTATTAATTATATTTCTTCGCTTAAATTGCAGGATTAATAGCAATGATATCAATCGCCAAAAAAGAATTGTACCAGTTTTTTAGCAGCCTCACTGGTTATATAACGATCATATTATTTTTGCTGGTAAACGCTTTATATCTTTTTGTTTTAAAAGACAGCAACATTTTTGATTATGGTTATGCAACGCTTAATTCTTTTTTCAATCTGGCGCCCTGGGTTTTTATTTTTCTGATACCGGCGTTAGGAATGCGAAGTTTTGCCGATGAATTTAAATCCGGAACTTTTGAAACTTTGAAAACAAGCCCGCTTACCAAATGGCAAATCGTTTTTGGAAAATATTTAGCCATCATTGTTGTAATCGTTATTGCTTTAATTCCAACAGTTCTTTATGTAATTACCATTCAATCTTTATCCTCTAACGGTACCGGAGGAATCGACACTGGTGCTATTACCGGTTCTTACATTGGGTTGTTTCTACTTGCCTCTGTTTTCGCAGCTATTTCTACATGGTGTTCCAGCCTAACATCTAATGCGGTAATTGCTTTTTTATTAAGTTCATTTACATGTATCATTTTATATTTTGGCTTTAGCGCCATCAGTAAATTACCGGTATTTACCGGCAATGCAGATTACTATATTGAGATGTTGGGGATAGATTTTCATTACCAAAGTATCAGCCGAGGAGTGTTGGATACACGTGATATCATTTATTTTTTTAGCGTGATATTTATTTTTCTTTTTGCCACCCAAAAAAATTTAAACAAAAAATAGATCCATCAACAAATGAAATTTTCCTCAAATAAAAAATGGTGGTGGGTTATAATTATTGTAGCAATTGTATTGATCAATTATTTGGCTTCAATTTTTCATAAACGTATAGATCTTACGAATGAAAAGCGTTTTACGATTTCAAATCCTGTAAAAAAAATATTGGGAACTATAAATCAGAAAATGGAGATTTATATTTTTTTGAGAGGCGATATTCCCGCAGGATTCAAAAAATTATCGGTTTCAGCACAAGAAATGTTGCAGGAGTTCCAGGAATATTCAAATGGCAACATCCATTACAAAGTTGTTTCTGCTGATGAAAAAATTCCCGGAACTGAAAAAACTTATGCTGATACACTTTCTTCTTTAGGACTTGTTCCTATTAATTTAAAAGTGCAGTTAAAGGAAGGTGAGCAATCACAATATATTTATCCTGCTGCAATAGTAAGTTATCACAACAAAATGCAACCTGTAAATTTATATTCCGGTTCCAGCAATGTTATCACTCCTCCGGAACTTAATAGTGCAGAAGCTTTGCTTGAATTTGATTTTGCAAATGGCATTGAAAAAATCATTGACAATAACAAACCACTTGTTGCTTACGCAGTTGGAAACGGCGAACCTACCGGACCGGACACGTACGATCTTGTTGAAAATGTTTTGAAGAAAAACTATCACCTCTTTATGATGGACCTTTCAAAAGAACCTGTGGTGCCTGATACGTTCAAATTATTAATGATCGTAAAACCTACCCTTACTTTTACCGCTGCTGAGAAATTAAAAATAGACCAATATGTAATGCATGGCGGAAAACTGTTGTGCTTTATAGATAAGCTGAATGCTGAAGCAGACAGCCTTCAAATGAAAAATCAGGTGATTGCTTATGACAGAAATTTAAATCTTGAGGACCTTTTTTTCAAATATGGGATACGTATAAATCCTGATCTTTTGATGGATCTTCAATGCGATTTTTTACCTTTTAGTGTAAATGGAAAAGATCAGTTTGAATTTTTGCATTGGAATTATTTTCCTTTGTTCGAATCAAATCAAAACAGTGTAATCACTAAAAACCTTGGTCTGGTAGAAGGGAAATTTGTAAATACTATTGATACTGTAAGTTCGCCCGGAATTAAGAAAACAATTTTATTGAGTTCATCTTCTAATTCAAGATCAATCGAAACACCAGCATTAATCAGTGGTGCGGAAAACAGGAATGCTCCTGTAGATGCGGCTTTTAATAAAAAGGGTCTTATTGCTGGAGTTTTATTGCAAGGAAAATTTACTTCATTATTTAAAAATCGCATCAGCCGGCAGCAAATGGATTCGTTGTCTTTTTACGGATCTCCTTTTCTTAGTGAAAATATAGAAAATAATAAAATGATCATAGTTTCTGATGGCGATATCGTATTAAATGGTACCTATAAAGGACAGCTTTTGCCGATGGGCGTTAATTCTTATACTGTAGGAACGCAGTATGAGTATCAATTTGCCAACCGGCAATTTGTAGATAACTGCATCGAATTCCTGGTAAATAATGCGGGCCTTAGCGAAGCCAAATCGAAAGATTACAAACTGCGGCTGCTCGATCCTAAAAAAACCAGTGAAGAACGCGGTTTTTGGGAACTATTGAACCTGGTTTTACCTGTTTTTCTTATTATAATTTTCGGGTTTGTATATCAATGGCTACGAAAAAGGAAATATTCAGTTTCCATTCCAAAATCTGATTAAAATTTGCAGCAAACCAACAAATAATCCATATTCTTAAATTTTTTTTATCCTCAGAACTTATGATTTTTTCACCGCCCCGTATTGTAAAAAAGCTTGTTTTTATTTCAAAAAGATAAGAAGATTGGCTTTTCTCATTCTAAGAACATGGGCTGTTTATTTTATTTTTTTCTTCTTCTAACACCTTAAGACAATTTTATCAAAAAAACCATTACTTTTGCCGCCCCAAAAGCGCATGTGGTGAAATTGGTAGACACGTCAGACTTAGGATCTGATGCCGCAAGGTGTGGGGGTTCGAGTCCCTCCATGCGCACTTTCTTCAACTAATTTTCTATAAAAGAAAATCATAAACCGTGTTGAACGGTTTTTTAAATTTAGAGTAATGGCAAGTGTAACAAAAGAAAACATTGGTAATCTGCATGATAAGCTGACCGTAAAAGTTTCGAAAGAAGATTATATCCCCTCATTTGAAAAAGCAATAAAAAGTTACAGTAAAAAAGCAAATATTCCAGGCTTCAGAAAAGGGATGGTTCCTGCCGGCATGGTTAAAAAAATGTACGGTGCTTCCATTTTTTATGATGAAGTGATTAAATCTGTAGAAAAAGAATTGCAGGAATACCTGGCGAAAGAAAAGCCTGAAATGTTTGCTAATCCTTTACCATTGGAAAATGATTTGCGTAAGCTCGATATGAATCAGCCCGAAGAATATGATTTTCCTTTTGAAATTGGGTTAAAGCCTGAGATTACTTTAGATGCTCTTTCTACAGCAAAGCCTGTTTTTTATAAAGTGAAAGTAACACCGGAAATGGTGAATGAGGAAATTGAGAAATTAGTTACTAAAAACGGTGACCTTAAAGATGCAGAAACTATTTCTTCGCCGGAAAACGTTTTGAATGTTTTATTTGAAGAAAGCGATGCCGATGGAAATGTTGTTGCTGAAGGTATTGCAAAAGATAATTCTATTTTATTAAAATATTTTTCTGAAGACTATCAGCAAAAACTCCAGGATAAAAAAGTCGGCGATTCGATCGTGCTGCAATTAAAAGATGCTTTTCCTGAAAAAGAAAGAGAATGGATCTTATCCGATCTTGGGTTGGATAAAGAAGATGCTTCAGCAATAGAAAAATATTTTAAAATGTCGATCACCAAGATTGGCCTGGTAGAAAAAAAAGAATTAAATGAAGAATTCTTTAAGCTGGTTTTTCCTGATAAAGAAATAAAAACTGAAGAAGAGTTTCGCAAACACATAGAAGAAGAAATCCAAAAACAATGGGATGCTGCCGGGCACAACCAGGTGCAGGACCAGTTGTATCACACTTTGATCGACACACCTGTTGAATTTCCGGAAGCCTTTTTAAAACGCTGGCTTGAGATTGGTGGTGAAAAACAAAAAACCAAAGAGCAGGTTGAAGAAGAATTTCCAAAATTTAAAGACCAGTTAAAATGGACTTTGATCAGTGATAAAATCATCAAAGACAATAATCTTGATGTTACGCCTGAGGAATTGCGAAACAGCATGAAGGAGGAGATCGGAAAGTATCTTGGCCAAATGAATTTGGGAGAAGATACTTCATGGCTTGATAGCTATGTTGACCGCATGATGAAAGACGAAAAACAAGTGGATGCTTCTTACAGAAGACTGATCACTGAAAAATTATTTAACTGGCTCGAAACACAGGTGACGCCTGAAGAAAAAGAGATTTCGTCAGAAGAGTTTCTAAAGATGCAGGAGCATCATCACCATCATTGATAGTTTAAAGTTCAGAATTCTGAGTTTAGAGTAGACAATATTACCTGGGTTTAGAAGAAGGTTTAGGAAGTTTAGAGATGTAAAATGGCAAATAAGATTTCTTATTATTTGTTGATTTACTGCTACCCAACCTATAACTCATATCTTACCACTTATAACTTATTTCCCTCTGTCCTTTTGTCTTATTTTTTTTGTTAGCATAATATTTGGAACTTCACCGCAGTAAATTGTTTTACATTAAATTTAATTTATGAATACAGGAAAAGAATTTGAAAAATATGCCGTAAAACACAGAGGCATCAGTAGCAATACGCTGGATGCCTATATCAAACATAATGTTACCAATTTAACGCCCAACATTATTGAAGAAAGGCCAATGAATGTTGCTGTGATGGACGTTTACAGCCGATTAATGATGGACAGGATCATCTTTCTGGGTTATCCCGTTAATGATGAAGTAGCCAATATCATTACCGCTCAATTATTGTTTTTAGAAAGTACTGACCGGACGAGAGATGTACAACTTTATATCAATTCTCCCGGTGGCGGCGTTTATGCAGGCCTTGGATTGTATGATACCATGCAATTTGTAAATCCTGATGTGTCTACTATTTGCACCGGTATTGCCGCAAGTATGGCAGCCGTGCTAATGGCAGCGGGTGCTCCCGGAAAGAGAAGCGCGCTAAAACATTCAAGAATAATGATGCACCAGCCAAGCGCCGGAGCAGCAGGACAGGCGTCTGATGTAGCCATCACTGTAAATGAAGTGAGAAAGATCAAAAGCGAACTGTATGAAATTTTGAGTAATCATACCGGACAAACTGTAGAAAAAGTTGCCAAAGACAGCAATCGCGATTTCTGGATGACGGCTTCTGAAGCAAAGGATTACGGATTGATTGATGAAGTATTGGTTACTAATGCAAGAAAAGAAAAAAAATAGACTGACATAAAAATTAAACTATATGAAGTTTTATAAAAATAATTTAACTCGTTTTGACCAGGAAGAAGAACCTGAAGTGGGTGCACCTGAAAACCCGATTGAAAAGATGATGGGTGGAATGGTGTTTGACAAAAAGTTTCTTGAACAAAGAAAAGTATTTCTTTGGGGCGAAGTGCATGATAAAAGCGCGCGAGAAATTACTAATCGTCTTTTATATCTTGAAGCAATGGATCCCGGAAAAGAAATAACTTTTTATATCAATAGCCCGGGTGGCGTTATCACAAGCGGAATGGTAATTTACGATACGATGCAAATGATTTCTTCTCCTGTTAGCACAGTTTGCATGGGAATGGCGGCGAGCATGGGAAGTATCTTATTGAGTGGAGGGAAAAAAGGAAGACGTTTTATTTTCCCACATGGCGAAGTAATGATTCACCAACCAAGCGGAGGAGGACAGGGAACCAGTGCGGATTTGGAGATTATGGCTGTTCAGATTCAAAAGGCAAAAGACCTTGGTGCTAAAATATTAGCGGAGAATTGCGGTCAGTCAGTTGAGAAAATAATGGAAGATTTTGACCGCGATTACTGGATGGACGCGGAAGAAAGCAAGAAATATGGAATCGTTGATGAAATTATAAAAAAATTATAATGCATCATTTTGACAGTTTTTGCTGTCATATATAATAAAAATAGGTTAAATTAAGTTATCCTAAAAATTATCTGTTACCTAATGGCTAAACAACAAACATTACATTGCTCATTTTGCGGAAGAAACCGTGATGAAGTTAAGATCCTGATCGCGGGGCAGGAAGGACATATTTGCGAAAACTGCATTGAACATGCACAGGAAATCATTATGCAGGAAATTATTCCTTCCCAGGAAAACGCTGGCAATTCAAATTATAAGCTTACGGTAAAAAAACCAATGGAACTTAAAAAGTTTCTTGATGAATATGTGATCGGGCAGGATGATGCCAAAAAAGTACTTTCCGTTGCCGTTTATAATCATTACAAAAGGCTGAATCAAAAGATTGACAGTGATGTTGAAATAGAAAAGAGCAACATCATCATGGTGGGCGAAACCGGTACCGGAAAAACTTTGCTGGCCAAAACGATTGCGCGCATTTTAAATGTTCCTTTTGCTATTGTTGATGCTACTGTTTTTACAGAAGCCGGATATGTGGGTGAAGATGTTGAAAGCATTTTAAGTCGTTTGTTACAGGTGTGCAATTTTGATGTAAACGCTGCGCAAAAAGGAATTGTATATATTGATGAGATCGATAAAATTGCTCGAAAAAGCGATAACCCAAGCATCACCAGAGACGTAAGCGGCGAAGGTGTTCAGCAGGGATTATTGAAATTACTGGAAGGAACTGAGGTGTTGGTTCCACCACAGGGAGGACGGAAGCATCCTGAACAAAAATTAATAAAAATAAACACCAGCAATATTCTCTTTATTTGCGGAGGCGCATTTGACGGAGTAGACAGATTGATCGGTCGCCGTATTAATACCAATGCTATTGGTTTTAGTGTAAATAAAGAACTACAGGAATACCAGCGCAAAAATTTGTTACAATTTGTAAATGCACAGGATCTTAAATCTTTTGGATTGATACCTGAATTACTGGGAAGGCTTCCGGTGATTACTTATTTGAATCCACTTGATGCTTCTACCTTAAGAAACATTCTTACCGAACCCAAAAATTCACTCATTAAACAATATAAAAAATTGTTTGAGCTGGAAGGCATTAACCTACAGATTGAAGATGAGGTTTATGATTTTATGGTTGATAAAGCGATGGAGTATAAACTCGGTGCAAGAGGATTAAGAAGTATCTGCGAAAGTATTTTGACTGACGCCATGTATGAATTGCCTTCACAAAAGGTAAAAACGTTTACGATCACGAAAGAATATGCAACAAGGAAGTTCAGTACCAGCAAATTGAGTTTGCTTAAAGTAGCGTAAGAAATTCTTTCATAATAAAATTTATTTTTAAAGCGCCGGAAATCGGCGTTTTTTTATTGCAGGGTAAAAATAAAATTTCGAAGAATTTGTTGATTGACTGCAGAAATAATTATCCGCATATTTTTTAACAATTTTATCCTCATTTCTGTTTTTAATTATACTTTTACCACGTTCTCAAAAATGGTTTAATAAATCTGTATAAAAAATGGTAGATGTTATTCTCGGGCTCCAGTGGGGCGATGAAGGGAAAGGAAAAATTGTAGACTATTTTGCTCCTAAATACGATATGGTTGCCCGTTTCCAGGGTGGCCCAAATGCAGGGCACACGCTGTATGTAGGGGGTAAAAAAATTGTACTTCACCAGATTCCTTCAGGAATTTTTCATGAAAATAAAATTAATTTAATCGGCAGCGGAGTCGTACTGGACGCGGTTACTTTAAAAAAAGAATGTGAGTCAGTAGCAGCCTTTGGAGTTGATTACAAAAAATCGCTTTACATCAGCGAAAGAACACACCTGATTTTGCCAACGCATCGTGCCATTGACCGTGCGAGCGAAGCCGCAAAAGGAAGAGATAAGATCGGTTCCACGCTAAAAGGCATCAGCCCGGCTTACATGGACAAAACCGGTAGAAACGGTTTACGTGTAGGAGATCTTTTACAGGGTGATTTTAGAAAAAAGTATGATCAGCTAAAGCAAAAACATCAACAGATCTTAAACAATTTTTCTTTTGATGAAGATATTTCACAGGATGAAAATGAATTTTTTGAATCACTCGAATTTTTGAAGACTTTAAAAATAGTAAACGGCGAATATTTCATTAATGATATAATTCAATCGGGCAAAAACATTCTCGCAGAAGGTGCGCAGGGAAGTATGCTCGATGTTGATTTTGGCACCTTTCCCTTTGTTACTTCATCCAACACCATTACTGCAGGTGTTTGCAGCGGGTTAGGAATTTCGCCGCAAAAAATTAAGGACGTTATTGGCATTACCAAAGCCTATTGTACCCGGGTTGGCAGCGGCCCGTTCCCTACTGAATTACACGATGAAACCGGGGAATTAATCAGGAAAAACGGAAATGAATTTGGGAGCACCACCGGACGGCCACGAAGGTGCGGCTGGATTGATTTGGTAGCACTCAATTTTGCCTGCATGATCAACGGAGTTACGGAATTGGTAATGACAAAGGCAGATGTGCTTGACACACTCGACATTTTAAAAGTTTGCACTGGCTATTCAGTAAACGGAAAAGAAACCACACAGGTTCCTTTTCAAATGGATGGCATCTCAGTCGAACCTGTATACAAAGAATTTACAGGCTGGCAAACAGATATTACAGGGATAAAAGATTTCAAAGCCTTGCCCCCGCAAATGGATACTTATATTAATTACATAAATTCAACTTTAGGAATATCAGTAAAGTATATTTCCAACGGGCCCGGGACTGATCAACTGATTGTTGCACAATGATTGAGCAATTATTTTAAAAAAAATGTTGATTATTTTTGGATAATTGAAAATGATATTGAAAATTTACAAAAAAATCCTTGGAGAATTATGAAAGCAAAATCTGAAAAGGAAAAGAAATTTCCACCCGAAAAAATTGTAAAAGACGCTCCTAAAGCTTCCTCGAAAAAAAAATCAGAGCCGGATGACGACGATGATTTGGATGACGAAGATGAAATGCCAAAGAAGAAAGGAAAAGTTTCTTCTTCAAAAAAGAAGCGTGATGTCGATGATGATGATGATGTAGATATTGAAGATGATTGGGAAAAAGTGGATGAGGATGAAGATTTTGATCCTGATTTTGAAGAATTTGATATACCTAAATCAAAAGTGAAAAAGAGTCCTAAAAAAGGAAAAGAAGATGATTTTGAGGTAGATGACGATTTTAAATCGCTTGATTTATTTGATGACGATGAGGACATGTTTGACGATGACGATGATTTTTAAGTCAAATATTTGGCGGTTTGACACCTAATTTTGAAAAGAAAATTCACATCATATTCATTAGCTGATTTTTATCAGTTTAAGAATCAATTGCTGAACTTTGGAAAAAGGTTCAGCAATTTTTGTTTCCTGGATAACCACCATTACGATTTCGATAAAACATTTGAATGCGTTGCCGGTTTTGGTTCAATTAAATCATTGGTTGCATCAGCAACCAATAGTATACAACAAATTGGTCAGTTTACAAAAGAGAATCCCGATTGGATATTTGGCCATCTTTCTTATGATCTTAAAAATGAAATAGAAGGCCTTTCATCGAAAAACGAAGACCATATAGGGTTTGAAGATTTTTATTTTTTTGTACCTGAGATCGTTTTTATCGTATCAAAAGAGTCGGTTAATATTGGTGCTGATGAAGCGATCAATACAAAAGATATCTTTGACAAGATCATTTCAATAACTGCATCAGAAAACACTTTTACCAAAGCAGAATTAAAAAGTAAGTTTTCCAAAGAAGAATATTTAGAAACTGTACAAAAACTACAGCAACATATTTTAAGAGGCGACTGTTATGAAATATGTTTTTGCCAGGATTTTTTTGCAAAAAATATTAATATTGATCCAATATCGGTTTTTAAAAAATTAAGTGAAGTTTCTCCAAACCCTTTTTCGGCTTTTTATAAATCCTCTGAAAAATACCTCATGTGTGCAAGCCCTGAAAGGTTTCTTAAAAAGACTAATGATTTAATTATTTCCCAGCCGATAAAAGGAACTTCCAAAAGATCCACATTTTCTGATGAGGAAGAAAAGCTTTTATTAAAAAGCAATGAAAAAGAACGGGCTGAAAATATAATGATTGTTGATTTAGTGCGAAATGACCTGAGTAAAATTTGCGTAGAAGGCTCCGTATCAGTAAAAGAATTTTTAGAAATTTATTCTTTTCCGCAGGTTCATCAAATGATTTCAACCATTGTAGGAAAGCTTGCTGAAAACGTTTCTTTAAGTGACATTTTTTACGCTACTTTCCCCATGGGCTCTATGACCGGCGCTCCTAAAAAAAGGGTATTGGAACTGATAGAAAAGTATGAAAAAACAAAAAGAGGTTTATTCTCCGGCAGTGTGGGTTATATTACTCCCAGCGGAGATTTTGATTTTAATGTTGTGATCAGAAGTATACTCTATAATGGAAAGAGCGGGTACTTATCCATACCGGCAGGCTCTGCAATTACCTGGAAAAGTGATGCTGAAAAAGAGTTTGAAGAATGCGAACTTAAAATAGAAGGAATGAAAAAAGTATTGGAATGAGGAGAAGAACTATCTTTTTGAAAAAACAGGAATCTGGTTTATTTCTTCACTTACTGGAAATAAATTTAAACTTACTTTTTGGATGGTTCCCCTGCTTTTGAATCTGTTTTTACACTTTGCAACAATTGGTCAACGCTTTCATTAAGAATCTGAATTTTTTTTGCCTTAAACTCATCCATTTTTTGGGAGGGCAGTTGGAGTTTGTATTCGTTACCGGTAGAAAGTACATTATTAAACCCAGGATTATAATGGTTAAAATCAGCCATACTCATCGAAATATTTTTAGCAATCACTTCTGCAATGTATCTTCCTGAAACTTCAGTTGAATCAACGTCTTTTTTTTCCGCATCCGTAAGCTGAGCAGTAATGGCACTACTATCGTTGGCTGAAAGATCTGAATAATTAAAGTTGGAATTGGCTACATTTCCATCGGTGTTACCGGTTTCCATAATATAATGCGTTGCAATAAACTTTTTCACATGATTGCGGGACTCTTCCGGTAAATCATATTGAAGTTTCCAAAAATTATGACTTCCACTTTTTTTGATCGCGCTATGCACTCTTCCTTCGCCTCCGTTATAAGCGGCAATTACCAAAAGCCAATCTTTAAGATCTTTATACAAAGAGAGTAAATACTTTGCCGCAGCATTGGTACTTTTAAAATAATCAGTGCGGTCATCTTCATTCTGGTTCACCACCAGCCCGTAACCTCTTGCCGTATATGGCATAAACTGCCATGGGCCACGTGCTCCTTTTGGCGAAAGTGCGGTAGATTTTAAATCACTTTCGATAACTGCAAGGTATTTTAATTCTTTAGGCAAACCGTATTGTGTAAGAATGCCATCGATAAAATTAAAATACGGCTTCCCGGTTTTTCTAAGCTTTAATAAATAATCTTTATGCGCATTTAAATAGTCCTGCATGTAAGTTTCAGCATAAGGATTTACTTGTGAAGCATAAGGCATTGAAGAATTATAGGAATAATTTTTAAACAGATCCTTAAAGCCATATTGGGTAACCTTGCTCAGGTATTCTACCTTATCTTTTTTTATGGCTTTTTTAGATTGTATTACTTCATCAATTACTTTATTTTCCAGGTTAGAGGAAGTATCAATTTTTACTTTTGAAATTATTGTATCGGCCTGTAACAGTAAATGGATACCCGAACCTGCGTCAACAAAAAGCGGCCGAAATATCAGAAAAAGAAAAAGAAAAAACAAAACCAGCGTGTATCTTCTCACTTCTAATAATGTTTATAATTTTGCAAAAGCACTTGCGACAACTGCAACAAAGTTAATTCATCGTGCTTATTTGCAAGGAGCTGGGCCCCAAAAGGCATTCCGTTTGTATGTTTAAATAAAGGCAACGAAATGCCCGGAATACCGGTGAGATTAGCATATACGGTAAAAATATCTGCCAAATAGGATGCTATCGGATCTTTTTCCATCATTCCTGCGTCAAATGCGGTTGTAGGAACAGTAGGTAAAAGCACTACATCAAAACTGTTAAAAATTTCCCTGGTCCTTAAGGCTAACAGTTTTCTAACCTGTTGCGCCTTGGTAAAATAAGCATCATAATATCCTTCGCTTAAAACAAAGGTACCCAGCATGATTCGTTTTTTTACTTCTTTCCCAAACCCTTTCCCGCGATTCTTTTTGTAAAAAGTTGCCAAATCTTCCGTATTTTTTTCATCCCGATATCCGTAGCGAACGCCATCATAACGCGATAGATTGGAAGAGGCTTCAGCGGTAGTGAGCACATAATAAGCAGGAACAATATAATCGATCAAATCAAAATCTATTTCTTCTACTGTATAACCGTCATTTCGCAGGTTTTCGATCAATTCAAAAATTGCTTTTCTTATTTCAGGGTCAAGGCTTTCATGGTTCATTGCATTTTTAAATAAGGCAATTCGGTATTCTTTTGGGCTGAATTTTATAGATTGCGACGGAATAATTTCATTTGATATTTGTTGGTTTACTGTGCTATCATATTCATCAGGGCCACTAATAACCTCCAAAACGCTTGCCACATCTTCCACATTATTTGCAAAAACACCTATCTGGTCGAAAGAAGAAGCATAGGCAATTAATCCATGTCTTGATACGGTTCCATAAGATGGTTTCATTCCTACAATTCCACAAAAATCTGCAGGTTGTCTTACTGAACCGCCGGTATCACTTCCTAAACTTGCCATACACAAACCAGCCTGCACAGCCACGGCCGACCCCCCGGACGATCCGCCGGAAACCTTATTTTCGTTTAAAGCATTTTTCACCCTTCCATAACAAGAATTTTCATTGGTGTTGCCCATTGCAAATTCATCACAA
Organism: bacterium; assembly: GCA_027364635.1. Taxonomy (GTDB): domain Bacteria; phylum Bacteroidota; class Bacteroidia; order Chitinophagales; family Chitinophagaceae; genus Ginsengibacter. The sequence goes on along the minus strand of DAHXOZ010000030.1, from coordinate 7,862 downwards.
TTGCATTTTCCGATGATTATGGCATCTTCTTCCAACAATTTTTTTACTGCTGTAGCATCGTAGATCGAAATAAAATCTTTAAGCATTTTTGAAGAAGCTGACAACTTATGGCTTTTTTGAGAAATTACATCTTTAACAGTGATAATCACTCCATGCAATTTACCCGGGGCTTTTCCTTTTTCTCTTTTTTCATCAAGAAATTGGGCTCTTTCTAATGACTCGGCAGCATAAACATCAATAATAGCATTAAGATGGCTTGCCTTCTTTATTTTATCCAGGTAGAAGGCTACTACCTCCTTACATGAAATTTTACCTTCTTTTAATTGTTGTTGGTAATTAGTAATATTCTGATAGGAAAACAATTGATAAGAGATTTAATAAAAAAGGTTCAGATGTTCACCTGCTGCAGATGTGCATCTCAACCTATATGATAAAATTTTTTAAAGAAATTTATTTAGTGTGTTCACTTTCTTTTACTGCTTCACGTTGTTCAGGTGCATTAGCCGCTTTATCTTTTTCTTTCATACCTGCATCCAGTTCCTTTTTCACGCTTTCTTTGGCATCATTGAATTCTCTTACTCCCCTGCCAATCCCGCGCATAAGATCAGGTATTTTTTTGCCACCAAAAAATAATAAAACTACCAGCAAAATTAATATCCATTCGGTACCACCGGGCATGGAAAGTAAAAATTCCGGCTTAAATAATAAAATTAGCATCGTTCTTGAAGTTATATAGCAAAGATAAGGTTATTAATTTTCTCATCCACAAGAGCGCAATTCCGGGAAATATTTGACTTAATCCAGGTATCTGCCGCACTTGGCTTTGCCGTGTGCTGCCTGGTATGGGGTAATTCCCCGTGCACAGGAAAATAATAACATAGATAATAGAAATGCCAGGAGCATGATTTTTTTCATCTTAATTACAATGGTGAAGTAAAATTTTTCTTATAAAGAGGTAATATTATAATACAAGTATATAATAAAAAAACCGGAAAATAAAAATTTTCCGGTTTCTTGTATAATATTTAAAAAAATTATTTGATTCTTTTTTCTTTGATTCTCGCACTTTTACCGCTTCTTTCGCGAAGGAAATATAATTTAGAACGACGCACTTTACCCACTTTATGCAATTTAATGCTTTCTATACTTGGTGAAAAAACAGGGAATAAACGCTCAACACCCACACCATCACTAATTTTGCGAACCGTAAAAGTAGCAGTACCGCCTTCACCCTGGCGCTTAACAACGTCGCCTTTAAAACTTTGGATTCTTTCTTTATTACCTTCCTGGATTCTATAGTTTACAGTGATATTATCACCTGCTTTAAAATTAGGGAATTCTTTCTTTGTTGTCAACTGATCGTGAACAAATGCAACAGCATTCATGGCTATTTATTTTAGGATTGCAAATGTAAGGTAATTTTGATAAAATTCTGCATTACACCATTCTTTTATTCTAATTTTTAAATGTGTTAACGAAGATGCGTGAATAACTGGTTTAGCGTGCTACGTTTACAGCTCTTTTTTCCCTGATCACCGTTACTTTTATCTGGCCGGGATAAACCATTTCAGTCTGAATTTTTTGAGCGATCTCAAAACTTAATTTATCACTTTCGCCGTCACTTACTTTCTCTGATTCTACAATTACCCTCAATTCGCGCCCTGCCTGTATCGCATAAGCTTTTTCTACACCCTGATAGGCAAGAGCAAGATTTTCCAGATCTTTTATTCTTTGCAAATATTGTTGCATTATTTCGCGACGCGCACCTGGCCTTGCACCACTCATAGAATCGCAAGCCTGAACAACAGGCGAAATAACATATTCCATTTCCACTTCATCATGGTGCGCACCAATTGCATTACAAACTGCCGGATTTTCACCGTATTTTTCGGCCAGCTTCATACCAAGGAGTGCATGACTTAATTCTGTTTCCTCATCTGGCACCTTACCGATATCATGCAGTAATCCCGCGCGTTTGGCCAGTTTTGCGTTCATTCCTAATTCGGCAGCCATTATTCCACAAAGATTGGCAACTTCCCTGCTATGCATTAATAAATTCTGCCCGTAAGAAGAACGGAAACGCATTTTTCCTACAATTCTGACTAATTCTTTATGCAGTCCGTGAATTCCGAGTTCAATCACTGTGCGTTCGCCAATCTCAATGATCTGTTCTTCGATTTGTTTACGTGTCTTTTCAACTACTTCCTCAATACGTGCAGGGTGTATACGGCCATCCGTTACCAAACGCTGTAATGAAAGGCGGGCTATTTCGCGACGCAAGGGATCAAAGCAAGAGAGAATAATAGCTTCCGGAGTATCATCAACAATAAGATCTACACCTGTAGCAGCTTCTATTGCTCGAATATTTCTTCCTTCCCGGCCGATGATAGAGCCTTTAATTTCATCACTTTCAAGATTGAAAACTGTAATGGAGTTTTCAATTGCCTGCTCTGCTGCAGTGCGCTGAATGGTTTGAATAATAATTTTTCTTGCTTCTTTATTAGCACGTAATTTGGCGTCGTCCACAATTTCCTGCTGAATGCTAAGTGCCTGCGAATTGGCCTCATTTTTCAATGTTTCAATCAATTGTGCCTTTGCTTCTTCAACCGATAAACCTGAAACCTTCTCAAGCCTTTTGATATGTTCTTCCTGGTGCTTTTCAAGCTCGGTACGTTTGATGTTCACCACTTCGACCTGCCGGTTAAGGTTTTGTTTAATCACCTCATTTTCCTTGATCATCCTTTCAATATTCTGGTCTTTTTGGTTGATCGACTGCTCTCTTTGCTTTATTCTGTTTTCCGCATCATTTAATTTCTGGTTTCGTTGAATAACGGCTTTTTCGTACTCGGCTTTTAGTTGTACAAAATGTTCCTTTGCTTCCAGTTGCTTTTCTTTCTTAAGAGTTTCTGCTTTTGACTGTGCGTCGGAAATAATTTGTTGAGCTTGTTCTTTTGCGTTTTCTAATAGTTGTTTGGTGTTTTTTGCAAATAATATTTTTCCCAGTAAGATGCCTGCAATTAATGCTATGGCACCCACTATTATGGGGAGAAGTTGTTCCATTGTTTTTTAATGATTTTAAGTCGGTTCATAATCTAAGTCCACTTTTTAAATAACCAATTAGTAAATACAAAATTGGTAATTAACGAAGATAATAAAATTGTAAAGAAAGAATTGATTATAAATAAATTAATCCTGCAACAAAGATTAAATGGTTGAATTAACAGAAGCCTGGAGAGTTTTTGTGTGAATTAAAAATATCCCCTAAATACGTTATTGTTTATACTTTTTGATGATAATGGAAGCATTATGTCCTCCAAAACCAAAAGTATTGCTTAAAGCTGCATTTACTTCCCTTTCCTGTGCCTTATTAAAAGTGAAATTGAGCTTTGGGTCAAAGGCAGGATCATCCGTAAAATGGTTAATGGTGGGAGGTACCACATCCCTGGTAACTGCCATTATGCAAGCAAGCGCTTCTATTACACCGGCTGCACCAAGGCAATGGCCTGTCATTGATTTGGTAGAGCTAATATTAAGATCATGAGCGCTATCTCCAAATACATTTAGAATGGCTTTCGTTTCTGCAATATCGCCTAAAGGAGTTGAGGTTCCATGAACATTTATATAGTCAATATCCTCCGGTTCCATCGAAGCTTCTTTTAGTGCAAGTCGCATCACATTCTTGGCCCCTAATCCGTCAGGGTGAGGGGCTGTAATATGATAAGCATCTGCAGTAGCGCCTCCTCCGGCAATTTCGCAATATATTTTAGCGCCTCTTGCCAATGCATGATCAAGATCTTCTAAAACCAAAACACCTGCACCTTCTCCCATTACAAAACCATCACGGTCTTTATCAAAAGGACGTGAAGCTGTTTTAGGATCATCATTTCTTTCACTCAAAGCTTTCATAGCGTTAAAACCGCCTACTCCTGATTCAGAAATCACAGCTTCGCTTCCACCTGTTAGAATTATATCAGCCTTTCCCAAACGGATGGTGTCATATGCGTCTATAATAGCATTGGTGCTGCTTGCACAGGCACTTACTACGGCAAAATTAGGACCCCGAAATCCATATCGCATAGAGATTTGCCCTGCGGCAATGTCCAATATCATTTTGGGAATAAAGAAAGGATTAAAACGCGGAGTACCATCGCCACGTGCAAATTCCATTACATCGTCCTGGAAGGTGGTAATACCACCTATGCCACTGGCAAAAATAACTCCTACCCTGTCCGGGTCTACATTATCTTTTGAAATGCCTGCGTCTTTTACTGCTTCATCACTTGCTATTAAAGCAAATTGCGTAAAACGATCCAGTTTTCTGGCTTCTTTTTTTTCAAGATACTCTGTGGCTTCAAAATTTTTAACCTCACAGGCAAACCTGGTCTTGAATTTCGCGCAATCAAATTGCTGAATATAATCAGCACCAGATACGCCTTTAGTTAAACCCTCCCAATATTCAGGAACGTTTTTCCCTAAAGGCGTTATGGCTCCCAACCCGGTTACTACTACTCTTTTTAATTCCATAAGCTTGCCTGCAAAGTTAAAATAAGATGATTACTTAGCATGTTCTTCCAGGTATGCTACTGCCTGACCTACGGTGGTGATGGTTTCCGCTTGTTCATCAGGAATTGAAATATTAAATTCTTTTTCAAATTCCATGATCAGTTCCACGGTGTCCAAACTGTCGGCACCTAAATCGTTAGTGAATGATGCTTCAGGTGTTACCTCAGCTTCGTCAACTCCTAACTTGTCAACAATGATTTTTTTAACTCTTGTTGCAACGTCTTGCATGATTGTAAAGTTTAGTTAATATGGCCACAAAAATATACTTTTTGTGATAAAAAAAAATAATAACTATTTCCAAATAAATTGCGTACTGAAAGATTATTGGATTAACCACAAAATATTGCGTATTTCATTATAGCTGAATTGCTTTTATGCAATTATTTTTTCGCAATTTTCTTTTATGGATTATTTTTTTTTTTAAAAAAGAAAACTTATTTCTGTTTTTTTTAGATTCCGGGGATAAGTGAATAATAAAACCTGTATTTTTATTCTTCATAAAAAGTCCACAACTCACTTATGCCCATAAAACAAATAGATTACGACTCTAAAGAATATGAGCAGATGGTTCAATTGCGCTACGAAATTTTGCGCAAGCCATTGAAACTTTCATTTCAGAAAGAAGAGCTTGAAAAAGAGAAGCATGATATTTTGATAGGTGCATTCGAGGAAGATAAAATGCTGGGATGCTGTATTTTAAAAAGAGTAGACAAAACCTGTGTGCGGCTGCGGCAAATGGCGGTACAAAACAATCTCCAGGGAAAAGGGATAGGCGCAAGCATGATGAATTTCGCGGAAAATGTGGCACGCGATCATGGTTATAAAAAAATCATGATGCACGCAAGAAAAACGGCTATAGGGTTTTATGAAAAACTCGGCTATACCGCTACTGGTAAAGAGTTTACAGAGGTTTCAATTCCGCATATTGTGATGGAAAAGAAACTACGCTTCATGGATTAACCTGGTATAAGATTAAAAATTAGCCCATTGGTTCGCTTACTGAACAACGTTTCTGAAGGAAAACAAAAATCTTTCTTATTTGTTGATTTACTGTAGAGAAAATGATTATTTATAATTTCTCATATCCACAATCTCGTTGCAGAAAGAATATTCTTTTTTATCGTTGCTGCTGATGATGAGTAAGCGTTTCTGGCAATATTTTTCTATTAAATCATGGTATAGTGATACGCCTTCTTCATCCAGATTGGTAAGTGGTTCATCCAATAACACCATTGGGACGTTACTGAAAATTGCCTGGGCGAGTTTTACACGCTGCTTCATACCGCTGCTGAAATATCTTATCTGCTTATGAGCAGAGCCCTGCAGGGCAGATAAAAAGATGATTTTTTGAGTATCCAGCCCAGGAAGCCACCCTTTCATATTTTGATGAAAAGAAAAAAATTCGGTGAGGGTCATTTCTTCTACTACATCCAGGTAAGGAGCGGCATAAGATATCTTTTTAAAGACTTTTTCTCCTTCAAAAGGTTCTCCATTTTCAAAATAAAAAATACTCCCTTCATTAAAAATGGAAGACCCGGAAATGATCTGTAATAAAGTAGATTTACCTGAACCATTCGGTCCGGTTATCGCGTAATGTTTTCCATCATCAAATTGAAAATCCAGGTTTCGGAAAATCCAATCCCTGTTGTAGCGTTTACCAAGTTTCGTGAGATTAATTTTCATCCATATTCTCTTTGACAGAAACCTTTAAAATGCCCCGTTTACTGTCTTTTATAAATTTCAGGATCTCTGATTTTTCTTCAGATTCGGGTAATTCTTTTTCTATAATTTGAGTGGCCTGGCTGATATTTAATCCACGCAGGTAAATGTTGCGATAGATCTCGGAAATACTATTTATTCTTTCAGAAGTAAAACCTCTGCGTTGTAAACCTACTGAGTTTACACCTACATAACATAAAGGTGAACGGCCGGCTTTTATATAGGGAGGAACATCTTTTATAACTTCTGTACCACCGGCAATGTATGTGTGTGCGCCGATTTTTGAAAACTGGATGGCAGCAGCCATTCCACCAATAATAGCATGGTCGCCGATTTCAACATGTCCGGCCAATTGAACGGAATTGGCAATGATTACATGGTTTCCCAAAAAGCAATCGTGAGCAATGTGAGAATACGCCATCAACAGGCAATTACTTCCTACCACTGTTTTCCATTTATCTTTTGTACCGCGGTTTATGGTAACACATTCTCTTATGGTGGTATTATCTCCCACTTCAACAAAAGTTTCTTCACCATCAAATTTGAGGTCTTGTGGAATAGCGCCAATTACGGCGCCTGGAAAAATTTTACAGAATTTACCAATGACTACTTTTTTCATGATCACAACATGAGACATAACATGCGTACCATCTCCAATGGTTACATCATCTTCAATTACTGCAAAAGGATCGACAATAATATCCTTACCTAATTGTGCATTTGGATGGATATGTGCAAGAGGGCTTATCATATTAAGGATTAGGGCGTTTAACTATTTGAGCAATTAAAATAGCTTCTGTTACTACTTTGTCGCCTACATAAACGGTTCCCTTCATTTCGCAGATACCACGGCGGATGGGATGTAACAGTTCCATTTTTAAAATTAAAGTATCGCCCGGGACTACTTTTTGTTTGAATTTACAATTATCTATCTTAAGAAAATAGGTATCATATTTATCTTTCGAATTTTGAGGTATGGCTATAAAGCCACCCGTTTGGGCAAGCGCTTCAGCCAGCAGAACACCAGGCATTACTGAGTTACCGGGAAAATGCCCCTGGAAAAAAGGTTCGTTATAGGTCACATTTTTTATGGCTACCACGTGTTTATCAGTAAGCTCAATTATTTTATCCACCATTAAAAAAGGATACCGATGCGGTAAAGTTCTTTCAATATCCTGGATATCTAATATAGGTGGAATATTTGGATCATATTTAGGAATATCCTGTCGATACTTATATTTCTTAATATGCTCCTTTATCTTTTTGGCAAATTTAATATTTGATGAATGCCCCGGCCTGTTGGCAATAATATGAGCTTTAAAAGGATAACCAACCAAAGCCAAATCACCTACAACATCCAGTAACTTATGCCGGGCAGGTTCGTTAGGAAAGCGAAGTGTAAGGTTATTTAAAATTCCGGCTTCACTTACTTTTACATCGTCTTTATGAAAAACTTTTGAAATTCTTTTTACCTGTTCTTCATCAACAGGTTTGTCTACAACAACGATTACAGTCAGGCATTGCGTAGCCAGATTATAAGCAGGAATCTTCCTGAATTGGAAAAAAGGATTAAAAACCTG
>DAHXOZ010000309.1 GCA_027364635.1 bacterium | reverse complement strand
AATCCGCTTTGGTAATCGTTTCCCTTGAATTGCCTTTGGCTTTTACTAATAGCTGCATGGCATCATTTAAATAAATGATCATTACAATTCCTGTCTCCACCGCCAATCCAAACAAAGCAATGAAACCTACTGCCACTGCCACAGATAAATTTACTTTCCAGAACCAGATCATGAAGGCTCCGCCGATAAGCGCAAACGGAATAGAAATTAAGCTGAGTAATGCTTCACGTGCAGAATTAAAGGCAAAATACATCGAGAAAAAAATAATGACCAACACGACCGGCAGAATCACTTTCATTGTTTTTTCGCTGCTCAACAAATTTTCGTATTGGCCACTCCAATCGATATAATAACCTTTGGGCAATTTGGTAAGCAGGTTGTTCAGCCTGTTCTGCGCTTCCTGCACGGTGCTTCCCAGGTCGCGATCTCTCACATTAAATAATACCGTTCCTCGTAGCAAAGCATTTTCAGAGTTGATCATCGGCGGGCCGGTTGTTATTTCAACATCGGCAACGGCCTGCAATGGAACGGGACCAAATTGTTTGGTTTGTACCTGCAAGTTTTTTAATGCTTCCATATTATCCCTGAAATCCTGCGCATACCGCGCGTTTACGGAAAATCGCTGACGGCCTTCAATCGTGGTGGTCAGTTTCATTCCGCCCAAAGCACTTTGTACCACCGCATTTACATCATCAACACTTAATCCATAACGGCTTATTTCATCGCGCTTTATTTGTATATCAATATATTTTCCGCCGGTAACAGGTTCCACATACAAATCCTTCACGCCGTCAATTCCCATCAATTCCATTTTTATTTTTTGGGCAAAAGCATAAATGGTATCTAAATTTTGCCCGTAAACTTTTACACCAACATCAGTCCTGATGCCGGTTGACAGCATATTAATCCTGTTAATAATCGGTTGTGTCCAACCGTTGGTAACACCCGGAATTTGCAATTTGCTGTTGAGTTCGTTTACAATATCTTCTTTTGTTTTACCGGGCCTCCACTCTGATTTGGGTTTCAATAATATGATCGTTTCAATCATGCTCATAGGCGCATTATCTGTTGCTGTATTCGCTCTTCCGGCTTTGCCGAGAACATTTTTAACTTCGGGAACAGAAGCAATAATTTTATCCTGCACCTGCAAAATCCTTTTCACTTCTGAATTGGAAATATCTGGCATCGTTACCGGCATAAATAAAATAGAGCCCTCATCCAACGGAGGCATAAATTCTTTCCCCAGGCTCATGATGAGCGGAATACTCACCAATAACGCAATTATGTTTATGGCCAGGGTTGTCTTTCTCCATTTAGTGCACCATCTTATAACCGGCTCATAAATTTTAGAAAGCCCGCGGTTAACCGGGTTATGATTCTCAGGAGTAAATCTTCCTTTCATAAAGAAAGAGATCAATACGGGAGCAAGAGTAATAACCATGATGGCATCTACCGCAATGATAAAAGTTTTTGTATATGCCAGTGGTCCGAATAATTTTCCTTCCTGCCCGGATAACAAAAACACCGGTAGAAAAGAAGTGATAATGATAATGGTTGAAAAAAATACACCTCTTGAAACCTGTTTGCAGGAACTTTCAATAATGGCCATTCTTATATCTTCCGGAATCTTTACATAATTCTTTTGGCGGCCCATCTTTTTAAAAATATTTTTCATTTTATTTTAATTTATTAGCAGGGTCATTTTGCCATTGTGATAAATTATGATAAGCGTTTTCTGACATGATGATGCCATTGTCAACTATAACACCTATTGCAAGGGCAATTCCTGTTAAAGACATAATATTGGAAGAAAGTCCGAATGCATTCAGTAAAATAAAACTGATGGCTACCGTAATCGGTATCTGAATGATAATGTTTAAAGCGCTTCGCCAGTGAAAAAGGAAAAGCAAAACGATCAGCGAAACCGCGATCATTTCTTCCAATAGCTTTCCTTTTATATTTTTTATCGCAGCTTCAATCAAAGTACTTCGATCGTAGGCAAATTTGAAATGAACACCAGCAGGCAAACCTTTTTCAACGATTTTCATTTTGGCTTTTACAGCCTTTATCACCTTATCTGCATTTTCTCCATAACGCATCACCACAATGCCTCCCACCACTTCTCCATTACCATTTTCATCAAATATTCCGAGGCGTTCTTCGCCGCCCATTTGTACAGTTCCGATATCTTTTATTCTCACCGGTATGCCATTATTATTGGCGATTCCTATATTTTCAATGTCTTCCTTGTTCTTTATGTAACCCAGGCCACGAATGATGTAAGACATGTTACTCATTTCAAATTTTCTTCCGCCTACATCATTATTGTTGGCTTTTACTTTGTTCATTACATCCATCAAAGAGATGTTGTAATACTGCAGCTTCAAAGGGTCTATTACTATTTGATATTGTTTTTCAAAACCACCGAATGAAGCAATTTCAGCAACGCCTGGAACCGTTTGCAAGGCAAATTTTATGTACCAATCCTGCAATGTGCGCTGCTCGCCCAGGTCTAAATTTTTTGCATCTAATGTGTACCATAGTACCTGTCCTACGCCTGTAGCATCAGGACCTAAAGCTGGTGTAACTCCGGCCGGAAGCAATCGCTGTGCATAATTTAATCTTTCCAGTACACGGGTTCGTGCCCAATAGGTATCTACATTATCATTAAAGATTACATACACAA
>DAHXOZ010000308.1 GCA_027364635.1 bacterium | reverse complement strand
TATTGTCCATTAAAATTTTGCAATATGCTTTTTTTGATGCCTTGCATATTCCCTATTTTGTTACCATTATAATTGTACTCGTTCTCATTTGGTTATATACCAATAAATCAGGCATTAAAACGATTGTATGGACAGATGCTTTGCAGTCTTTATTTCTTGTTACCGTTATTATTATTTCAATATTTACCATCAGGCATTCCTTGGGGCTCTCCGTTTCCGGAATGTTTACAACCATTGCCAGCCATCCTTATTCGCGGCTTTTTGATTGGGATATGCATTCCGGTACTAATTTTTTTAAAGAATTTATTTCCGGTTTGTTGATTACAGTTGCTCTTGTAGGACTTGATCAAAGTATGATGCAAAAAACACTTACAGTAAAACTTGAGAAAGATGCTAAGAAAAATGTTTTATCATTTGGTTTTTTTATAGCCTTCGCACAAACGTTATTTTTGGGCCTTGGCGTATTAATTTATATATATGCCGAAAGAAACGGAATACATTTATCTACGCTCAATGGTAAGTTTATCAATACCGATGATATTTACCCGTTGCTTACTTTGCATTATTTTGGCATTATCGGGGCTATTGCTTTTTTAATTGCAGTGATTGCCTCCACCTTCGCCAGCATTGATGCGTGCATTACTGCATTAACCACTTCTTTCAGTTATGATTTCTTAGGCATTGAAAATCGCCCTCATGATAAAAGAAAGCAATTAAAAAACAAGGTATTGCTGGGTGTCAATATCGTTATGTTTATCATCGTAATGTTGTTCTGGAACAGCCATGGCGCTATCATAACTACCATTTTTAAAATTGCAGGATATACCTATGGACCTCTGTTGGGCTTATATCTTTTGGGGCTTTTTTCTAACATAAAACTCAAAGGAAAATGGGTACCGTTAGCCTGCGTAACTGCAGCAGTGGTCACTTATGTTTTAAATGACTATTTCATAAGGGTATTTCATTTTGATGTCGGATTTATGAATATATTTATGAATGCGGTTTTAACCATTTTGTTCTTATTAATCATTAAAAGAAAACGGTGATGCATGATATAGACACTTATACCATCAGCCTTACTAATGACCCCGGAAAATTCGGCGTGTGTGCATTGATGATGTCGTCCTCCGATCCGTGGATTACTTTAGGAATTGATTACCATGCATGCCTTGAAGCATTTAAAGGCCCTTGTAAAGAAATTTATATTTTAGAGAATGATGATGAAATAGCAGGATTTGTAATACTTCAAATTTGCGGAACATTTAGTGGCTATATCCAGACTATCTGTATTAATAGAAAATACAGGGGAGAGGGATTGGGAAAAAGGTTGTTGTATTTTTGCGAAGAAAGAATTCATAAAATTTCACCTAATATTTTTATTTGTGTTTCATCATTCAACAGAGGTGCGATCAAATTGTATTATGAATTTGGATTTAAGCTGGTAGGAGAGTTGAAAGATTTTGTGAAGGAAGGTTTTGATGAATTACTACTTCGTAAAACTATCGGCCCAAGGCATGGCTATACTGCCCGGCCGGACGATGCCAATTCCTGATTCAACAAGTTTTATTTTTAATTATTATAAACGTTCTGATATTTAAAATCCAATTACATGAATAAAAAATTATTGTTTATACTATTACAGTTATGTTTTATTACCAGTATTTTAAAGAGTCAAAGTATGAACCATAAAAATATTGAAACAAAAATGGTTGCTGAAATTGACAGTATACTAAAGAGCCAGGTTGTAAATGATCAGATACCCGGAGCAGTAATACAAATAAAAAAAGACGGGAAAATTATTTACAAACACGCCTATGGTTATGCGCAAAAATATGATTTCCACCATCACCTGCTCAATCCTCCTGCGGTTATGAATACCGCTACACTTTTTGATATGGCTTCTCTTACCAAAGTTATCGGCACTACTACTTCCATTATGTTGCTGGTTGACAGAGGTCTTATTAAAGTAGATGATCCTGTTGGAAAGTATATCAAAAGTTTTGATACACCTGAAAAAAAACAGATAACGATCAGGAATCTTCTTACTCATACTGCCGGCCTTATTGAATGGTACCCGCTTTTTTACTATTCTTCCAATAAGGAAACCACTTATAAAGTAATAGGAAGCTTACCGCTTAAATACCCGGTAGGCGTAAAGCGCAGTTATAGTGATCTGGGATTTATTTTATTAGGTGAAATCATTGAGAAAGTTTCCGGCATGCCGATGGAGCAATTTGAGAAAAAAAATATTTTTGATCCGTTGGGAATGACACACACTACCTACAATCCGCTGCAGCATGGGCGAACTACCAATATTGCTGCCACGTCTCTGGGTAATCCTTATGAACACCGGATGGTATATGATTCCTCTCTTGGGTTTTCGGTTAAGGGCCTTGATCCGGCGAGTTGGAACGGATGGAGAAACTATGTGTTAAAGGGAGAAGTGAATGATGGAAACGCATGGTATGCCAACGGGGGCATTGCCGGTTCGGCAGGTTTATTTTCAACAGTTGACGACATGCAGAAATTAGTGGACATGCTGATGCATAAAGGGAAAGCGGGCAACAAGCAATTTATTTCGAGCCGGGTAATTGATTCTTTTTTTGTAAAGGATAAATTCAATAATGGATTGGGCTGGATGATGGTGGAAATCATATTTTTGCGCATAACCATAGGCGTGTTTGTAAATAATTTTCCC
>DAHXOZ010000307.1 GCA_027364635.1 bacterium | reverse complement strand
CGAGGCATCTGAAGCTTTATCGAGCATCCGGAACTGAATATGTTTTACGGTAATTGCATGCGGGTATTGTCCCTTAAGGATTCTAAGGACATTATACTGTTGAATGGTAAGCCCAAATTCGTCGAACAATTCATTATGCAGATTGATGATCCACCTGCCTGAATATATCAGGTTAACGGTGGCTTTATGATAAGGGTTTCTAAATGCACTGGACTGTTGTATGGCTTCTTCAATACTTTTCATCATTCATACTTTTTTGCAAATGAAATTAAGCGAATATTGAATGTTCGCGAAAATGCTAAAGTTAATTCATTAAATAAAAAGCATACATGATCCGAATCATGAGAAGAAAAAATAATAAATTTTATTTGTTTACTGCGAAATTAATTTTGGTTCAGTTTTCTTTGGTATCGTAAAAAAGAAACTCGTGGCTTTTCCAACTTCAGATTCTATCCATATTTTCCCTTCCAGGTTTTCGATGATCTTCCTGGTGATGGCTAAACCAATCCCTGTTCCGGAATATTCTGACCTGTCGTGTAATCGCTGAAAAATGACAAATACTTTTTCATAATATTCTGGTCCAATGCCTATTCCATTATCTTTTACCTCAAACTTCCAATAATCTAAAGCCTCTTTTGCAGTAATTGAAATTTGAGGAACTACTCCTTTTTTGAGCATATTATATTTTAAACTGTTGCTGATGAGGTTTTGAAAAACCTGTCTTATTCCCGTTTTTGGAATCGCGAGTGTAGGCAAATCACTCACCTCTACCACTGCTCCCGTTTCTTCGATTTGTTTTTGATAAAGGCTAAGAATATCATTTATCAAGGTATTCAGATTCACTTTTTCAGGCCGGTCAATATTTCTTCCGGCTCTGGAAAATTCAAGCAGGTCAAGGATCATCTGTCGCATTCTTTTTGCACCGTCTACTGCAAAATGTATGTAAGTCTTGCCTTTCTCATCCAGTATATCATTGTATTTTAGCTCTATCTGGGTAAGAAAACTGGTTATCATTCTCAGTGGTTCCTGTAAATCATGGGAGGCTACATACGCAAATTGTTCCAGTTCCTGGTTCGACGCAACCAATTCCTTGGCTCTTTCTTCTAATTGTTCATTAAGCACTTTAAGTTGCATTTCGCTTTCTTTTAGCTTCGTGATATTCATGGAAGCTCCAATCATTCTTGTGGCTTTCCCATTTTCGTCTCTTATAATATATCCGCGGTCGTAGATGAAAGCATAGGTACCGGAAGGTTGTAAAAATCTGTATTCATCTTCCCAATAGTTTTCATTTGGATTCTCAAAAAGCAAATTTCTTCGTTCAGAGATTCTTTTCCAATCCTCCGTATGAACATGGCTCTTCCAGAAATTGTCTACTTCATGTGGAGCAATATCCGGATAGCCTAAAACACTTTCTAATGTTTTGGCCGGCCTGATTACCTCATTTTTTTCCAAATCCCAATCCCATACAGAATCGTTCGTGGCTTTTGAAACCACCTCATATCTTTCGTTGCTGATACGCAAAGCTTCTTCCGTTTTTTTTCTTTCGGTGATATCCTGCATTCCCCCCGCCAATCTTAACGCTTTACCATCTTTATCCCTGGTAAAAAATCCTTTGTCCAGCACATGTGCATATGTATTATCAGCCCTCCGAAAGCGATATTCCATCGACCAGTTAGTGTGTGTACTTTTTATCGCATGCTCGATACTTGCGGTAACTTTTTCACGGTCTTCCGGGTGTATGTTTGCTTTCCACAAATCCTCGTCCAATTTATTTGTCATTGCAGTATGTCCAAAAATTGCTTGAAAACCTTCACCCCGGTAAACCATATTTTTGGTAAAGTCCCAATCCCAAATAGCATCTGAGGTGGCTCTTGAAACCATCAGGTATCTTTGCTTGTTTTCTTCCAATGACAACTCAAGATGTTTTTGCGAAGTAATATCCTGGGCCGTCCCTTCAAACACAACCGGCTTGCCTTGGTCGTCTTTTATAAATTTCCCATTTTCATGTATCCATTTTATCGTTCCGTCAGGCACAACAATTCTATATTCCGCTTCATGATCTTTAATCTCATTAAAAGATAACTCCCGTGTTTTGTAAAAATTTTCCCTGTCATCAGGATGAATGCTTGCCAACAAAGTTTCAAGAGAAGGTTTGAAAGTTTCTCTTTCAGCCCCGAAAATATTATAGATCTCATCTGACCAGTAGATTTGGAAGTCGTTCAAATCAAATTTCCAATAGCCAAGTTTGGCGATACGTTGTGCAGTAATAAGCTTTTCCTGGCTGTCTTTCAATTGTTGAAGCGTTTTTTCTCTTTCCGTTACATCAAACGAGTCGATTACCATGCACAGCCTGTTTTTAAAATAACATTTATGGCCTGAAACTTCTGCTTTTATCCTGGTTCCGTCTTTTTTTACCTGGGTAAATATCCCAAAACGAATTAAGCCTTCCATATTCTTAATTTGATCATGGATTTCCGTGATTCGGGACAATTCTTCTTTTGGTTTTAATTGATGGGTTGTCATGCCCAGAAATTCCTGGCGGCTATAGCCATAATGGTTTACCGCTGTTTCATTCACATCGAGTATTTCATCTGTTTCTACATCAAAAATCCATTTTGGTGATGTGCTGTATTCAAACAAAAATCGTAACTATTCAGTGCTCAATTTAGCGATAAGCGATAAAGCATTCAAAACATTTTGTCCGGATTTAATAGTAGTATCA
>DAHXOZ010000306.1 GCA_027364635.1 bacterium | reverse complement strand
TAAACCAACAAATAAAGTAATTTTTTATTTTATGAGGATCAAAAATTCACCACTTCCCAATACGCTTTCTTCGGTTTTACTTTACGGGTTCATTCACAACATCAGTAAGTTGCTTTGTTTCCCCATCTCTTATATTCCATGAGTATAAATTATTGTCGCGTGCATAAACAATTTCTTTTCCATTAAAGGAAAACTGCGGATTGTTTTCATATGCCACTGTTTGAGTAATTTGAACAGTTTTGCCGGGCTTTATTTCATGATAATAAATATCTCCGTTTTTTTCATACACATAAGCAGTACGTTCAACATTGTAAACTGCACTACTGGCGCTAACCACATTTTGCTTTTGAGCTACACTTGCTTTTACAGGAACGTGATTTTCTTTGGTGATGAAGTACAACGAATCAGAAGGCGCTTTTTCCGGATTCCATTTGAAAAAAAGTTTACTTCCATCTATATTCCAGAAAGGTTCAGAAGGAGAAGTGCCGATCCATTTGGAATCACTCATAATTTGTTCTATCGTTAATGAGTCGGAACTTGTTTGGCAAAAAGAAATGCAAGGAATCAATAAAAATAAAAATGCCAACAGTTTTAGCTTGAGCAGATAATTTTTCAAATTATTTTTTTGTGAAGATAAAACAACAACGCATTCAGTAAACCAACAAATAAAGTAATTTTTTATTTTATGAGGATCAAAAATTCACCACTTCCCAATACGCTTTCTTCGGTTTCAGTGTTGTATCAAAAAGTAAAGGATAATTTTTTCTTCCGCGAACCGGATAATTATCAAGCCAGGAATATTTATCAGAAATATTCCAGAACGTAACACCTGTGATCTCTTTTTTATGCTCGCGCAAAACATCAAAGATCATTTTGTATTCATCGCTTTGTTTTTGTTCCAACTCCGGTGTAAATGTATCTGCATCCGCCGCGGTTTTTGCTCTCCTGTTCTTTTCCCATTTGTACAGGGAAATATCCAGTTCGGTAATTTGAATTTTTAATCCGAGTGAAGCAAATTTATTGATGGCATATTCCAACTGATCTTTTGACGGTCCAAAAATTGACCAATGGCCTTGCATGCCTAC
This sequence comes from bacterium, assembly GCA_027364635.1. Taxonomy (GTDB): domain Bacteria; phylum Bacteroidota; class Bacteroidia; order Chitinophagales; family Chitinophagaceae; genus Ginsengibacter. Next base: position 1,663 of record DAHXOZ010000306.1, on the reverse strand, counting down.
AGCATCAACCGGCACTCCTTTTTCTTTTAATTGTTTTAATAAGCGATACACGCGATCAATCTTTTCTTTATGATCGAGGTTGTAATCGTTGTAAAATAAAACAGCTTTCGGGTCGGCAGCATGCGCATATTCAAATGCTTTTGAGATGTAATCGGCACCGCATATTTGGTAGAATAGATCATTTCTCAAAAAATTATTTGGATTATCATCAATCGCTTCGTTCACTACATCCCATGCATAAATTTTTCCTTTGTAACGATTGACAACAGTGGTGATGTGATCTTTTAATCTTTTTAATAACACTTCTTTTGAAACCAATTTTCCTGAAGAATCTGTAAAGAACCATGACGGCGCTTGTTCATGCCAGCAAAGGTTGTGGCCTCTCACTTTTAAATGATGTCGTTGTGCAAACGCCACAATCGAATCGGCATCTTTCCAATTATAAAAATTTTCACGCGGATGGATTGGTCCCATCTTCATGGCATTCTCCGGGGTAAGACTGTTGAATTGCTGAAGGATCAGCTTTTTCTCTTCCGGATCTTTTAACGACCTGGCTGAAACTGCGACGCCGATCGGAAAATAATTTTTATAATAATCTTTTAAACCTTTTACATTCTGAGCAGGTGATGATACCTGTGCATTGGATTGAAGCTGGCTGAAAAGGATCAATCCGGTTATGAATAATTTAATGGGTATACCGATTTTCAAATGTGCCATTTTACTGCGTTTTTATATTTAAATATTATTTTTTCAATTTAATGGCTCATTAATTTGTCCCAATTCTGAACCAATCAAAATCAACATAACCGCCTGTTTCTTTGGTCGCATAATTAAACAAACAGAATTTATTGCCTGTGAATATTTTTAAACTGAACTGCATGTTTAATTCATTCCCGAGCGGTTTGAATATTTTATTATCAGTGCTATATTCAAAAGTTGCTTTTCCGGATGCATTGGAAGCAATAGTTTTCAGAAATATGGTTGAATTATTTATGGCAACAGAATCAATGGTTTTGCCGTTGTTCGCCATCAAAATATATTTCTTGTCTTTTTGTTGCTTTACTGCCAGGAAAGCATACGGGTCCTGGAAAACAGCGAGCCCTGCAATGTCACCATCTTTCATTTTACTAACATCCATTTTGGTTGTCGCTATTGTTGGAATGGTTTGATCGCGATTGGCAAACGGTCTTTGGGTAAGCGTGTTGCGTGCCATTCTGAAATCAGAAGTCACAGAAGCCGTCATCAATCTAAGGTAACCCGGCTTTTTTGTAAGCGACCATTTTGTAGCATCCGGATTATGATTCCATCCCCATTGCATGCCTAATTTTTTTTCATTGAATTCATCTGATGTCGGAAGATTAGTTATTGGGTATGTTTTACCGACGTTAGGTTTTTTAAACGTTGTAACAGCTTTCCCATTGATGCCAATCATTGGCCAGCCATCTTTCCACGTTACAGGTTGAAGCGATGGAAATCTCCCAAATGGTCCGCTGTCAACAAATAATATCGTCCACCATTCGCCGGTTTGTGTTTGAATTAATGCGCCCTGGTGAATACCGTAGTTGATGCCTTTTGTAGTATCATACATAAGCAGCTTTTCTTCATAAGGTCCGTAAATATTCTTTGAACGAAGTGCCACCTGCATACCATCTCTTCCGCCATA
>DAHXOZ010000305.1 GCA_027364635.1 bacterium | reverse complement strand
ATCTAAAATAGAGCAACCGGGAATTCCTTTGCCTGACCCTTCCTGCCTGCAGGCATCATTATATGAACCAACAGTTACGTACAAATTATTTTGATCGTCGAGAGCAATAGATTTTGAATTATCGATTCCTTTATCCACCAGCCCCTGTACTATTTCTTCCGGCTTAGCTGAAGTGTCAACTTCTCCCTTGTCGTTCAATTTATACCGGTACACGGCAGAGTTAGAAGCCGAATATAGATAGCCGTTTTTGATCCTGATACCGGTACCGGGATAATCTCCAAAACCCGTTTTTAAATCAATGGTTCCATTATGATCCGTATCGCTTAAAAAGTAAATACCATTGCCATCTTTCAGCGAACTTAATTTCGCATATATATCCCCGTTATTGTTAATGGCCAAGTGCCTTAAATGCCCGAGCGAGTCGGCAATGATGGTGGCAGAAAAACCATCAGGCAATTTCAGATTGGCTTTTGGAAGTGAAACACTTTCCTTTTCAGTTGTTTTATTATTGCTTTTACAGGAAGATAGATTCGCAACGCAAGCGATTGAAATCAGCATGCAGGTTACACTTAATAATTTTTTCATTGACGTTAAAGATGGATTTATGCCGAAGATAGGAAGTTAGGTTGAATGTAAAACAGGTTGTCGTTTAACAGGCATAGTAAATGAACTTTTTTGGGGATATTTGATTGATGTTGGCGGGGACGCAACATCAGCGCGGGATGCCAACAACAGCATTCATTACTTAGGTGAAGACTTTTTAGATTTAATGTAATCTTCTTTAATTTTTAGCAAATCAATTTTTGAACAATCACCGATTAGCTGTTGTAAAATATTCAAAGGCATTTCTTCTTCGTTCTTAAAATTGATACATCCCTTTTGAAAATTGGCCGCCTTTAAAAGATTCTTATACTTCGAATACAAGGTTGCAGAAACATAAATGGGCATTACGTGTAACGACATATATTTTTTTACACTGGAAAGTCCATATTTAAAAGAGCCCGGAGCATTATAAACAATCATTTCTTTTCCCATCATCGGCTCAACTTTAGCTTTAATACCTTGGTCTGTTTGAATAATAATTTCGTGAATATCATTTAAGATTTTCTGTCTTTCCTGAGGCTGGTTTGATATAAATTCTGAAATAGTCATATAGATTATTTTAAGGCCTGAAATTTATGTGATGGTTGTTGACCTTCCCTCCAGCAGCAGCAGGGTTAATTGAAATAAGATTCTGGAATGATCTTCCACATATTGTGGGCCAGCCTCCCGTTGAGCAATTCGTACAGTAAATAAATGGGCCAGAAAATGTAATGGATAATAACTAACAGGATAGAGTGGTTGTAATACCAGCTTACCATTATTGAATATATCCCAAGAATAAAATAAAGAATGCTGTTATTTCTCCTGTTCATTTTAATTTATTTAAGACTTTGTATTCTTTAAAGGTATAAATATTATTTGTAATTGATCGCCGGTAATGCATTATCAAATAATCTCATCCTGTAAGCATTGATGGCAGTGCGTCCCAGTTTTTTTATTAGGCGATTATTTACAAGTACACCTATGGGAGCGCCTATCAACGGTATCATTTGAGCCATCTTCGCTACATCAAGATAATCCCTGTATTCCTGCTGAAAATTTCTCCAGTCGAATTGGTTAATATCTTCCGGTAATTTTTTTTGCTGCTCATCCCAATTAACCATTTGCAGGTAAACTTTCTTACTGTATGCTGCGCTGGAAAAAGCCAACTCAAATATGTGCAACAGGTACACTCTTTCTTTATAATCGTTCACATCAAAACCATATAATACTGCAATATCAAACAACAGTTTTATTTTAATGGCCAGCAAGATTGGAAAATCTGCAAGGCCGAGTAAGATGCCACCCGCGCCGGTAATGCCGCCTTCAACCGCAGCCGTTTTCCGGTAAATATTTATTTTCTTTCTAACGGCTTCTTCGCGGGTCAGCAGGTCAGTGTTTTGTAAAGGATGTGCAGTGGTATATTTAGCACCGAACAAAACACCACGCACCATTTGTTTTATCGTAACTGTAATGGCACGATGAACTTTTTCAGGAATCCAACTATTGAATTTTGTTTGCAGTTTTTTAGAAAGCTTATCAAATAACGATGGCCTTCGCAGCATTTTCTTTTGCCATGCTTTTAATTCCAGGTTCGCAAATGCGTCGTATGAATTGATCATAATAAACGCTTTTTGCAAAGATACGTTTACTACAAATGATACCACTTTACTAAAAGACGGGGAACCCCATAAATCCATGAAAATAAAATTTAATTTGTCAAAAATTTTAATATATTTATGGAATCATTTTCCTTATACGTTTATCAAAACCTACATTATCATGAAAAAGACGATTGCTTTTTATGCCATTATTTTTATGGTGCTGGCGGCCACTTTTTTTACGGCCTGCAACAACAATGGTTCTGGATCAAACAAGAATACTGATTCAGAATCGCAGGCCTCCAATACGCAGGATTCCATTAAAAAAGTACTTGCCAGGGGAGAATACCTGGCGATTCATGTAGCAGCATGTATGCATTGTCACAGCCAAAGAGATTTTACCAAATATTCAGGGCCGGTTGTCCCGGGTACTGAAGGAGAAGGTGGACAGAAATTCGATCATGACGAACTGGACGCAATTCCGGGAATAATTTATTCCAAAAACATTACGCCTGATTCTGCAACCGGTATTGGTAGCTGGACTGATGCAGAAATTCTACGGGCCATTACGCAAGGAATTAGAAAAAATGGTGATACACTGTTCCCCCTG
>DAHXOZ010000304.1 GCA_027364635.1 bacterium | reverse complement strand
GAGTTGGTAATTATTATTTTTATCTGCTGACTGAGCGGCTTTATCAAGAAGCCAGTGGTAGGTTTCCTGGTTAACTTTCTTTTCAATAATTGAGGTTAGCACCTCAGTAAGTGACCTGGCATTTTCTGTGTCCATAATAACCACTATCGTTTTTGAGTTACATCGCTACAAAATAATTCATTGCCAATGCAGCACTGATAATCAGTAAACCGAAAAACTCTCTTGTTTGTTCAATGTAAGGTTTAGTCGCCTGCATACTTTCTACTATACTTGGTTTGTGATACTTTATGATCCAATCCTTAACACCGTCTTTGATAAAAAAAAGGCGAATAGCATAAAGAAGCTTATATAAACCGTATTGAAAATCTGTTTCCCCAGGCTGAGATGAATGAACTGGTAGCACTTTATTCTGCCCTGCCCGTTCTTGCCTACCCTGAAGCATGGAAATTACGTTGTGCCGAAGGTATCAGGAGCAATATTGGAATTGTTTTAGATGCTATCATGTATCATAATCCTTATCCTGCCAAATACCTGGACGAAGGCGCGTGGAATCAATTGGTGCTTAAAGCTTTTTTTACTGATAAAAACATGAACTACATTGATGGTTTGGATGAAAGATCGAACCAGCATTTAGCTAACACACTTTTTGACTATGTAGAAGAACGATGGGCAGCAGGCCGCACAGCCAATCCGCAAATATGGCGCTTAACAGCAAAGTATATAGATGAATCGCATTTTTACATGCTGGAAAGATTAATGAACGAGGGAAATGAAACAGATCAACAGGCCGGCGCACTTGCCTTAAGCGATTGTTCATTTGAAAAAGCAGCTACAATATTGGATCAATATCCTGAACTTAAAACGGCTATTGAGCAAAAAAAACTGACCTGGCAAATGTTATAAAAAGTAATCATTAAATAAATTTAAAATTATGTGTTGCAGTAATGAAGAACGGGACGGAATGGAAGCAGAAAAACTAACGTCAGCCGACCTGGAAGTAATAAAAGGAATGCATTTTTTTGATCCGCATATTCATATGGTTTCGCGAACTACTGACGATTACCAGGCAATGGCTGATGCAGGCGTGGTTGCGGTTATTGAACCGGCCTTCTGGCTTGGACAACCACGTACAGGTGTAGATAGTTTTAGAGACTATTATAGCAGCCTTATTGGTTGGGAAAGGTTTCGTGCTTCGCAATTTGGTATTAAACATTATTGTACCATCGGGTTAAACTCGCGTGAAGCCAATAATGAAAAACTGGCTGAACAGGTAATGGAAATACTTCCTTTATTTGTTTATAAAGAAGGTGTAGTTGGGGTTGGAGAAATTGGTTTTGATGACCAGACTCCGGCTGAAGAAAAATATTATAGGCTGCAACTGGAACTCGCAAAAGAAGCCCATTTGCCCGTGCAAATTCATACGCCACACCGCGATAAAAAGAAGGGGACACAACGCAGTATGGATATTGCTATTGAACAAGGGCTGGATCCTTATTCTGTTATTGTCGATCACAATAATGAAGAAACAGTTAAAGAAGTGCTTGACAGAGGTTTTTGGGCAGCTTTTACAATTTATCCTTTTACCAAAATGGGCAATGAGCGAATGGTTGAAATTGTGAAGCAATATGGCACTGAGCGTATCATGATCAATTCTGCCGCTGATTGGGGCATCAGCGATCCTTTGGCGGTTCCTAAAACAGCCGCTTTAATGAAAATCAGGGGTATCGAAATAAAGGATATAGAAATGGTTTGCTACCGTAATGCTATCACTGCCTTTGGGCAGAGCGGGCAAATCCAGGAATCGGATTTTCAGGAAGTTAAAAATATAGATCAATCCCAAAAGTTCCAGGGTAATACAGTTCTCCGCGGAGGACAAGCGCCACGCATTAATAAGGCGTCACTTATCATTAGTTAATTTTTATGAATTGAAAAAAAGCAAAGGTTTTCTGCAACTAATGAGGCCCGCCAATATAATCACCGCTATAGCAGATGTGATGGCGGGAATTGCTGTATCCGGGTACCTGGCAAATGAAAATTTTTCTCAAAATTATCTTTCCCCCATCTTTCTTTTAATCATTTCCACGATAGGTTTGTATGGCGGCGGCGTGGTTTTTAATGATGTGTTTGATGCAGAACTAGACAAGATAGAAAGACCCGAAAGACCCATTCCTAAGGGAATTATATCCATAAATGAAGCCTCGTTCCTGATGATTGTAAAAATTTAGGCCAAAAAATAAAAACCGGAGTTTTAGAACTTCAGTTCGAATTCAATAATCACCGCCAGGCTGCTTCTATCATCTTTGCTACTGGTTTAACCAACTCCAAAAGAGAGCTTGCCTTATTAAGAGCAAAAGCCGAATATTGGTCCGTGATGTTTTCTAAAATGCTAAACCAGCAGGTGGATATAAATAAAGCCGTTGCTTAACCATCTTTTTGCCACGGGTTAAAGAAATTCCCGCGGATTTTCATGGGAGATATTTTCCAATTAATATATTATCAACCCACATAGATGCCAGCCTCAGCCTGAATAAAAATCAAGGTTATTGGTTGCTTTACTGTAAATGCAATTTTTCTTAATCTCTATTATAAACAAAGGAGATTATAACTTTTTTTTAAGTTCTTTTTGTCGTAAAAATCTATCAATTCTTTTCCCTGCAATACCTGATTAGAGTATCTTTGGTTTTCTGATTCTACAGATCTTTAGATTGCTTTAAATACTCTTTCACATGATTTTAATTATTCTCAACTCTTTCTTTTCAATAATTGAGGTTAGCACCTCAGTAAGTGACCTGGCATTTTCTG
>DAHXOZ010000303.1 GCA_027364635.1 bacterium | reverse complement strand
ACATAATTTTTTGTTTTTATAAAGATTTCCGGTGCTAAAGTATTTTATCTTTACCCGATGAAAAAGATCTTATTTGCCATAATTTTTTGGAGCTTTGCCGTCAATGTAAACGCGCAACAGGAGGATGCTGAACAACTTCTTGAAAACGCAAAAGCGTTTATGCAACAGGGTGATTATGGAAATGCAACGCTTATACTAACACGCGCCTTACAACAAGCTCCCCAAAATCTTGAAATTGCCAAAGATCTTTCATTAAGTTATTTTCTTCAAAAGGAAGATCAAAAAGCANTGAACGTTATCAAGCCTTTTTTGGATAATGATAATGCCGATGACCAGGCCTACCAGATAGCCGGAACAATTTATCGAAGACTGGGCCTGGAAAAGGAAGCCTATAAAAATTATAAAGACGCGCTAAAAAAATTTCCTAACAGCGGTGGGCTGTACAATGATTAGGGTGAATTACTTTTTAAAAATCGTGACCCCGAAGCAATAAAAGAATGGGAAAAAGGAATTGAAATGGATCCTTCTTTTGGTAATAATTATTATAACGCCTGTAAATATTATTACTATAAAAGAAACTATGTCTGGTGCCTGCTCTACGGTGAAATTTTTATTAATATAGAGTCTTTTACTTCCCGTACAGCAGAGATAAAAGATATTTTATTGGATGGATATAAAAAACTTTTTGCTGATCCGGATCTTCTTACGAATGTAAAAGATAAAAGCGCTTTTGAAATTGCTTTTTTAACCTGCATGAACAAACAAAATGATGTGGTGATCCGTGGGATCAATCCCGAAACACTTACCATGATCAGGACACGGTTTATCCTTGACTGGAACAGAAATTATGCACAAAAATACCCGATCAGGCTTTTTGATTTGCAGGAGCAATTTCTTGAAGAAGGTTTATTTCCTGCTTATAACCAATGGATTTTTGGCGCCTCACAAAATCTGGCTGCTTATCAAACCTGGACAAGCAATCATTCTGAAGATGCCGATAATTTTAAAAAATTTAAAGCCGGAATTATTTTTAAAATGCCGAAAGGACAATACTATCATTGATAGTACCCAAAGGCCGCTCATCAATTGAATGCTCATATATTTATTTATTTGTTTAATTTAGAATTTCCTTTGACGATTGTACTGAGACGTGCAAAATGGTTATTAAATAAATAATTTAAAGTCACATAATGACACCCACACGACTTTTTGATTGTATTGAGGCGCAGTTAAAAGATGCGCCTAACCGCACGATGCTGGCAGGAAAGGAGGATGGGCAATGGAAACAATATACGACTGTTGAAGTTGCTGAAATCGTAAACAAACTAAGTTCAGGACTGATGTATTCTGGCATTGGTCCCGGAGATTTTTCTATTGAGAGGAGAGATAAAGTGGCTGTTATTTCAAAAAATCGTCCTGAGTGGGTAATGCTGGATCTGGCTGTACAGAGGGTAGGAGCAGTGCTGGTTCCGGTTTATCCAACAATAAGCGACATTGAACTGGAATTTATTTTAAAAGACGCTAACGTAAAGTTGATTTTTGTAAATGACCAGGACTTATTCCAAAAAGCAAACCGGGTTAAAGCCAATCTTCCAAATCTTAAAGAAATTATTTCGTTTGAAAAAATTGACGGAGAAAAGCATTGGAAAGATCTTTTATTACCACTTACTGAAAATATCTTAAGCGAAATAAAAACTATTTCGGATAAAATAAAATCTGAAGATCTTGTTACTATAATTTATACTTCAGGCACAACGGGAACTCCAAAAGGAGTAATGCTATCGCATAAAAATATTTTAAGCAATGTGGTGGATAGTATTCCTTGTTTTCCACCGGGCGAGAATATGAAAGCCTTGAGTTTTTTACCTCTCAATCACATTTTTGAGCGAATGATCAGCTTTCTTTACTTGTTTAAAGGCACAAGCATTTTTTTTGCAGAAAGTATGGAAACCATACCGCAGAACCTGAAAGAGATACAGCCGGATTTGTTCGCAACCGTTCCCCGGTTGTTAGAAAAAGTGTATGAGAAAATAATGGAAAAGGGGAGTCAATTAAAAGGAATTAAGAGGAGATTATTTTTTTGGGCTCACAGCCTGGGCTTAAAGTATGATGTTAATAAAAACATGGGATTTTTCTATAATCTTCAATTATCACTGGCCAATAAATTGATCTTTAATAAATGGCGGGAAGCCCTTGGGAATAATTTAGTTTGCATTATAAGTGGGGGCGCAGCCTGCCAGGTAAGACTTTTACGAATTTTTACCGCTGCTAAAATTCCTATAATGGAAGGCTATGGCCTTACAGAAACTTCGCCTGTGATAAGTGTGAACCGTTTTGAAGTAAAAGGAAGAATGGTGGGAACTGTTGGTCCTTTACTTGAAAATGTGGAGGTAAAATTTGGGGAGGATGGAGAAATTTTATGTAAAGGGCCTAATGTGATGATGGGATATTATAAACATCCGGAATTGACCGCCGAATGTATGCAGGACGGATGGTTTAAGACAGGAGATATTGGAGTTATGGTGGGTGAGTTTTTAAAAATTACAGATCGAAAGAAGGAGATTTTTAAAACCAGTGGAGGAAAATATGTGGCTCCTTTAGCAATAGAAAATAAATTAAAGGAATCGCGCTTTATAGAAAATATAATGGTGGTAGGCGCAGGTGAAAAATTTGTGGGTGCTTTGATAATCCCTGCATTTGTCAATTTAAAAATTTGGTGCAAAGAGCATGATATCGATTGCAGTGATAATAAAAAAACAGTGGCAAACCCACAGGTAATCGAACTTTATCAAAAAGAAATAGAAC
>DAHXOZ010000302.1 GCA_027364635.1 bacterium | reverse complement strand
AAATAACTTCAGCTATTTGTTCCAAATCAGTTTAAAAATTATATGGAAAACTTTTTAAAAAAGGGTTTTGCACATTAAACAAAGAATAAATGAACTAAGCGTTGGCGCTGAAAAAAAAGAATTGCTGCAAATGTGTTGCGGTTCCACAGCCTGGATCAAAAAAATGTTAGGCATTCTTCCGGTGAATGACCTGGTTGATCTGTTAGAATATGCAGAAGAAGAATGGTATGATTGCAATCCTGCCGACTGGCTGGAAGCTTTTCAAAGTCACATTAAGATAGGTGATATAGAATCGTTGAAAAAAAATACAGCCAGAAACGCAGACTGGCCTCTTAAAGAACAAGCAGGAATATTAAATAGTCCGCCTGATATGCTTGACGAATTAGCCAAAGCCAACGAAATGTATGAAGAAACCTTTGGTTACAACTACATTGTAGCAGCAACCGGGAAATCAGCCCGTGATATGATAGATGACCTTTTAAAGCGTTTGGATAATGATCCACATGATGAATTGATCATTGCCGCAGCAGAACAAAATAAAATTACACAACTGCGTTTACAGAAATTATTTTCTTAGTAAAACCGAAATCCCTTTTATTTTTTCGTTTACTGAAAGGTTTCCCTATTTCAATTTAAAACCAGCTTCTTTTACATCTTCACTGTTGGTTCCGATAAATACTTTAAAATCTCCCGGTTCATCTACATACTTCAAATCGCTGTTGTAAAATTTAAGATCATTTACAGAAATAGTAAAGGAAACTTTTTGGGTTTCGCCTGGTTCTAAAGTTATTTGCTTAAACCCTTTTAATTCCTTTAGCGGGCGGGTGATGCTTCCCACCATATCACGGATATACATTTGAACAGTTTCTTTTCCACTGCGTGTACCCGTGTTAGTTACATTTACAGAGGCGATGATTTTGCCATTATTGCTTAAAGTATTATTGCTTAAAGAAATATCACTGTATTTAAAAGTAGTATAACTAAGTCCATAACCAAAAGGATACAACGGAGTATTAGCTACATCCAGGTAATCTGATTTGAACTTCGGTGAATCGCCGGGGTGAAAAGGTCTTCCGGTATTGAATTGGTTATAATAAATCGGAATTTGCCCAACATTGCGTGGAAAGCTGGTGGTTATTTTTCCTGAAGGGTTATAATTTCCAAACAGCACGTCAGCTACTGCATTACCGGCTTCTGTCCCTCCAAACCAGGTATCGAGAATTGCCGGTAGGTGCGCATCTTCCCATGTTAATGTCATTGGTCTACCGTTCATTAATACCAGCACAACGGGTTTACCTGTTTTTACCAACGCTTTTAATAAATTTTCCTGGCTTTCCTGTAAATTAATATTGCTCATGCTGGATGATTCGCCCGTCATGTCGGCGGCTTCACCAAGCACAGCTACCACTACATCCGCTTTATTAGCCGTTTCAACCGCTTCATTAATCATTTCTTCAGGCGAACGTTTATCAACAGTGATCTCCTCGCCAAATACATTTACATGTTTAATGAATTCAGTATCGTCGCTGATATTGGCTCCTTTTGCGTACAAAATATTGACGCCATTGCCGACCACATTTTTAATACCCTGCATAATGGTGACGCTTTTTTGAGGATCGCCCGATACACTCCATGTGCCGAGCATGTTTCGTTTGTTATCTGCAAGCGGACCAATCAAAGCAATCGTTCCTGATTTCTTCAAGGGCAATACCTGGTCATTATTCTTCAGCAACACAAAACAACGCTCAGCTACCTCGCGTGCTGCCTTTAAGTTAGCATCACTCATCAATTCGGTTTTAGCTCTTTCATCGTTACAGTAGCGGTAAGGATCTTCGAATAAACCCAGTTTATATTTTGCTTCCAAAATCCTTCTGCAGGCGTCATCAATTGTTTTTACAGATACTTTACCTTCCTTAACCAATTGCGCCGCGTGCCGTAAAAATTCCTCTCCTACCATATCCATATCAATACCTGCGTTCAGTGCAAGTTCAGTTACTTTTTTATCATCCCCCATGCCGTGATTTACTAATTCCGGAATCGCCGTATAATCTGTTACCACGAACCCTTTAAAACCCCATTGCTTCCTTAAAAGATCAGTTACAAGCCATTTGTTGGCTGTAGCCGGCACTCCGTTAATATCATTAAACGAAGTCATCACACTTCCCACTCCTGCATCAACAGCCGCTTTATAAGGAGGCAAATATTCATTATACATTCTTACTTTACTCATGTCCACTGTATTGTATTCTCTGCCGGCTTCAGCCGCACCATACAATGCATAATGTTTTACACAAGCCATTACCGTATTATCTTTTGAAAGATCGTTCCCCTGGTAACCTTCTACCATTACTTTTGCAATTTGTGAACCCAGGAAAGGATCTTCACCGGCGCCTTCTGCAATACGGCCCCAGCGAGGGTCACGGGCTATATCCACCATGGGTGAAAATGCCCAGTTCAATCCATCTGCTGTTGCTTCGTTTGCAGCAATGCGTGCACTCTTTTTAATCAATGCAGTATCCCAGCTACTGGATAAACCAAGCGGGATAGGAAAAATGGTTTTGTGACCGTGAATCACATCAAGACCAAATATTAAAGGAATGTGCAACCGTGAATTATTCACAGCAATTTCCTGTGTTTTTCGGATTTTATCAGGGCCCGTAATACCAAACAAGCCACCTACCTCGCCATTACGGATTTTTGTATCCACATCTTTACTTACCACTGCACCGGTAACCGCGCCGCCGGGTGTTACCAAATTTAACTGACCGATCTTTTCCGCCAACGTCATTTTTTTCATTAACGCATTGACGAAGTTTTCCATCTTGCTATTTTCTGCCCGGGATTTTGTACTACTTGA
>DAHXOZ010000301.1 GCA_027364635.1 bacterium | reverse complement strand
CACCGGGAATATAATTATAAGGTGATGTCCATTCAGCGTAATTGGTATATGACCCATCGGCAAAAGAAATTTGCTATCCATGATGCAAAAAACGAAAGGAATTATGAAATACAAATGCTAAACAGAAGGTTCAACGGGTATGCAAATAATCGTTACGGTAGGCACGATGACGATGACAGAAGATGATTTTTAACCCGAACCCTTTGAAATGCCAGCCCCGCTTTTGCGGGGTTTTTTGTTAGAACTACTGATCGCTTCCCGCAGATTGGTTATTCTTACAGGATAAATAAAAGCAACTGGTTAATGACAACCAAAATAGCAAATACCGCTGCCAACAAAGTTTTCCCTGTTGAATTTAATAAAAAGATTGCAGCTCCAAAAAGCGTCAAAGCAAAAATAGTTCTTGGAATTTTTTGTAAACGATATTTAGATTTTGGTGCAGCTAAAAATCCCCAAAGAATGGTGGCTATAAGAGGGAATCCAATCATAAGAACATATTTCATCAGCATAGTTTGCGGATATTGATAACCAAAATATCCAAATGAAATAATCATTGCTGTTTCAAGAAAAAAAGCAGCTGCCAGGTTGACTAGTTTAATTATTTGAATCATTGTATTGCAGGAATGCTGATTTAATAAAAAATATAAAATAAAATTAGATGATCCTTGTCACTTTAGTAAACAAACAAATTTTACCGATTCCTGTTTTCTCTTTATTAATCTTTTCAAGGTGAGTGTAACAGTAATGTATATGTGAAAATATTAGAACAATAATTTTTGCAGGTATGAGAAGCAAAAAGTATCTATATCATTAAGATTACTTAATTTTCAGTAAATAATTTTCAATGAAAACGTTTGCTTTCTTTCTCATTTTATCTCTTATTTATTTTCCTGTTAATGCCCAGGATACTACTTACGCACAACGCCTCGGCTTTCCCAAAAACGCTCGCGTAATTATTCTTCACATGGATGATGCAGGCATGTCTTTAAGTTCTGACCGTGGCATAAAAAAAGTTTTTGAAAATGGTGTAGCTAACTCTACCAGCGTAATGATGCCTTGTCCCTGGGTACCACAAATGGTAAGATATATTGAGGCGCATCCGGGAATTGATGCGGGGTTACATCTCACGCTTACTTCCGAATGGAAAGACTACCGTTGGGCGCCGCTTGCAGGCGCAGCTACTGTTCCGGGTTTAACCGATTCTACTGGTTCTATGTGGGCAGATGTTCAGGATGTGGTAAAACATGCAAGTGCAGAAGAAGTGGACAAAGAGATTCGCGCTCAATTTAATCGTGCAGAAAAAATGGGGTTTCGTCCAACTCACCTGGATTCACACATGGGCACTTTATTTGCAAGTGATGCTTTTCTTCAAAAATATATTCAGTTGGGTATTGAAAAGCAAATTCCGGTAATGTTTCCCGGTGGCCATGATTCTTACATAAGCAATGAGATGAACCTGGTGTCACAGAATCTTCAGTACTTTCAACATTTGGGCAAAATGATTTGGGACGGAGGTTTACCGGTGCTTGATGATCTTGTGAACAGCAGTTATGATTGGAACCCTCCTACAGCTATTGCCAAAAATGATGCAGCTTTAACCAAATGGCGTGTGGCTTTGTACGAAAAGGCAATGTTGCAATTAAAGCCCGGCGTAACTATGGTGATCATGCATTGTACGGATCCTTCATCCGTATTTTCTGAAATCAGCGATAGCGGTGAGAAAAGAAAAGCGGATATGCTCGCAATGCTCGACCCAGGGTTTAAAAAATTTCTTAAGGACAACGGATTTATTTTAACCACATGGCGTGAATTAATGCAAAGAAGAAAGGAGGTGAAATGATCAATCAAAAAGGTATTTACTCTTCTGCTTATGAAAGTCAATCAATCTGAAACTTCCGGGAAGTATTTGGTAACAGCTGCTGTGTTGGTTGCCGCAATGGGATATTTTGTAGACATCTACGATCTTTTATTGTTCAGCATTGTAAGGGTTCCCAATTTAAAAGGTCTGGGATTTACAGGACAAACTTTAACTGATAATGGTATTTTTTTATTGAATATTCAAATGCTTGGTTTGTTACTTGGTGGAATTTTTTGGGGAATATTGGGCGATAAAAAAGGACGGTTGTATGTTTTATTCGGTTCTATTTTTTGTATTCTTTTGCTAACATTGCTAACGGTTTTGTTCACTCTATAGAATCTTATTCAATCTGGCTTTTTATAGCATGCTTTGGTTTGGCGTTTTACAATCCGCGACCGTTTGAAAGGACCTGCAAGACCTGGAATTTTGATTTTCTCTAATTAATAATAAAGCGGAGAAAATACCATTTTATGGTTTGTAATATCCCATTCTAATGCAGGTGATGGTATTTTAAAAATATTTAACCATGATGGATAAGAAATCGAATTATTTGCAGAAAAGGCCCCGCTTATTCCAAAAAATAACTTTCGTTGCCTTGTAAAAATAGGTATTGGCTTACCATCGACCGTAGATGGATTTACAACAGCGCCTGTCATACCTGAAGCCCCGTAGCCAATGTCTGCGGTTAACCAATTCGGAAAATCAACTTTAGGAAAAAAAGATGAAAGATTGAAAGAAAGCCAATAACTCTGTCCATTATAATCTTTTAGCATACGCTCCGGTAAAGTACTTCCTAATTCACCCGGATTATATTTTGCAAAAATCGATGGATGGTAGGAGTATTGCAGCATTATCCGCTGCTGATGCCAAACAGTTTGCTGGATGCCAAAAAGGGAAATGCCCGAAATATTGGCAATCATATCGCCAGGAGAGAATCCCCATTGCGAAGAAAAGCCATCTGAGATCTCTATCATTGACATGTAAGCAAGCGAAGTTCCAATACCGATCCATAAA
>DAHXOZ010000300.1 GCA_027364635.1 bacterium | reverse complement strand
TCTTCAACACAAACGATAACACTGATCGGTTATAAACGCGGAGGAGTTCCTTTGGCTATTCTTACACTCCTGATCTGAAAGAGTTTTTTCAATACGGGCAAATTGTTTCTGATGATCATCCTTTAAAGCCTGAGTATCCTGATAACGTAAGTGTGGAAGAAGTGGAAGGATTTAATGAGACGCTTTTCAAAGCTTACCGCGCTTTTGAAAAATCAGGGAAATCGCTCCTGCAGGCAATTGCACTTTATCTTGGCTTAGATGAACATTTTTTTGATGACAAGGTTGAAGAAGGAAATTCCATCGTACGTGCCATACATTATCCACCGATAACCGAAGAGCCTAAAAGCGCCATTCGCGCCGAACAACACGAAGATATTAATTTAATAACCTTATTGGTGGGCGCTTCGGCCGGTGGCCTGGAAATTCTTACTAAACAAAATGAATGGATTCCGGTAACTTCTTTGGAAGACCAGATCGTTGTTAATGTAGGAGATATGTTACAACGGCTAACCAATAATAAACTGAAAAGTACCACACATCGTGTTGTAAATCCTCCGCGTGAATTGTGGCACACTTCACGTTTTTCCATTCCTTTTTTCCTTCATCCAAAATCGGCGATGGATCTTTCGGCTTTGTCGGAATGTGTTGATGAAAATCATCCAAAAATATTTCCGGATATTACCGCCGGAGAATATTTGGATGAACGTTTAAGAGAAATAGGTTTAAAAAAATAACGTATTGTTTAAGAAGAAACTTTTCTGCATGACAAAAACTTTATTCCAAAACATTTAAGGGCCTGACGGAGACCAATGATAATTTTTAAAAAAATTTTTTCATGATACTGCACAGGCACATTCCCTTTTTAAAAGCTGTTTTTTATTATACCATTTCTGCCTTTGGCGGCCCACAGGGGCATTTGGGCATGATGATGAAAACTTTTGTTGAAGGAAGGCGGGATGTTACCAAAGAAGAACTAATGGAATACGTTGCGTTTTGCCAGCTTTTACCAGGCGCTTCTTCAACACAAACGATAACACTGATCGGTTATAAACGCGGAGGAGTTCCTTTGGCTATTCTTACACTCCTGATCTGGATATTTCCTGCAAGCGTTTTAATGGCCGTTTTTTCTTTTCTCTTTTATTACGTAAATACTTACCATGTAAACCTCGACCTGTTCTCTTATATTCAACCAATGGCAGTGGGCTTTATTGCCTTTGCTGCCTTCAGAATGTACAAGGTGTCCATCAAAAATAATATCACGTTTATCATAATGGCGGTGGGAGCTGTTGGCACTTACATTTTTTTTAAAACACCCTGGGTTTTTCCTATCCTGATTGTACTTGGCGGTGTCGTTACCAATTTTAGCGACAAGCGTTATCCGGAAAAAGAAAATATAAAACCCCGGCATATCAAGTGGACCAACATCTGGGTATTTCTTCTCATCTTTCTGATCGTTGCTTTCTTTAGTGAAACTGCCCGAAAGCAGGATTGGCAGCATAAACGAGCCTATAACCTTACTGAAAATGTGTATCGCTATGGAAGTCTCGTTTTTGGCGGGGGAGATGTTCTGATGCCAATGATGTATGAACAATATGTTACCAGGGAGAAATCAAACTATCTTAATAAAGAAGAATATTTAACCGGCTGGGGAATTGTGCGTGCTATTCCCGGGCCTGTCTTTTCAGTAACTTCTTATATCGGCGGAATGGTTTTGAGAGAGTACGGAACGAAGTGGCAGATCATTGGATGTTTTATTGGATGCATTTTCATCTTTTTACCAAGCGCGTTGCTGGTTCTATTTTTCTTTCCTGTATGGCAAATTTTGAAGAAATACGTCGTGGTCTATCGTTCTCTTGAAGGAATCAATTCAGTTGTTGTCGGCATTATGTGGGGATCATTTTTGTATCTCGTAAAAGATATTTCCATTACAGATATGGATACCGTAAGCTTTGTAAATCTTTTTGTAATCGTTGGAACTTTTTCTTTGCTCACCTTCACCAAAATTCCTGCGCCATTTATTGTTTTGGGCTGCCTTCTTATCGGTTTTATTTTTTGAAGAAACAGTAAACAAACTTATTATTCAGATTCCTGTTTTGCGGCAGTAACCAAATAAATTAAGCCGATTTTTATTTCAGTTTTTTAGGAAAATTTTACATCAGATCATAATCCAAAATACGCCGAAGGTATCTCCTGTCTTGTATAATCCATGTCACTTCATAACTTCCTGTTCTGTTTCTTGAATATAAATACAAGTAAACCCGTTGCCCTACTTTTGAAATATAAACCGCGTCAGTAGTGCGTTCTACACCTTTATCCAGGTAAGTGAAATGTAAATTAAAGAGATCGCTATACGCTGCCGGGGGAATATTTACCGTATCGCCGCGGATGATCAACATCACCTTACTGATTTCAGTTTTAGGTACTTTTCCATAATCTCCGTAATAGGGCCTGCGATCAATCCTCACTAAATATTTATCTTCATAATTGAGCTTATGTTTTGCAGGGTCAAAAGGCGCAGTTGTAACTTCAGCTTTTATTCCACCTCCTTCAAAAACAATAGAATCTTTTCCTAAAGAAGTATAAGGAACTTTCTCTAATGGCGTTGTGGGAGCGCCTTCGCCAATGCCGGCCAAAGTAAATGTTGCAAGCTCAGCCCTTACATCCATTGTATGAAATCTTTCAAAAGATTCTGTTTTTCTGCGTGAATCAGGCATGTCACTGTTCTGGGCAAAACCCTGCACTGTAAAAAAAATTGCTATCGCAAAAACCGGGAATTGTTTAGCGTTCTTCATTTCTTTCCATATTTATTAAGCTTATTCTGTAACCTGCGGATATCCTTTGGCAATCCAATCGGTTTTAATATTGTGAGGCAGATTAAGCAAATGATAATTCGTGAATTT
>DAHXOZ010000002.1 GCA_027364635.1 bacterium | reverse complement strand
GCAATAAAACTTCGTTTACTACTTGCCGCTATTTCAAAAAAGCCGGTTTCGCTTTCAACACTTTTTTATAAACTGCGCAACTTTCAATATGTGCTCCAGCTAAATATCCTGTGCTCATCAAAAATTCGTTTACGATTTCCCCGCCGGTAAACTTAAAAGTTTTCTTAAAAATCTTTACCCATTCTTCTTTTGTTTTCGGATGATGATGTTCTATCCAGTTTTTAAACGAACCAAATTCTTTTTGGAGCTGCAAAATGGTTTTTGCATTTTCGATCGCTGCGTTTATTTTTAAACGATTACGAATAATTCCGGCATCATTCATTAAGCGTTCAAAATCTTTTTCTTTAAAAAAAGCCACTTTTTTAATATCAAAATCTTTATAAGCTTTTTTAAAATTCTGTTGCTTATTTAAAATCGTCGACCAGCTTAATCCTGCCTGGTTTATTTCTAAAACCAATCTTTCAAAAAGTTCATTATCGTCTTCAATCGGAAATCCATAAAAATTGTCGTGGTAAATACGATGCACATTCGTTTTATCCATCGTTAGGATTGCGTCACAATAAGATTTTGGTTTGTCCATATAATTTTGTTTTTAAAAAAGAATTGAAATTAAATAAAATTGGAAAGAGGTGATTATCTTTATTTCATACGAAACAGTAAACGAACAATTTTATTGAATTTTTATTTTACAAACGTTTTTATTTTATGCCTGTTGACTTTAATCCAACCGAAGATTATATTTTAGAAGACGATCGCGTGTTACTTCGTCCTTTGAAATTGGAGGATTATGAAAATCTTTTGCCATTCGCCCGGAATGAACCTGAGCTTTGGAAATATTCATTGATAACGGCAGCAGGAGAAGAAGGGCTCGCTAATTACCTGGACATTGCGCTGGAGGCAAGAACTATGGGAAAGGAATATCCTTTTATTGTTTTTGATAAGAAAACAAATGAATATGCCGGCAGTACAAGGTTTTATGATATTAATCCTGCTTTTAAAAGTCTTCAATTGGGCTATACCTGGTATGGTAAAAAATTTCAAAGAACAGGGCTGAACAGGCATTGCAAGTTTCTTCTACTTTCGTTTGCCTTTGAAGATATAGGAATGGAAAGAGTAGAATTTCGGGCAGACAATAATAACGAAAGAAGTATTTCGGCAATGAAAGCGATCGGTTGCAAAGTAGAAGGTGTTTTGAGAAGTCACATGCCCACGAGAGATGCCGAAGTAAGAAGAGACAGCATTATTTTGAGTATTTTAAAAGATGAATGGTTTGGCGGAGTTAAAGAAAATTTAGGACAGCTAATTTCGTTGCGTTAAGAAATATGCGGTCGTTTAATTTTCTCTATTAAACCGTATCCTATAAGTTAATCCCAATTTCGCATACATATTGTCGTTAGCCTGCCAGTCGGTTCCTGTTTCATTCTTTATACCTGTTCTTATCTTTCTGAATACTGAATGACCTGCTTCGATATTAAAAACAATTTTTTTGGTTAGATACCAATCCACAAATATACCTACCTGGTTTTCATCCACACGCCAGTAACGGTTCAAGTCGGTATATGAGTTTGTAAAAGCTCTGAAGGTCATCCCGTAGTACAAACTTCTTTTTAACCGGCGCTCAAGCATTAAGTTTCCGGGTAATACACCAAATAAATTTGTTTTTGGATTGATTTCCCAATCTATTCCAAGCAATGGCATCACAAATAGTCCGAACAAATCTCCATTGATGTATAATCCGAATTTATAAGTGAGTTTCCCGTCCGAACTTTTGTGAGATCCGAGTACAGCACCACCGAGTTGCGATTTGCTTTTTGAGTCAAATGCTGTGTCATTTATTCTTATGATCGGAGTAACGAGTATACTCCATTTTGAATCTATTGATTTTAGAAATGAGACGGGCAACACGATTCCAAAATGATTTTTGCGAAAACTAGTTACGTCTTTGATTTTTGTTTCCCATTGCTCATAATAAGGGCTAAAAATGATTGCGTCTTTTTTGTTTTTGAATAAGACTGGTAATGTTGTGGATGCATTGAAATAATTTAAATCAGTTGCTTTCTTGTTGTGTTGAAAAAAACCGATGTCAGGACTTTTGCAGTAATGAATATTAAGTGCATCAATGTACGGTTGTGCAATGACTGAACAACTGTCGCCACCTATAATAAAAAATATTGCCACTATATTTTGTAATAATTTTCTCATTGTTCATTTTTAAATAATACTCAGGATTGCTGCTTCTTTACTATCATCTCTAAGTTTTGAGAGCTTATATGTTATCATTGGGTGCGGATTAAAACATATCGCTTTCCTAGTCATTCATTTTAATTACATTGGGGTAACGGAGATGGGTAGCTGCTGGAATAGCTATTATTTTTCCAGCAATTATTGGTTCCGTTTCCATCCCATAAAAAATCCACACCTGGTAATGGTAAACCTGCAGGAGGTGCACTGCCATTATTCATAAGCGTATTGTTCACAATTTTCGCGTCATCGGCATTAGGTTCTATATCAGCAAATGCTTCGGGGGGAAGGCCACCAAGAGCGCCTAAGATGACGGTGCTTACCGTTGCAATTCCTGTAAAATTGTTGCCACTGATTTTATTTTTTTCAATTGTCACCTTATCAGCACCAACTAAAAGAATTCCTGAACCACTGGGAACGAAACCTTCGAATCCTGCACCCGGTTCTGCAAAATTTACGTGATTGTTATTTTCAATCTTATTATCAGTTACTGTGATGTTAGAAGAACTTTTTACAATAAGGCCCGGTAATAAAACAATCAGAATTCCTGATACATTGTTGTAAGAATGATTTTTAAATGCTACTACACTGCTGCAGTTTTCTATTTCAAAACCATTCACATTTCCATAAGCAGTATTGTACTGCATGGCAACATTTTCAGACTGTCCTACATAAATACCCGTATCTGCGCTTCCTGTAGCAATGCAATATTCGATCAGGCCATTTGTACAATGAACGGGATAAAGGCCATATTCTTTACAGTCAATCGTAGTGATATTGGAAAGTAAAAAATTGTCTATAAACTCAAGGTAGACGCCGTTTTCTGAAAATCCTTCAACCGTTACATTTTTCAGAACAAATCCATCCCCTCCTTTGTGTACCATTATACCGCAGTCTTCATCTCCCGGGTTTTGAATTATAACTTTTTCATCGGCGGTACAATTCATTCCAATTAATTGGATACCCGATTTTTTGATGGTGATTTCTCCATTGTAAACTCCGGGCTCTATTAATATGGTAGAACCTGGTGATGCCGCATCCACTGCCGCCTGGATTGAACCTCCTTTTTTGACTACAATGGGTTTGTTTTTACCTGTGGAAAAATTTCCATTGTTACAGGGAGAAGTAGGTCCTTTTTTGCATCCGGCAAAAAATATTGCCGCTGCAAATACAATCACTGGAAGCCAACTGCCTTTTGCTGATAAGAAAAGTCGTTGGTTGGTTTTTAGTAAACTTTTCATGATAATCTGGTTTAAATGATTAATTAGTATTACAGTGAATTTCCATTGGTTAGCAACAAATGCTACAACAATGTACTGCCCGGATGAATTTTGGGAAAATTACTTTCTGCTGCAAGAACGTGATCTTAAGCAAATAATAATTAGATACAAGGGAAACATATGACGTGGTAACAATATTTGCTAAAATTCTGAAATCGACAAAATGCTTCCCTCAATAATTGCAAAAAATATAATGGCGTGAATTAATTTTTACTAAAATTTGTTTGCTTGCTGCAACTTCTGAAAAAAGCCTGGAAAAAGTTGGTTACAATTTTTCGGGATTACCGTATTTTGTTAGAAAATCAATGATCACTTTTTATGAAAAGAGAACTTACTTCATGGTACAGCCCGTCTGTAAATAAAGATATGCCTATAGTAACTTACGGCGATTATGGTTTTGCGTTGTTGCTGATACCTACTGCTGGTGCAGATTATCTCGAATATGAACGCTTTCAATTGATTGATTCAATAGGTCCTTTTATTGATTCAGGGAAAGTAAAAGTTTTTTCGATTAATAGCCTGAATAATGAAAGCTGGATGAACAATGATATGTTGCCCGAACATAAGGCCATCCGTCACAATCAGTTTAATCAATATGTTTTTAATGAAGTCATTCCTTTTGTTAAAAACAGCACTTCTAATGAAACTCCTATCATCACATGCGGCGCGAGTTTTGGCGCATTGCACAGTATGAATTTATTTTTAAAACGGCCCGATATTATCAACGGCGTTATTGCAATGAGCGGTGTTTATGATCTTCATGAATACACAAAAGGTTTTCATGACGAACAGGTTTATTACAATTCTCCAATGAATTATATGCCGAATCTTACTGACGCCTGGTATTTGGATAACATAAGAAGAAGTAAACACATCCACATTCTTTCAGGAAGTGGTGATCATGAAGATCCAGGCGCTGCCGGAAGATTTGCGAAAGTATTGTACGATAAAGGAATTAATTATGAACTTGATATTTG
This sequence comes from bacterium, assembly GCA_027364635.1. Taxonomy (GTDB): domain Bacteria; phylum Bacteroidota; class Bacteroidia; order Chitinophagales; family Chitinophagaceae; genus Ginsengibacter. The sequence goes on along the minus strand of DAHXOZ010000002.1, from coordinate 52,329 downwards.
GGGAAATGATATGCGCCACGATTGGCCAACCTGGCGGGACATGTTGCCTTATTATCTTGCATCAAGGTTTTAATAAAAGTGCATAAAAAACTTAACCAGTCCTTTGCAAACAGTTCCTTATATACTGTAGGGTAATCGTTATTTTTGTCAGATGGAAAAAAAGTTATTTCTGCTTGATGCAATGGCATTGATCTATCGCGCTTATTATGCGCTGATCCGCAGCCCGATTATAACTACAAAAGGTAAAAATACCAATGCCCAGTTTGGATTTACCAATACACTTTTTGATCTCATCAGCAAAGAAAAACCTACACATCTCGCCGTGGCTTTTGATACGATTGCCCCAACGGAAAGGCATACTGATTTTGAAGCCTATAAAGCCAACAGGCAGGAAGCTCCTGAAGATTTAATTGCTTCTATCCCTGATATAAAAAAAATAATTGAAGGCTTTAATTTGCCAGTGGTGGAATGCGATGGTTATGAAGCTGATGATGTAATTGGTGCCCTGGCCCAACAGGCAGAAAAAGAAGGCTATGAGGTTTTTATGGTAACGCCGGACAAAGATTTCGGGCAATTGGTTACAGAAAAAATAAAAATTTATAAACCGGGATACCAGGGCGGCAAGTTTGAAATATTGGGCCCAAAAGAGGTTTGTGAAAAATGGGGTATAAAAAATGTGAACCAGGTTATAGATATTCTTGGCCTTATGGGAGATGCTGCTGATAATATTCCCGGCATTGCAGGTATTGGTGAAAAAACCGCTGCCAAGCTATTAGCACAATATGAGACAATTGAAAATGTTTTAGCAGATGCCGAAAATATTAAAGGTGCTTTGGGGGAGAAAATAAGAGCCGGAAAGGAAGCTGCCATAATGAGTAAGAAACTGGCAACGATTATTACAGAAGTTCCCTGCCAGTTTCATGAAGAAGACTTTAGGGTAAAAGTTTACAATACAGAAATCCTAAAAGATCTTTTTACCGAGCTTGAATTTAAAACTTTAGGCAAAAGAATTTTGGGTGATGAATACAATGTTTTTGTTGTAAATAAACAGGTGATACAAACTGATTTGTTTGGAAATGTAGCCGATGTGCCTGAATCAAAACCTACAGAAAAAATAGTTACCGAAGAAAAATCCGGGCTCGCGGCAGAAAAAAATATAAATAATACACCGCATAAATATTTGCTGGTTGAAGGGGAAACCGCCATTAATGAACTCGTAGAAAAATTATCAGCACAAAAAGAAATTTCTTTTGACACCGAAACAACTCATATTGATGCCAATGAAGCGGAACTGGTAGGGTTAAGTTTTTCTTACACAAATGGAGAAGGCTATTATGTCCCGTGCCCTGATGATACAGAACAGGTGATTAAAATATTAAATCATTTCAAAAAATTATTTGATGATGAATCTATTTTATGGATAGGACAAAACATTAAATATGATTTGCTGGTATTAAAGTGGTATGGGTTTGAATTAAAAGGAAAATTATTCGATACCATGCTGGCACATTATGTAATTGAAAGTGAAGGAAGGCGTAATATGGATTTATTGAGCGCTCAATATCTTGGGTATCTCCCTGTTTCTATTACTGAATTAATTGGTAAGAAGGGAAAGACGCAGGGAACTATGCGGGATGTAGATATAGAGAAAGTAAAAGAATATGCTGCTGAAGATGCGGATATAACGCTGCAATTAAAGAATGCATTTACTCCGTACTTAAAGCAAAAGCAGGTTGAAAAAGTTTTCTACGAAGTGGAAGCACCTTTGGTAAAAGTGTTGACAGATATGGAATATGAAGGTGTAAAGGTGGATATCAATTTCCTGAATGTATATTCCAAAGAACTGGAAACAGAGGCTGCCAAATGCGAGCAAAGTGTATATGACCAGGCAGGAATAAAATTCAACCTGGCATCTCCCAAACAATTGGGAGAAGTATTGTTTGAAAAACTGCAGCTCAATAAAGGCAAGAAAACAAAAGGGGGACAACATTCTACAGGGGAAGATGTATTGCTGAAACTGGCCAAAGAAAATCCTATTGTAGAAGACATTCTAAATTTCAGGGAGCTTACAAAATTAAAATCAACGTATGTAGATGCTTTGCCTTTAATGGTGAATACAAAAACACAGCGTGTGCATACTTCTTACGGCCAGGCAATTGCGGTAACAGGAAGATTGAGTAGTAACAATCCTAACCTGCAGAATATTCCTATAAGAACAGAAAGGGGAAGAGAAATAAGAAAAGCTTTTATACCGAGAGACAGTGATCATCTAATAATTTCAGCGGATTACTCCCAGATAGAGTTACGGATTGTCGCTGGCATCAGCGGAGACCCTGCTATGTGTGAGGCTTTTAAACAAAACAGGGATATTCATACTGCAACAGCATCAAGGGTTTTTGATGTGGAGGAAGATGATGTGACCAAGGAAATGCGCTACAAAGCCAAAAGTGTAAACTTTGGAATTATTTATGGGCAGGGCGCCTTTGGGCTTGCCGAAAATTTGGGGATATCACGTACGGAAGCAAAAGAAATAATTGATAATTATAAAAAGCAGTTTGCCAATATTCAAAAATATATGGATGAAACTATTCAGTTTTGTAAAGCTAACGGATATGTGGAAACGCTGATGGGAAGAAAGCGCTGGCTGAAAGATATCAATTCTTCCAATTTTACGGTTCGTGGCTATGCGGAACGAAATGCCATTAATTCGCCAATACAAGGAACAGCGGCGGATATGATAAAACTGGCCATGATCAATATTCACAAAGAATTCAGGAAAAATAATTTCAGATCAAAAATGATCATGCAGGTGCATGATGAATTGGTTTTTGACGCTTACAAATCTGAGATTGAAATCATAAAACCCATAATAATCGAAGGAATGAAAAATGCGCTTCTTCTTCCTAATGATGTGCCGGTTGAGGCCGAGATTGGAGTTGGTGAAAACTGGCTTGAAGCTCATTAATCTTACTGAAATACCTTATGCATTCTTCATTAATTTTCATTCACGTATTTTTATAAAAATATTTTTTTTTGAATCAGACAATTTTTGCGAAAGATCTAACCAAAAAATACGGAAAACGTACCGTAAATGATAAGGTTTCATTCCAGGTGAGCCAGGGAGAAATTGTAGGATTACTCGGGCCAAACGGTGCCGGAAAAACCACTTCTTTTTACCAGGTGGTAGGATTGGTAAAATCTGATGAGGGCAACGTTTTTTTAAATGATCTCGATATTACCAAACTCCCGATGTTTAAAAGAGCAAAAATGGGTTTGGGTTATTTGCCGCAGGAAGCAAGTGTTTTTAGAAAGCTTACGGTAGAAGATAATATTGCCGCTGTTCTTGAAATGACCAAACTTTCTAAAAGAGAACAAAGAGAGAAACTGGAAACGCTGATTTCAGAATTTAACCTGGAACATGTACGAAAGAGCAATGGAGATGTATTAAGTGGAGGTGAAAGAAGAAGAACAGAAATTGCCCGGGCGCTTGCAGTAGATCCAAAATTTATTTTGCTCGATGAACCGTTTGCCGGGATTGACCCAATTGCTGTGGAAGACATTCAATCAATTGTTACCAAATTACGCTATAAAAACATTGGGATTTTAATCACTGATCACAATGTAAATGAAACGCTTTCTATCTGCGACAGAGCATATTTACTGATCGAAGGGAAAATTTTTATAGAGGGTAGTGCAGAGAAATTGGCTAAAGATGAACAGGTGCGCCGTTTGTATCTTGGAAGAAATTTTGAATTGAAAAGAAAAGATTATTTACATTCAGATGTTTTTAAGTAATAAATTATTGTTGAATTAATAAATTATTCGGTTAATAACGATTCTAAACTATCTAAACCCTTCTAAACTATCTAAACCCTTCTAAACTGTCTAAACCCTTCTAAACGATTCTTAAACGATTCTAAACTCATCTAAATCAATAAAAATTGAAGCTCCTGAGCCCTGTCATATCACACTTAGCAAGGATGCGATTATGGGGCGTGGAAAATTGGATCAGCTATCCGATTTTAGCGCAGCGGAATGTTTTACAACATTTGGTAACACAGGCACAATACACTGAGTTTGGCAGAAAGTACCATTTTTCAAGACTTTTTACTGTAAAGGATTTTAAGAACCGGATTCCCATTCACGAATATGACGACCTGAAGCCATACATCAAACGAATGATGGAAGGCGAACAAAATATTTTATGGAATACGCCCATTAATTGGTTTGCCAAAAGCAGCGGCACTACTTCTGATAAAAGCAAATTTATTCCGATAAGTGATGAAAGCCTTAAAGACAATCATTTCAAAGGCTCGAAAGATGTGCTTACGAATTATTACAAAAATTTTCCTGACAGTGATTTACTAACGGGCAAAAGCTTAGTAGTAGGCGGAAGCCACCAGGTACATAGTCTTGATGAAGATATTCAATATGGAGATCTGAGCGCCGTGTTGATGCAGAATACACCGTTTTGGGGCCATTGGATTAGAACACCGGAACTTAGAATTGCATTGCTGGATGAATGGGAAAGTAAAATAGAGCAACTGGCAAAAAACACGGTAAATGAAAACGTTACCTCGCTTGCCGGCGTACCCACCTGGACAATCCTATTGATTAAACGAATTCTTCAGATTTCAGGGAAAAAAACATTGAAGGAAGTTTGGCCCAATCTTGAGTTGTATATGCATGGTGGAGTTTCGTTTACGCCTTACCGTGAGCAGATCAATAAATTAATTGGAGCCCCTATCAATTATCTGGAAATGTATAATGCCAGTGAAGGATTTTTTGCAGCGCAAAATATGCCTGATGATGAAGGTCTTTTACTTTATATCGATCACGGAATTTTTTATGAATTTCTTCCGGTGGAGGAATATGGAAAACCAGGCGCAAAAACCATCGGGCTTAAAGAAGTAGGACTTGATAAAAATTATGCGCTTGTAATTACGACTAACGGCGGCCTTTGGCGTTATTTGGTTGGTGATACGATTCAGTTCACTTCCCTGAAACCTTTTAAGATAAAGGTAACCGGAAGATTAAAACATTATATGAATGCCTTTGGAGAAGAAGTAATTGTTGATAATGCTGATAAAGCTATTGCAGTTGCCTCTGCTAAAACCAATGCCATTGTTAAAGATTATACAGCAGCACCGGTTTTCTTTACCGAAGAAAATAATGGTGCTCATCAATGGCTGATTGAGTTTGAAACGCCTCCGGACGATCTTAAACTTTTCACTTTTGAATTGGATGAAGCATTAAAATCGCTTAACAGTGATTATGAAGCCAAACGTTATAAAAACATAGCGTTACGTTTGCCGTTTGTACATTCCTTGCAAAAAGATACCTTTAATAAGTGGCTAAAAAGTAAAGGGAAATTGGGAGGTCAACACAAAGTGCCAAGACTAAACAATGGAAGAAAAATGATTGAAGAAATTTTATCAATTGCTGATATGAAAAAATGAAAATATCCTTTATTTGTTGGTTTACTGTTCAATATGCTAACCTAAATTCTTCTTGATCTGCAGCAACTATCTTTCAATAAAAAATATGTTCACACTTAAAATATAAAATGAAAAAGAAGTTTATGAAAACACTACTTCCTGTTGCATTATTTTTACTTGCTTTCAATGGTACTCTTATTGCGCAAAAAAAAGATGCAAAAGATAACCCAAATGCTGAAGTTAATCCTATGGTTATTGTCGATTCTTCAGTTACCATTAAAAACACAATTACTATAAAAGGTCAAACGGTTCCCTATACTGCGAAGTCAGGCACATTACCTGTTTGGGACGAAAACGGAAAACCCATAGCGTCTGTTTTTTATACTTATTATGAAAGGAGCGATGTAAAAGATCGTGCGTCAAGACCGCTGGTAATTTCTTTTAACGGTGGGCCGGGCACTCCTTCTGTGTGGATGGAAATCGGTTATACCGGTCCCCGCATTTTAGATGTTGACGATGAAGGTTATCCTGTTGAACCGTATGGTTTGCGTGATAATCCGAATTCAATTTTGGATGTGGCCGATATTGTTTATGTTGATCCGGTAAATACAGGGTATTCCAGGAAAATAAATGAAGAGGTCCCTGACTCAAAATTTTTTGGCGTGAATGAAGACATCAAATATCTCGCAGAGTGGATCAATACTTTTGTAACCCGAAATAACCGATGGGCTTCTCCCAAATTTTTGATCGGGGAAAGCTATGGAACTACCAGGGTTTCAGGTCTTGCATTGGCATTGGAAAACCAGGATTGGATGTACCTGGATGGCGTCATTCTTGTCTCGCCCACTGATTTGGGAATTAAACGAGATGGCCCTGTAGGCGAAGCTTTAATGCTTCCTTACTTTGCTGCTACAGCCTGGTATCACAAGGCTTTACCTGCCGATCTGCAAAGTAAAGATCTTACCGCTATGCTGCCTGAAGTTGAAAATTTTACCATTAATGATTTAATACCTGCTTTGGCAAAAGGAAGTACTTTAACCGAGGCTGAAAAGGAAGATATCGCCGCAAAAATGTCCCGTTATTCAGGCTTGTCGCAAAAAGTAATCTTGCAACATAATCTCATCATTCCGGCTAATTTTTTCTGGAAAGAATTGTTGCGGGATAAAGGATATACCATTGGAAGATTAGATTCAAGATATCGGGGAATTGATAAAGAAGACGCAGGAAATTCTCCTGATTATAATGCGGAACTAACGGCATGGTTACACGCTTTTACGCCGGCAATGAACATTTATCTTCGAAATGAACTTCATTACAAGACGGACCTGAAGTATAATATGTTTGGGTCTGTTTGGCCATGGGATGAAAAGAATAACAATACCGGCGAAAACCTTAGGCAGGCCATGGCGCAAAATCCGTTTTTGCATTTGATGGTTCAATCAGGTTATTATGATGGGGCGTGTGATTTTTTTAATGCTCAATACAGTTTATGGCAAATGGATCCAAGTGGCAAGTTAAAAGATCGTATTACGTGGAAAGGCTTACGCACAGGGCATATGGTGTACATGCGCAAAGAAGACCGCGCAACAGCAAACGAACAATTAAGGCAATTTATTCTTTCGTCAATTCCTAAAAAAGGCGAAGGCGCTAAATTTTAGAAATACAGAGCGGGTAAAAAACGTTTGTTGGGAAAATTATCCGGCAATACCTGTTTTTCTTTTCATAAATGACTTCGCTAAAATCACTGAAATACAGCTAAGTAATGCGGCAGCGCACAGGTAAAAACCAACATATTGTAAACCATAATTTTTGGCAATACTGGTGGCAAAATATGGTGTAAGCGAACCACCAAGTATGCCCGCCAGAGTAAAGGCAAGCGACGCTCCCGTATAACGCACCGGCGCGGGAAAAATAGCTGCAAGCGCAGTTCCAAGCGGTCCATAATTTAACCCAATCAAAAACATACCTCCGGAAAGAAAAGTAACCAGCAGTGGCCAATGCCCTGCAATAAACAGCTGCGCGATAAACAATCCAAAAATGAAGATAATGACCGAAGAAATCAATAGCATATTCATGGGACTATAACGCCCGGCAAGCGCAGCCGACAATATAATGCCTCCGGCAAAAAATAGCATCGAAAGCATTTGAGCCAATAAAAATCCCGAACGCGAATAAGCAAGAACTGTTGTTCCCCAACTTAAGGTGAACACAGTGAGAAGGTAAAAAAACAAAAAAACTAAAATGGTAATAAGCGTTCCAAGAATGAGTGCTTTTCCGTATTTGGTAAAAACGTCTTTGAGTGGAAATTTAGCACGCTCGTTGTTCTCTAACACTTTTACGAAATCCGGCGTTTCTACAATTTTCAATCTGACATATAAACCTAAGCCGACCAACAGCGCGCTTGCGATAAAAGGCACTCTCCACCCGGCGGTAAAAAATTGCTGTTTGGTAAAAACATTCCCTATAATCAGGAACACACCTGCTGAAAGTATAAAACCAAGCGGCGCTCCCAGTTGGGGAAACATCCCATACCATGCTTTTTTGCCTTCTGGTGCATTTTCAGTAGCCAATAATACAGCGCCTCCCCATTCGCCGCCAAGCCCCACGCCCTGCCCGAACCGGAAAAGACAAAGTAACAATGGCGCGGCAACACCAATAGTGGCATAACCCGGAAGCAAACCAATGGCTACCGTGCAAATCCCCATTGTAATAAGCGAAGCTACCAGCGTGGCTTTGCGCCCGATCCTGTCGCCAAAATGGCCGAACAAAGCTGAACCAACCGGGCGGGCAAAAAAGGCCAGTGCAAAAGTGGCCAAAGATTCCAGCGTACCTGTTGTGGGATCAGACGTTGGGAAAAACATTTGCGGAAATACCAGCACGGCAGCAGTAGCATAAATATAAAAATCAAAAAATTCAATGGTGGTGCCGGCAAGGCTGGCAATAAGTATGCGAACGGAAGAGTTCGCTTTTTTTTGTTCGCTCATCATTTATAGTCTAATGGGTTGGCAAATTGAATACGTTAGTCTGTTTATAAGGGCAATGAATTATAATTCACAAAGTAATTGAAAAAATTCTGATGTTTCATCGTTGATCAAACGAAAGAGACTTCAATTTCAAAGGCACTAAACTGTTCCCTTTTTAATCATTTCAAATATCTCTTCAGTTGCATTTTTGTTTTCAAATACAGTTTGCTGCAATCTTCCTTTCTCAATCAATTCTTTTCTCATTTGTTCATCTTTAAAAATCAACATCATTTTGTCTGCAATGTCATTTATCTTTTCCGACTCGGCATATAAGGCTGCCTCACCGCAATATTCTTTTAAAAGCGGTATAGAAGAAACGATCAGCGGAACTTCACACTTCATGGCCTCAATTACTTCACTTGCCTCGGTTTCATAAGATGGTACAAAAACCATCGCATAAGCAGAAGATAAAATTTTGGCTGTTTCATTTTCACTAATATCTTCTAAAACTTTTACATCATTTTTAAAACGGTACGATTGTAGTAAACCAACAAATTCTTCATATTTTTCTCCGCGTTCTCCTGTAATGATCAACTGCATTTTGCTTCTTTGCCGTTTCTTAAAAAAAGAAAATGCTTTCAGTAAGTTGGTAAGATTTTGTTGAGGACTTATAATTCCTTTATAAATAAAATATTCATTTCCTTCGGCATACGTTTCTTTCGCTATTTCTCTTTCTTCATAAGTCGCAGCGTGAAAATCTTCTTTTATTGAAGGGTAAATAACTGTTATTTTTTTATCGTCGGTTTTAAACCGGGTAACGATTTCGTTTTTTAAAAAAGAGGAGTTGACGATAATTTCATTCGCTGTTTCAATAAACTTTTTGTTATTTTTTTTGAAAAACCCAATTTCTTTTTTTTCAATAAATGCCGGTTGATGAATATAAGTAAGATCAGGTTGCATCAATATTTGAGGCACCTTGGTTTTTAATGAAATGAATCTTTCAGAAATAAAAATATCGGCCTTATTTTTTTTTAAGGCTGCAGGTAATTTAAGATGGTACCAAATGCGACGTTTTAATAAATTGGTTGCCGGCGGGTTTATTACAACAGGAATTATATTTTCCGGAAGATCGTTTAACTTGGTTTCGTTATCAAAAAAAAGCAGGAAGGTATGTTGCGGATGGAGCGCCGCCAATTCTAAAAATATTTGAAAACGGTTGTTTTTTAAAGAGGCGGCATTTACTGCGATTCGCATTCGGGTATACTATTTAGATTTTCTCCAATCAATTCTTAATTATCGCAGCAGTTTGAGTTTTACGGTTTCAATTCTTGTCTGGCTTACCTTCAAAATATCAAATTGATAATCATCAATAATGATTCGGTCTCTTTCGCGCGGAATCGATTCATGGAGGTTGATGATATAGCCTGAAAGTGTTTCTGATTCTTCATTTTTTCGGAAATTAAGCTTATACTTTTCAGCCAGGTAATCCAATTCAAGCCGGCCACTTAAAAGAAATTCGTTGGAAGCGATTTGTTTATCAACAAATTCTTCCTGCACATCATATTCATCATAAATATCTCCGAAAATTTCTTCCAACAGATCTTCCATGGTTACAATACCTGCGGTGCCGCCAAATTCATCAATAACCCAGGCAATACTTTTTCTTTCTTTGGTAAACTTCTTGATCAGATCTGATGCATTCATACTTTCAGGAATTACCGGAATAGGCAGTAAGATAGAACGCAGCGTTTCCGGATTTTTAAACAAATCGAGCTGATGTACGTAACCCTGAACATTGTCAACATTATTTTCGTAAACCACCAACTTGCTAAGTTTGGTTTCAATAAAGCGCTCTTTTATTTCTTCAAGCGTTAAATTTATATCCACCGCAACTACTTCTTTCCTAGGAATCAAACATTCACGTATTCTTGTTTCTGAAAGCGATAAAACATTTTTGAATATTTCATTATTCATCTCAAGGTTCTCATCACTATCTGTCATGTTCAGTTGCTGTACATAATGATCGAGATCCATTTTGGTAAAAGATTGCGTTTTGCTTTGGATTTTTACATTGAAAAGATATTTTAAAAGCCATTCGGTAATATTTACAAAAAAACGCGCAACCCCAGAAAAAAGTGAATAGAAACTTTTGATACAGAAGCTTAAAAAAGTACTTGAAGTAACGGAATTGCCGCTGGCCCGTAAGATAGATTTGAAGATTGATTCAAAAAATATCAGAATGATAGTCGCTACAACAGTTTCGGCCCCAAGGATGATAAATTGATTTTCGATCGACCAATATTTCCAAACTTCTGCCAATTCACTACTTGCCAGCAATCCATAAACAACGAGTAAAATATTGGTGATTAAAAGAGACGTTACAATAAAACGGGCAGGTGATTCTAAAAACAACGACCATGTTTTACCGCTATAATCTCCCTGTTTTTTTCTTAATTCAATGGATAATTTATTGGCCGAATTAAATACCACTTCCAACCCGGAAAAAAAACCGATAAGAAGCAAGGCAATCATTATTGGAACAATAGATAACCAGTTCATATCTTACAAATTTATAAATACAAAAGCAGGAAAACTTTAATTATTTAGAAAATCTCCCACAATCTTATCTGCTTCCTTACAGGCAGTTTGAAAATTTTCGTTAGTGATGATATTTTCAAAATGCTTTTTAAAAGTCATTTCATAGCTCGATTTATCCAGGCGCGCCTGTAACGATTCATCAGTTTCAGAGCCTCGAAGTTTTAATCTTCTTTTTAATTCTTCAGCAGAAGGTGCCTGTATAAAAATGGCAATTGTATTTACCGGATATTGTTGTTGCACATGAATAGCGCCCTGTACGTCAATATCCAGAACCGGCACTTTATTTTCTTTCCAGATGCGTTCAATATCAGATTTTAGGGTACCGTAATATTTGCCCTCATACACCATTTCCCATTCAAGAAATTCTTTGTTATGGATTTTTTCACGAAACTCATTTTCATTGATAAAATAGTAGTGATGTCCGTTAATCTCATTTTTTCTTGGTTCTCTTGTAGTAGCAGAAACAGAAAAAGCCAGTTGAGGAAATTTCTTAATTAAATGATTCACAATAGAAGTTTTCCCTGATCCGGAAGGGGCAGTTATTAAAATGATCTTTTTATATTTTTTTTCCATTATTTTTTATTAGCTCATTCTCTTTATCTCTGCTCCCAGCGCTCTTAATCTTTCATCTATATTTTGATAGCCTCTGTCAATTTGTTCAATATTTTGAATGGTACTTTTACCTTCAGCGCTTAATGCGGCAATTAATAAAGCAACGCCTGCCCTGATATCCGGACTTGCCATCGTTATCCCACGAAGCGGGAATTTCCTCGCAAGCCCTACCACTACTGCTCTGTGAGGATCGCATAAAACAATGTGGGCTCCCATTTCTATCACTTTATCTACAAAGAACAACCTGCTTTCAAACATTTTTTGATGAACCAAAACACTTCCTTTTGCCTGTGTAGCTACCACCAAAATAATACTTAACAGGTCAGGCGTAAGCCCGGGCCATGGATGATCGTAGATAGTTAGCATTGAGCTATCCAAAAATGTTTCAATTTCGTAAAGTTCCTGTTCAGGAATATGAATGTCATCTCCTGAAAAATTTAATTTAATTCCTAATTGCTGAAATCTTTCAGGTATAACTCCAAGATGTGCAATGCCTGCATTTTTTATAACAATATCACTTTGCGTCATCGCGGCAAGTCCAATAAAAGAACCAACTTCAATCATGTCGGGAAGAATCGTATGAATTGTTCCGTGCAATTCATCAACCCCTTTAATAGTGATCATGTTGCTTCCAATGCCTGAAATTTTTGCCCCCATTTGGTTCAGCATGTTACAAAGTTGCTGGATATAGGGCTCACAGGCTGCATTGTAAATAGTGGTAATTCCTTCCGCTAAAACTGCGGCCATTACTAAATTGGCCGTTCCCGTAACACTTGGTTCTTCCAACAAAAGATAGGTACCTTTTAATTGGGAAGTGTGTAAATGGAAAAAGGATTCTTCAGTAAAATAGTCAAACTCCGCTCCTAATTTTTTAAAACCGATAATGTGGGTATCCAGCCTTCTGCGGCCTATTTTGTCGCCACCTGGTTTAGGAATATAAGCGGTTTTAAAACGTGCAAGCATTGGGCCTGCGAGCATCACGCTTCCGCGTAAACGACCGGTCTTTTTTTGAAATGAGGAAGAAGATAAATAATTCGCATCTACGTTATCTGCTTTAAACGACCAGGTATAAGAATCAATTTTTTCAACAGTTACACCCAGTTCCTGTAATAACTCGATCTGAAGATTTACATCAGTTATATCCGGAATATTGTGGATCACTACTTTTTCGCCGGTTAGCAAAACTGCAGAAATTACCTGCAACGCTTCATTTTTAGCGCCCTGTGGGGTTATTTCTCCCTTTAACTTTTTGCCTCCTGTTACTTCAAATGAACCCATCGAAAATGCTATGTGTAAATTAAAAAATAAAACCCCGGCAGTTTTTTGATTGTGCCAGGGTTGCAAACCTGTTTAATTATTTTTTTAATCTTTTATTCATATCCCATTTGCTGAATTTTTTTTGGCCTTCCTCAAAAACCTGAAATCCTAATATCTTTTCTTGCCATATTTCCTGTTACTGTTATTCCTGTTTTCGCGGCCCTGGTTTCGGTTGTTTCTCGGGCCAAAATTTTTACGCCTGCCACCACCAAATTCTTCACGGTTATTTTCTACACGGTGTTTTATAAACGGACGATTATTAAATTCAAGTTCGCCTTTAGTAATAGCTGAAAGTTCGGTTTGAATATTATCATCATGGACCAGTTCTTTATGCCAGTTGCTGTACGTAAGTTTCATGTAATACGCAATGGAGTTGGCAAATCCCTGGCGTTTTTCAGCATCTTCTTCCTTCAAAGCTTTATCAATTATGATCTCAATATTTTTACCGAGGTGGTTGTATTTGGGATATCTTTTTGGATAAGGAAGCGGATCGGGCTTTGGCCTTAGCGTTTCCTGGGTAGGAATAGGGTAAGGACTGTCTACATCAAGTTTGAAATCCGTTATTAAAAAAAGATGGTCCCACAATTTATGGCGGAAATCCTCTACATTTTTAAGTTGTGGGTTCAAAAAGCCCATTAATTCAACCAGCGCTTCTGCATTTTTTTGGCGCTTCTCACGATCTTCGATCGTCAACACATACTCTGCCATTTTTTGAATATGGCGACCGTATTCTCTAATCGTAAGATGGTTACGGGTTGTATTGTATTCCATGTTGTCAACATTTTTCATTAAGCAAATGTATAAATAATAAAATTAGCTACGAAAGATGGGGGAAACTAATATTGATAATGTCTTCTTAAGAAAATAAGAATCTTGATTAAATCTTTGTTTGCTGTTATCATTCTTTCCAAAATGGAGAATGTTTTGAAAGAAATCAAGGTATTAGTGAAGTCTAACAAGTTAAAATAAATCAGCGTGTGTGCCGGTTCGAATCAATTTTAATAGATTTATTTTTTTGTTCTCTTACCAAATAAGTAATAAATCTGGTTTAACATGGCATTCCCAATATCCCTTATAATTCCCTGAAAGTTTATGAGACTTATATTTCTTATCAAGGCCTCCATGGCCATTTTCTGCCAGTATGGAAATTACTTTGTGTAATACTTGCAAATCTTCAACAGATCGTTTTTTAAGTAATCTCAGGTCTTTTAAAAATTTAGTTGAAGCGACTATTTTAAACATCGGCTATGCTTATATGCTATTAAAAAGATCTTCAACACTCTTGAATTTAATGCCTTTTCCGGCCTTTAATTCTTCCATTGCTGCAATTGTTTTAGCATTCGGGCTATCATCTTCTTTTTTCACCTTAATAGTTACGCCGAGTTCCCTTAAAAATTCTTTAACGAGACGGGTCTTATTATCCGGTACTTTTATTTCAAGAACCTGCATAATTATAAATTTAATTATAACAAAGATAAAAAAATGAAAACAAGAATCTTTCCTAAAACTTCGTTTACTGCAAATCTTTCTTTTGAAAGTATTTTAAAATACTGATAATAAGCCATAAGGCAATTATAACACCAACAATATCTGCCGCCCAATCCAGAAGATCGAAATCGCGACTGGGTACATAAAATTTTTGAAGAAACTCGATCGTAATGCCCCAAACGATAGCGGCGAGGCTTATTCTTATCGAATAATTAAGTTTTTGCCTTTGAGAAAAGTGCGATTTTAAAATGGGTACAGCAAACAAAAAAGCCAGCCCGCCAAATAAACCTGCATGAACCAACTTATCAAAATTGGGGATGTTATCCATCCATCCAACCTGTGGGACATCCTTTGCCGGCATGAGTGTTAAAATGCCTACAACAAAAAACCAGGCAATGCCTGGTAAAAAGTATTTAAAAGGAATTTTTTTACCTTCCATTTTAATATTTATGAAACCATTGCCTGGTAAGCTTCCGCATCCATTAGCTGGTTTGCGTCGTCAGGGTTATCTATTTTCATTTTTACCATCCATCCTTCGCCGTAAGGATCACTATTTACTTTTTCAGGCTCAGTATCCAGCAACGGATTTACTTCTGTTACAGTGCCGGCAACAGGAAGAAAAAGATCACTTACTGTTTTTACCGCTTCCACGGTTCCAAAAACTGTTTCGGCTTCCAGTTTCTTACCTTTTGCTGCAATATCAACGTAAACAATATCGCCCAATTCATGCTGTGCAAAATCAGTAATGCCGATGGTTGCTATATCCCCTTCAACGGAGATCCACTCATGGTCTTTGGTATATCTTAAGTTTTTTGGAAAATTCATTCGATTATTTTTTCTGTATTAGGATTGCAAATTAATATTTTTATTGGTACTTCCTGTATTCCTTCCTTTTCATGATTGAAATTTTCATTTTGACATTAGTTAGTGGCCTGTCGTGTTCATCTTTAGGCATATGGGCAATTTTATCTATTACATCCAAACCACTAACCACCTGCCCAAAAACAGTATAGTTCATATCCAGAAAAGGTGCGCCTCCTTCCGTACGGTAAACTTCTCTATGACTTTCAGGAATGACAATATTGAATTTACGTTCAATTTGGTTCATTTCAACATCCGTAAAGGTTCGTCCTTCTACAATATAAAATTGCGTTGAACTGCTGGCTTTTTTGGGATTTACGTCATCATTTTCTCTTGCCATTGCCATTGCGCCTTTTTTATGAAATAATGAGGTATCAAATTCTGCCGGAATGGTATATTTCAATCCGCCATCTCCAAGTACCTTACCGGGAGCAGCATTTTTACTATCAGGATCACCACCCTGTATCATAAATCCTTTAACTACGCGGTGAAATAAAAGTCCATCATAAAAATTTTCTTGTGCCAGCTTCAAAAAATTTGCTGTGGTTTTTGGTGTTTTTTCTGAAAGCTTTACAACCATCATTCCTGAATCGGTTTCAATTTTTACAAAGTACGGTGGCTTGACCACCGTAGTTTTGGAACTTGAACTTTTAAAAACGGAGCATGAAGCAAAGAAAATTAAAATAAGCAGGTAGAGTAAATATTTCATTCTAAAAGTTTTTAAATGGTTCGCCGATCCCTTCAAAATATAGTAAAATGTGATCTTTCAAAAAGTTCTCCTGTTCAGCCATATTGTATGACGGCAAATCTTTCAATTGCTTAAAATGTGGCCATTTGTCTTCATCGTAACCTTCCAGTTCATAATAACCACTTTGACTTAGCAAGGTACAAACAGCCACATGCATCAGATCTTGTTTTTGTTCTTTTGTAAATTTTTTTTGGCTGCTGAAATTACCAATTTCCTGGATACCAATTAAAAATAATATGGTCTCTACATCCGGCTTTTTATTAAATTTCTCAAAGAAATTATTTTCCAGTTTCCACCAGCGTGTTTGCAGATCGTCTTGTGCCTCCATGCGGCAAAAGTAAAAAGTTAATTGGTTAAATGGGTTAGAAGTTTAAGAATATAATTTTTGGATAAAATCTCTTATTCGCCTCATTTTGTATCCGGATTTTTTCGCCTTTTTGTAGTAAATCAACTTTTTCACTGAATTTCATTTCCCATTCCCATTCACTATTCCCCATTCAAACTCCTTACAGCTTGTTATATTTGCAACAAAAAAATAACAGGCTGATGTTACAGGTAAATTTTATAAAAGCAAACAGGGAAGAAGTTTTAGAAGGACTGAAGAAAAAGCATTTTTCAGAAATCTCTTTGGTGGATAACATAATTTCTTTAGATGATGAAAGAAAAAAGTTGCAGTTTGAACTGGATGAAAGGCAGTCAAAAATAAATACTTTTTCAAAAGAGATCGGGCAACTGATGGCCAAAGGAGAAAATCGTTTGGCTGAAGAAAAAAAGCTGGAAGTAGCGAGTTTGAAAGGCCTTTTACAACCGGTTAGCGAACAATTAAACATCGTTGAAAAGTCGCTTCAGGATGATCTTATAAAATTGCCAAATCTTCCACACGCTTCTGTTCCCGTAGGAAAAACGCCGGAAGAAAATGAACTGGTAAGAGAAGGCGGCCAAAAACCTGTGCTTCCAAAGGATGCATTAGCGCATTGGGACCTTGCAAAAAAATATGACCTTATCAATTTTGAATTGGGAAATAAAGTTACAGGTGCAGGATTCCCATTTTATAAAGGAAAAGGAGCCAAACTACAGCGTGCTTTAATTCAATATTTTCTTGATTTTAATACAGAAGCAGGTTACACCGAATACGAGCCGCCATTTATGGTGAACGAAGCGAGCGCTTACGGCACGGGCCAATTGCCCGATAAAGAAGGACAGATGTATCATGCATCTGCGGATAATTTTTTTTTAATTCCTACCGCAGAAGTTCCACTCACCAATATTTATCGCGATGAAATTTTGAAAGAAGAAGAATTGCCGGTAAAGATGACGGCCTACACGCCTTGCTTTCGCCGTGAAGCAGGAAGCTATGGAAAAGATGTTCGCGGATTGAATCGTGTTCATCAGTTTGATAAGGTAGAACTCGTGCAATTGGTTCATCCGGGTAAAAGTTACGAGGTGCTGGAAGAAATGCTTTTG
This sequence comes from bacterium, assembly GCA_027364635.1. Lineage (GTDB taxonomy): Bacteria > Bacteroidota > Bacteroidia > Chitinophagales > Chitinophagaceae > Ginsengibacter. The sequence continues at coordinate 34,840 of DAHXOZ010000002.1, read as the reverse complement.
CATGTTGAAAAGCTGTTACAATCCTTAAACCTTCCCTACAGAATTCTTCGTTTGTGCGGCGGCGATATGAGTTTTACTTCTGCGCTTACTTACGATTTTGAAGTCTACAGCGCTGCCCAGCAAAAATGGCTTGAAGTAAGCTCTGTGAGCAATTTTGAATCTTTTCAAACCAACAGAATGAAAATTCGTTTTAAAGCCGATGGAAAAACGCAATTGGTTCATTCGTTAAATGGTTCTTCTTTGGCGCTTCCGCGAATTGTTGCGGCGCTGCTGGAGAATAATCAATCGGAGCATGGAATTTTGTTACCGCAGATTTTGCATTCCTATTTTGGCGGTGATAAAATTCAGTAAACAAACAAATTCTTTCAATTTCTGTTTGTAAAAATTCTTTTACAGAGTTTTTTTGTTGTTGTTAAACTTTTGGTTTTTGAGTTAGTCTATCAGTCTTTCGGATAAATATATTTATCCCGTTTTCTCTTCAATAGATTCATCATGTCATTGACCAATCAACAAAAGAACCAACACTTACTTTGGCGCGCAGCCTTTGGGCCGATGGCCGAAAATGCCAATCAACTTAGTCATATTTCGCAAAAAGATTTGTACCGTGTTTTAGTAAAAGCATCTTCGAAAGAACCTACAGCTTTAAATGTTGCAGGAAATATGTACGACGGTTTAATAAAAGGATTGCAGGACATTGGTAAAATGCAACAATTGTCAAAAGATCAGAAAAGGCAGTTTCGCAAACAGTCGGCAGAAGGAATAAAAAATCTGAACATTTTATGGCTTGATGAAATGATCAATAGCGAAGCCCAGTTGAGAGAAAAGATGAGCCTCTTTTGGCATGGACATTTCGCCTGCCGCGTCCTCAATATTTTTTTTCAACAGCAATTATTGGATGTCATCAGGAGAAACGCCTTTGAAAATTTTGGCGATCTTCTTCGCGCGGTCAGTAAGAGTCCTGCTATGCTTGCGTTTTTGAATAATCAGCAGAATAAAAAACAACATCCCAATGAAAACTTTGCCCGCGAAGTGATGGAGCTCTTTACAATGGGAAGAGGAAATTATACAGAAACGGATGTAAAGGAAGGTGCAAGATCCTTTACAGGGTGGGGTTTTAACCTGCACGGTGAATTTGTTGAAAGGCCTTTTCTTCATGATAACGGAACAAAAACTTTTCTGGGCAAGACCGGAAATTTTGATGGTGATGACATCATCGATATTATTCTGGAACAAAAAGCCACAGCGAAATTTATCACGAAAAAGCTCTACAAATTTTTTGTGAACGACGAGGCAGACGATGAGAAAATTAATTTTCTTGCTGCTCGGTTTTATCAAAGTAACTATAACATTCAGCAATTACTCAATGATATTTTCATGAGTGAATGGTTTTATGAACCAAAAAATGTTGGTACAAGAATAAAATCGCCGGTAGAATTGTTGGTGGGCATCAGGAGATTGATTCCAATGCAACTTGACCGGCCCCAAGTCCAGATGTTGTTTCAGAAAGTACTCGGGCAAGTGTTATTTTTTCCTCCAAATGTCGCTGGTTGGCCTGGTGGAAAAAACTGGATTGACAGCAGCGCTTTAGTGTTCAGGATGAGGCTTCCACAGCTTCTTACCAATTCTGAACAGTTTTTAATAAAGCCAAAAGAAGATGATGATGTTTCGATGGGAATGGAAATGATGCAGGCAAATAACAAGGCAAGAAGTCTTTCAGTTACGGTTGACTGGAATTCAGTTTTTAAGGTGTTTGAAAAAATCACCAAAGAGGAGTTGTTGCAAAATGTGAATGGAATTGTTTTACAGACGAAAAATTATATCAATCCAAATGTGTTAAAAAGATATATCGACAACGGGTCGCGGGAAGGATTTATAAGATCCTCGATAATTGAATTGATGAGTACCCCGGAATACCAGCTTTGTTAATAATAACGGTCATCCATAAACGAAAAAAGTTATGCTGCTAAAACGAAAAGAATTTTTGCAAGTTGGTTCATTGGCTTCTGCGTCGCTGATGATGCCAAAGTTTTTAAAGGCTTTTGAAAAAAAGGCGTTGGTTCCGCAAGGAAACAAAGTGCTGGTGGTTTTACAGTTAAGCGGCGGAAACGATGGACTAAACACGGTGATTCCGATCCGGAATGATATTTATTACAAGTCACGCCCAAAGCTTGGCATAGTAAAAGATAAAGCGCTTCAGCTAACGGATGAAGCCGGTATCAACCCTGCTTTACCTTATTTTAAAAACCTGTTTGATGAAGGCAACCTGGGAATTATGAATAGTGTGGGTTATCCAAATCCTGACCGTTCGCATTTTCGCAGTATGGACATTTGGCAAACTGCGGCTGACAGCAACGAATATTTGAATACCGGCTGGCTCGGGCGTTATTTGGATGCGCAATGTAGTGGTTGTGATAAACCAACGCAGGCGCTGGAGATTGATGATGTACTGAGCCTTGCCTTAAAAGGAAAGGAGATAAAAGGCCTTGCACTGCGGGATCCAAAAAGATTGTTTAATACCAGTAACGAAAGATACTTTCGGGAAATCGATGCTGCTCACCAAGACGACGAACCAGTGGCAGATTATCTTTATAAAACCTTGAGCGAAACGTTAAATAGTGCTGATTATATTTATGAAGAAAGCAGGCAACGTCCTTCCACGCAAACTTATCCCGCCAGTGAGTTGGGAAAAAACCTTCAAACCATTGCTTCCCTTATTTTAAGTGATATCAACACAAAAGTTTATTACGTAAGCCTTGGAAGTTTTGATACGCATGTAAACCAGGAGAACCAGCAGAAGCGATTGTTTACTGAATTGAATGATGCAATTACTGCCTTCGTAACTGACTTGAAAAAGAACAATCGTTTTGAGGATGTAACGTTAATGACCTTTAGCGAATTTGGAAGAAGAGTTGCTCAAAATGCAAGCGGTGGAACCGATCACGGAACAGCTAATAATATGTTTTTTATCGGAGGAGGATTAAAACAAAAAGGATTGATAAACGCCATGCCGGATCTAACGAATCTTAATGAAGGCGACCTGGAATATAAAGTAGATTTTAAAAGCGTTTATGCTACACTGTTACATAGTTGGCTGGGGGCGGATGATGAAAAGATTTTGGGTAAAAAATATGATTTAATGAATTTTGTTTAATAAGAATTTAGTTAAGTCAAATAATGCAAAAAGCTCTTCTTTTGAAGAACTTTTTGCTTTTTGAACCTAAAATGATTTAACTGATTAATGAATATTAAAGGTCTTTTGTACTGCACCCAAATCATTCAGATTTACATCTTTATGCAGTGCTAATGCAGTCGCATCAATCAGAACCACTTTTGCAGAAATTGTTTGACCCGGAGGGTTTATAGCCTGCCCTGAAACGTCGCTGATATCAATACCAACATATCCCGGAGAATGAATTGCCCCGTAAGATATTCCATCAAAAACTTCAGGCAAAGCTTCGTAATAAGTAGTACCTGTAAAAGACAAATACACCAATACAGCACCATTTTGATAAATAATATTATCAAGTTCAGGAACATTTAATTCTGCTGTATAACTTAATCCATTATTGTTGGTTTTCCAGTCGCCCGGCTGAATAGTATAGACTGCAGAATAGGCCTGGTCCACTTGCTGAACTTTTGTTACTTCTTTCTTGCAGGAAGAAAAAATCAGGAATGTGGGAATTATAAGTAAAAGTATTTTTTTCATAAAATATTTTTTGGTGAAACGAAAAATAAAGTTTTTAGTTACTATAGTTAAGACAAAATTTTAAGGACAAGGTTTAAAGCATTTAACTCTTTTCTAATTGTAGAATTGAACCAGGAAGAGGAAAAGGTTTTCTCTTATAAAATAAAAAGCCCTGCTAAATTTTATATTAACAGGGCTTTTTTTCTTTTTTTTAAAATTAAGTTGATCCGGTTTTTTCTTTTACGATTGAATTTAAAGATTTTAAACGGCTGAAGATTAAAATCCCACCTATAAAAGCTGCAACTACCAGTATTAAAAAGAAAACTTTTTTATCAGTAAAATCGTCCCAGAAACTGGTCATTACTCCGGCAAGCTTTCCACCAATTGCTGTCGATAAAAACCATCCACCCATTAATAAGGCAGTAAGTCGCGCGGGTGCCAATTTTGACACAAGAGATAATCCGATCGGGCTTAGTAACAATTCGCTTATTGTAAAAACAAAATAGGTGCCCCAAAGCCAGTAGGGAGAGGTTTTATGAAGATAAACAGAAGATACTGACATGATAGCAAATACCATTACCAAAGCAGAAAGTCCTGAAATAAATAACGCCATTCCAAACTTACTGGCTGTTGAAGGTTCTTTATTTCGTTTTCGCAAATAGCTGAAAAGCATAACCAGCAAAGGTGTGAGGATAATAATAAATAAGGGATTTATTGATTGAAATAATTCTGTATTGGCAACTTCTTCACTACCTCCCTGAGGCCAATCGCTTTTTGGAACATTATTAAAATAAGGGTCAGGGCCCATTACCTGTACTATTTTTGTTTTTTTATCAACGATGTTGCCATCTACCAATTTTACATTATTCTCTCCATAAGGCCCAGCCACTAAGGCTTCGTCTTTTATCGCCACAAAATGTTCATCTACTTTATCTACCAGCCGTGGTGTATCGCTTACGATTTGAAGAAAGCCAAGAGAACCGGCAACTTTTTTAGCTGTTGGGGATACAGTTCTGTCCGTGTGCACCTGTGCCCACAAAGTAAGACCGGTTGAATTTTGATTGTAAATGGTCCAGAAAATAATAGAAATCCCAAAAATAAATAGCAGAGCACCTATTGCTCTTTTATCAGTTCCGGTTGCTTTTATATAAAGCGAAACATAAAATGCAATAATAGGAAGGCATGCAAAAATAAAAGCGTCATTTGATTTGCTGCCCAAAATAGTAGAACCAAAGATCAGGGTTGGTACAATCCAACCAATAATGGCTGCGATAATGGCTGGTAGAAATACATAGCCAAAAATTTTGCTCAGCGGCGTATCTTCCGGCCTTTTTTCTTTTTTTATTTCACCTTCACGCACCCCTTTTAATGAAGTGGAAAGAATGACCATTCCGATTACCAATCCTACGCCGGCTGCGGCAAAAGCGTAACCCCAGCCGTATTGATTTCTTAAATAAGCGGCAACGAAATTGCAAAACAGTGCACCGATATTTATGCCCATATAAAATATATTGTAGGCATTGTCTTTAAGCGGTTTCAGGTCTTCACGGTTATAAATATTTCCGAGAAGTGTAGAAATATTGGGTTTAAAAAATCCATTACCTACAATGATCAATAATAAAGAAATATACAGAGCTGTATTACCTGGAAATGCCAGCCCGAAATAACCGAGAGCCATTAATGTGCCGCCAATAAATATGGATCTGATATAACCTAAATACCTGTCGGCCAACAAACCGCCGATAAAAGGAGTGAGATAAACAAGCGCGATAAAACTTCCTACTATATCTGCGCCCATTTTTTCTGTCATCCCTTTACCACCTGTTTTATCATCAATCAGGTAAAGAAGTAAAATCCCCACCATCAAATAGTAAGCAAAGCGCTCCCACATTTCGGTCATAAAAAGTACAACCAACGCTTTCGGATGTTTGCCTTTTTTATGTTCGGCAAGATCTACCGGTATTACCTGGTCTTCCATAATTGTTTTGATTTTGAGTTAAAAAAAATTTGGAACAGATGTTTAATTAGGTTGTAAAGTAAGTAGAAATTTAAAACTATGTTTATTTTTTTCATTAAATAATTTACCCAAACTGATCAAAATTTTTTTGCAGTAAAACAACAAATAAGACTGATTTTCATTTTTTGGGGGTTACAGAATATAAATAATTTTTCATCCTTAATATTAGGTAATAACCCTTTAAGTTTCCTAACTTGCTGCCTCTTTTTTAGTAATTCTAAATACCAATAATTTGAACATTCTAATACTCGGATCAGGTGGCAGGGAGCATGCATTTTCATGGAAAATCAGCCAAAGCTCTTTGTGCTCAAAATTATTTATTGCACCCGGAAACGCAGGCACAGCCGAGTTGGGTGAAAACATTGACCTTGATATCAATGATTTTGAAGCGGTAAAAAAGGTTTGTCTTTCAAAAGAAATTGAGATGGTGGTAGTGGGCCCTGAAGAACCTTTGGTAAATGGCATTTATGATTTTTTTAAAGCTGATAAGAAACTTGAAAATATCATAATAACCGGGCCTTCAAAGAAGGGGGCACAACTGGAAGGAAGCAAAGCATTTGCAAAAAGTTTCATGAACAAATATTCGATTCCAACAGCAAAATATAAAGAGTTTGATATTTCTAATTTTGATGAAGGGCTTGAATATATTCAGAACCATCCATTACCAATTGTTTTAAAAGCTGATGGTTTGGCTGCCGGAAAAGGCGTAATCATTTGCACTAATTATGTAGAAGCATTGAGTGAATTTGAACTGATGATTCAGCAGGCAAAATTTGGTAATGCGGGAAAAAAAGTAGTGGTAGAAGAATTTCTGGATGGAATAGAATTGAGCGTTTTTGTACTTACCGATGGTAAAAATTATGTTATACTTCCGGAAGCAAAAGATTATAAAAAAATCGGCGAAGGAGATAAGGGGCCTAACACAGGCGGCATGGGAGCTATAAGCCCTGTGCCTTTTGCTACGGAACATTTCATGAAGAAAGTTACCGATCAAATTATTGAGCCCACTATAAAAGGGTTGCAGCAAGAAGGTATCGATTACAAAGGATTTATTTTTTTGGGATTGATAAAAGTGAATGAAGAACCGGTAGTGATTGAATACAATTGCCGCATGGGTGATCCTGAAACTGAAGTAGTTTTAATTCGTTTACAGAATGATCTGGTTGAATTGCTGGTGGCGATGGATCAACAAAAATTAGATTTTCAAAAGATTTCTATTGAAAAGAATAATGCGGTGACCATCGTAGCGGTAAGTGGCGGTTATCCTGGTAATTATGAAAAGGGCATACCGATTGAATTTTTATATCTTGAAAATCCGGAAGTAATAAAACATATTGATGATGACGGAGTAGGTGCGATGGTTTTTCATGCAGGAACCAAAAATGTAAACGACCTTACGGTTACAAATGGTGGCAGGGTACTCGCGGTTTCTGCTATGGCTTCAGGAATGGGAGACGCAATTGAACTTTCAAAAAGAATTTTGGAAGAAATTCATTTTGAAGGCATGTATTACCGTGGCGATATTGGGTATGAATTTGTAGATTGATAAATTTCGTTTATACGCCTCCGGTAGTTACTTCTTTTTCATGATTTAATTTTGCTGCTTCCCAACCAATGATAGCCGCTTTTCTGGTACTTCCCCAATGATAACCTCCGAAGATTCCTGAAGATTGAATTACACGGTGGCAGGGAATTAAAAACGCAACAGGGTTGGCGCCAATTGCTGTCCCTACAGCTCTTGAGGCTTTTGGTTTTTGAATTTGTTTCGCAATATTACCATAAGTAGTAAGTCGCCCGGCGGGTATTTTTAATAATGTTTCCCAAACTTTTACCTGGAAAGGTGTTCCTTTTAAATGAAGTTTTACGGAATGCAAATTTTTCCAGTCGCGATTAAAAATGGCAAGCGCGTTTTCCTGAAATAGATCTGAAGTTTGTTTAAAATGAGCATTGGGGAATTTACTTTTTAAAGAATTAAATGCATCTGGTTCATCATCAGCAAAAGCAAGATGGCAAATTCCTTTTGTGGTAGAAGCCACAATAATTTTTCCGAAAGGACTCTCAGCAAAGTGGTAGTTAATGAGAAGGTTTTCGCCACCATTTTTAAATTCTCCCGGTGTCATACCTTCGATGTTAATGAAAAGATCGTGAAGACGACTATTGCCTGAAAGTCCGGTTTCAATTGCTGCATCAAACAGTGATACATTTTTGTCTTTCAGCAATTTTTTCGCGTATTCCACACTGATATACTGGAGAAATTTCTTTGGGCTTGTGCCCGCCCATTCGGTAAACATGCGTTGAAAGTGATGAGGGCTAACATGAATTTGTTGCGCAATTTCCTCCAAAGTAGGTTGGGATTTAAAATTTTCCTTTATATAGCCGATTGCTGCGGCGATGCGATCATAATTAATCTTTAGCTGCTCTTTCATATATATAGGTAATTATTGGGATGCAAAGGTAGAAATCGTAAAATCTCTTTCCTATCCGAAAATTGCTATCTTTTACGTAATTTGTACAAATTAAAAATGGGTTAAATTTGTTGATTTACTGTATTTCTTTGCTGTAAATAGTAGAGTTCTATTATAATATTTTTTCTTTAAAACAATTTACAAATTTTAATTGCGTTTCATATAAAAACCTTCAATAGTATTAGGTTGTAATTCCAAATTATTTCCACAACTTTGCAGGCATTAGTAATTTTTCAATACCTCAAATAAAACATGGGCCTTTTTAATTTTTTCACACAGGAGATTGCGATAGATCTGGGAACTGCCAATACACTTATAATCCATAATGATGTTGTAGTAGTAAATGAACCTTCGATTGTAGCGTTGGATCGCAACAATCCCAAAAACATACTGGCTGTGGGTAAAAAGGCATTGATGATGCACGAGAAAACCCATGAAAGCATTCGCACGGTTCGCCCTTTAAAAGATGGAGTAATTGCTGATTTTAACGCAGCAGAGCTGATGATCCGTGAGATGATTAAAAAAATATATCCAAAAAAACCTTTATTTCCTCCAAGCTGGAGAATGATGATCTGCATCCCCAGCAGCATTACTGAAGTAGAAAAGCGTGCCGTAAGAGATAGTGCCGAACAGGCTGGAGCTAAAGAAGTTTATCTTTTGCATGAACCAATGGCAGCGGCTTTGGGAATTGGAATTGATGTAGAAGAACCGGTGGGAAATATGATTATTGATATTGGCGGTGGTACAACCGGTATTACCGTAATTGCATTGGCAGGTATTGTTTGCGATCAATCGATTCGGGTTGCAGGCGATGAATTTACGGCCGATATTATGGAGGCTTTACGTCGTTATCATAGTTTGCTAATTGGTGAACGTACGGCCGAACAAATTAAAATTCAAATCGGCGCGGCGATGAAAGATATTGACAATCCTCCTGATGATATGCCGGTAAATGGGCGTGATCTTGTAACAGGCATTCCGAAGCAAATAATGGTAAGCTACCAGGAAATTGCAGAGGCTCTTGATAAATCTATTTTCAAAATTGAAGAAGGTATTTTAAAAGCGTTGGAAACAACTCCTCCTGAGCTTGCTTCTGATATCTACAGAAGGGGATTGTATTTAACCGGTGGTGGTGCATTGCTTCGGGGGCTTGATAAAAGATTAGCTGCAAAAATTAAATTACCGGTTCATATTGCAGATGACCCTTTGAAAAGTGTGGTTCGTGGAACCGGGCTCGCTTTAAAACATTATGACCGTTATCCTTTTGTAATGAGATAAGTTTTGGAATATTTATTGCACGGATCAGCTTATCATTTGATCAATAATTAACTTTGCAGGAATAATTATTTCAACTTCTAATAAATGGCTGTTTCTTTAATGCAGCCCGGATGAAATCATGCGAAACATTTTTCTCTTTATCCGTATTTATTTTACATTTATTTTCTTCTTATTTCTGATGGGATTATCATTTTATATGATCTTCAGTTATAACCGTTATCATCATGCAGTTTACTCAAAAGCAGCTAATGAAATAACAGGCAACATCAGCAAAAGGTACAACAGTATTGAATATTATTTTCAATTAAAAAGAACAAATGATTCGCTTGTAAAAGCCAATGAAGCCTTGTATAATAAACTAAGGCAGGATTTTGAAATACCTGACAGTATAAACAAAATTGCTATTGATACGATGAATCTCGATTCGGCTCACAAGCAAAGAAAATATTTGTACATGCAGGCGAAAGTAATTTACAACTCAGTAAATCTTTTGAACAATTATATTGAATTGCATCGGGGTTCGCTGCAAGGGGTTCAGCCTGATATGGGAGTAATTGATGTAAATAACGCCGTAATTGGAACTGTGGTTGATGTGAGTAATAATTATGCGGTTGTAATGAGTTTGCTGCATGAGCAAAGCAACCTGAGTGCCCGGCTCAAAAAGGGAGGTGAAACCGGAATTGTAAGTTATGATAGTAAAACACCAGGTATTTTGTATTTAAAAGATATTTCCAAATCGGCCAAAATTCATGCTGGTGATACCGTTATTACCAGTGGATTTTCAGATAAATTTCCAGGGGGCTTACTGGTAGGTTATGTTAAAGACATTATTAACGATAAAAATAGCAGTACCTACACGGTAAGAGTAAATCCGGCTGCTGATTTTGAAAAGTTACAGTATGCTTATGTAATCAATAATCTTCAAAAAGAAGAACCTGAAAAACTTTTAAATAAGGTAAAAAGTAAATGAGTAACCTAATTAAAAATATAATCCGGTTTTGCCTTTTTATTTTGGTACAGGTGTTTATTCTTGACCAGATTCCTCCTTTGCATCAATTGGTAACGCCTTACGTTTATTTTCTTTTTATTTTATGGCTTCCTTTTAAGATGGGAAGAAGAATGCAACTGTTGCTGGCATTTGCTTTAGGGTTTGCTCTTGATTGTTTCAGTAATTCTTATGGTATGCACGCTGCCGCATGTGTGCTTATTGCTTATTTACGCCCATTTCTTATTAATCTTCTTATTTCACAGGAGGGTGCGGAAAGTAATTATAATGAACCTTCAATACAGAGTATGGGATTTACCCCTTATCTCACTTATGTTACAATTTTAACGTTTATTCATCACACTTTTCTTTACTTTTTGCAAGCTTTGCAAACCGGCGGATATTTCTATTTCTTTTTAAAATCTTTGGTTTCTACCGCAATAAGTTTACTGTTAATATTGTTAATAGAATTGTTATTCCCAAGGAAGCAAAGATTTAGGACAAATACGATATAGACTAAGTATTTTTGCACTGAAATATTTCCTTACCCGTATCTCAAAACCAACCTCAAAGCGTGTTTAATCAATCCCGTAAAAATATAATAATTGCTATGTTCCTGCTTATGGGACTGATCATTATTTTACGGCTTTTCATTCTCCAGGTAGTAGATAAAAAATATTCTATCATGGCAAATGAGCAGGGTAGGTTCAGGATGGTAGTTTACCCTAACAGGGGAATATTATTTGACAGAAATGGTAAAGCAGTTTTAAGAAATACGGTGATCTATGATTTAATGGTTACCCCATCTAAGTTATACTCAATGCACCTTGATACGGCAGATCTTTGCCGGATTTTGGATATTGATACGGCAGAATTCAGGAAGAGAATCATTACAGCAATTATAAAAAATCGTAGTTACAGGCCTTCTGTTTTTGAAACTTCTCTATCTGAAGAAAAACTTGCCAGGCTTAATGAAAGCCTGTACAAATTTGTTCCTGCGTTTTATTTGCAGGAAAGACCCGTACGTGATTATCCATATGATGCTGCAGGAAACATTCTCGGCTATTTATCAGAAGTAGATTCTAATTTTTTAAAACGGCATGAAGGAGAAGGCTATCAAATGGGAGATTATGCAGGAAAAACAGGGCTCGAAAGAAGTTACGAAAGAGTATTGATGGGACGCCGGGGTATTGAATATTGGAAGCGTGATAATAAAAACCGGCTCACGGGCAAGCTTGAAAATGGAAGATATGATACGGCAGCGACAGCAGGAGAAAATCTTCACATGTCTTTGGATATTGATCTTCAAATGTTGGGCGAACACCTGATGGAAAATAAAGTAGGTGCAATTGTAGCTCTGGATCCAAAGACCGGTGGTGTACTTGCAATGGTGAGCAGCCCGACTTTCAAACCCAGTTTATTAACCGGAGCACAGCGCAGGAAACATTTTTCACAATTATTTTTAGATCCGCGGCTTCCCATGTATAATCGGGCCGTAAGCGCTACTTACTCTCCCGGATCAACATTTAAAACGTTGCAGGCGCTTATTGGTTTGCAGGAAGGTGTTATTACTCCATCAACAAGATTTTTATGTACCGGAGCTTTTTATGGCTGTGGCCGGCCCATGGGTTGTCTTGATCCGGGTAATTTTAATCTAAAAGGAGCTATCACGGTTTCATGCAATACCTACTTCGCAAATGTGATGCAACGTGTTATTAATAATCCCCAGTTTGGTTCTACAGATAGTGCTTTGCGTGTTTGGGACAAGTATATGTATGCATTTGGTCTTGGAAACCGATTAGGAATTGACATGCCTTTTGAGAAGGGGGGTATTATTCCAACTCCAAGAACGTATAATAGAATGTATGGTGACGGGCATTGGAATTTTTGCACCTTCCGTTCGGTAAGTATCGGGCAGGGAGAAGTGAGTGTAACACCATTACAGGTAGCTAATGAGATGGCTTATCTCGCTAATCGCGGCTGGTTTATTACTCCCCATATGATCGACTCTATTGATGGAGGAGACAAGTTTCATTTGCTGGATTCATTTAAGTTGCGTCATCACCCTTTGAATATTCCTGATTCAATTTTTGAAGCGGTGGCAGATGGTATGCAGGGTGTAATGGAAAGAGGAACCGGTGCTTCAGCAAAAGTTCCCGGTATTGTGGTTTGCGGAAAAACAGGAACGGTTGAAAATTATTATAAAGGTGTAAAACAAAAGGACCATGCCTTTTTCGCGGCTTTTGCACCAAGAGAAAATCCAAGGATAGCTATTGCTGTTATATGCGAAAACGCCGGATTTGGAGCAAATTCATCTGCTCCCATTGCAAGCCTGATGATAGAGAAATACTTAAAGGATTCAATTGCTGAACCAGATAGGAAAGCTTTAATTGAAACAATTTCAAAATTGAACTTAATACCGGCAAAAATGCTTGATGCAATGCGCGTAAGAGATTCAATTGCTCATGCAAGAAATCAAAGACAAGCTTTGTCAAAAGAGTACATTGAATCTATAAAGGATACTACAGGAATTGAAGATGAAGATAGTACCGGAACAATGGATGAATTAAACAAACCAAGTGTAGAAGTGCCAGGAAAAACAGATTCTTTTCCTTCAAAAAACCAGAAAGTAATACAAGGAACCAGTAATGCAGTTCTGCCGGATGAACAAAAGAAAAAAACAAAAAAATAATCAGTTCACTAAAACATTTTTACAAAATTAATGCGCGATCAGGCTATAATATCTAAAGGTATGGATTGGGTAAGTGTTTGGTTGTACATTATTCTCGTATCTATTGGTGTGCTCTGTATTTTTTCTGTTGAATATCACAACGACGGAAACATCTTGCGCAACATTATCGGACTCAAAAAAAATTATTCCCGGCAGTTACTATTCATTGGCATGTCGGCGGTTGTTGCTACTTTTATTTTACTTACCGATAGTAAATTTTTTACTGCCACAGCCAATCTCAGTTATGCTTTTGGTATTTTGTTGATGATGGCCACCTTTGTTCTGGGCAAAGATATTAACGGATCCCGCTCATGGATCCCTCTTGGTTTTTTTAATATTCAACCTGTGGAAACCTGTAAAATATTTACAGCCCTGGCACTTTCAAAATATTTATCCCGGCCAGAGACCGATTTTAAAAATCCCCGATCACAGTTAATAGCAGCAGCTATTGCCTTAACGCCGGCGGCATTTTCTCTTTTACAAAATGAAACGGGCCTGGCTTTGGTATATTTTGCCTTTTTAATACCGATGTACAGGGAAGGTTTGCCACCTGTTTATCTTATCATTGGATTTTCATTTGCCATACTTGTGGTAGCTACTATTTTGGTAGAGAAGAATTTATTGGCACTTATCCTTACCATAATTGCTGCCATCGTTATTTATGTTTTAAGAAGAACCATTAAAAGGGATAAGGCTGTTTTGGCAATTATATTGGGCCTTTGGATGTTGTGTGTAGGTATTCAAAGGTTTGCGGTTCCATATATTTTCCAACATGTGTTGCACCAGTACCAGGTAGAAAGAATTATGAACACTTTTGGTGTAGATTATGTTCCGGAAGCAGGAACTGCAGGGTTGAGTAAAAAAGATCAGTTACAACAACACAACGCGAAAAAAGCAAAAGAAAATTACAATGTAAAACAGTCGAAAATTGCAATTGGTTCGGGTGGTTTATGGGGAAAAGGGTTTTTAAAAGGCACCCAAACACAAGGCGATTTTGTTCCTGAACAGCATACTGATTTTATTTTTACTTCCGTTGGTGAAAACTTTGGTTTCTGGGGTAGCTCATTGGTCGTTATTTTATACCTGTTCTTTATGTTGCGGATAGTTTTTTTGGCGGAGCGACAGCGAAGTACCTTTACGCGTGTTTACGCTTACAGTGTGGCAGCCATCATCTTTTTTCATGTTTCTATCAATATTTGTATGACCGTCGGGCTTGCTCCTGTAATTGGGATAACATTGCCACTTATGAGTTATGGTGGCTCTTCTTTGCTGACTTTCACTATCCTAATTTTTATTTTGATCAGGCTGGATGCCGACCGGCAGATGATTTTGCGATAAATACATTCAATTTTTTATTTTTACCGGATATGCCTACAATAATTCCCTTAAGCGAAGGAGCTTTTACAGTTGATCAAACAAAGAAATTTTTTCCATTTAATAAACAAAAGGATGACCTCCAGAGTAGAAATAAAGGAAGCCTTTTAGTAGAAATACAACCTTTTGTAGTTATTACTTCAAAAGATATTTTGTTACTTGATACCGGCCTTGGTTTTGCAGATAAAGAAGGACAATTACAAATTCATAAGAATTTAGCGGCTAATGGATTGAATGCGACTGATGTAACCAAAGTGCTTCTTTCGCACCTTCATAAAGATCATTCAGGCGGTATAGCCCAGACTAACAAACGAATCGTGAGTTTTGAAAATGCCACTTATTATATTAATAAAAAAGAATGGGATTATGCCTTAAAAAAGGGACTGCCGTCTTATCATATAAATGATTTTTTACTACTTGAGAAAACAGGCAAAGTTGTTTTTACCGAAGATAAAGGTGTTATTGACGATTACATTTTTTATGAAGTTACCGGCGCTCATAGCCCATTTCACCAGGTATTTAAGATAGTTGATGGTGATGAAATTATTTTTTTTGGAGGTGATGTGGCTCCTCAATTGCAGCAAATGAAAAGCCGCTTCAAGGCAAAATATGATTTTGACGGAGCAGCATCAATGGAACTAAGGCAAACATGGTGGAAAGAAGGCGAGAAAGAAAAATGGACTTTTTTATTTTACCATGATATTAAAGAACCAATCTTCACATTTAAATAAAAGCTTATTCCTAAAAAAATAAAGGCCTGCCCTAAAAAGGGCTGGCCGTTGCTAACCTATGAAAAACACCGTTGCAAAAATAGGAGAAAAACTCACTTCTCCAAGTTTAATTATTTTTTTTAATAATATAGATAACTTTCTTCTGGTCAAAATTATTAATCTTCAATGAATTTATATAGAAAAAACTTTTCTAAACCTTTTGCGGATAGTTCAATTTAAGAAATACAATATTATTTCATATCAGAATTAACATGGATATTTAAAATCCGGTAAAGGCGGTAGATTTTATAGTAGAGCAACAAATATTTCGGATTTTTATTTTCCTTTTTATTACCGTCTTTCTTTAAGCCTTTGAATCAGTACCTTTCTAAAATCTCTTTCGGCATTGTATAAATCGTTTAATCTTTGGGGACCGAGAATTTTTTCAAAAGAAGGTTTGTACTTTTTTCTGATGTCCAATAATTTTTGCTCATTGTCAAGCACATCCCCGTTTGTGTTATTCGCTCTCAGTTGCATAATTTCGCTGTCGTATTGGTTGTAAACCGGCCAGAATTTTTCTGCTTCACCCGGCGTAAGATGCAGTTTTTGGGTAATAAACGCAACTTTTAAAGCCTGGATCTTTTCCCGCCCATTTCCATTCTGAGCCATCGTAAACGAGAAACTTCCAAAAATTGCTAAAATAATAAGTAAATATTTTTTCATTTTTACTGAGTGTTTTTATTGCTGCTTTCTGCATTAATTTTTTGAAGATAATTATCTAAGGCATGATCATCAATTAAATAATCATTTGGTGATGGTAGTTCCTTTGTATCGGTATTTTTAGTAAGTGCTTCATCATCCAAAATGGTGGTATTTTTATCGAGATACCTGGCAATTTCATCATCGGTCAATGAAGCAATTCCCTGGTCCAGTAGCTTTGGTGTTTTATATTTTGAAGCCAGTTGAACATAAGCAGGAATATTTTCAGATGTAGTTGCCATGTTTTTTCCACTATTTGAATTTGCGGTTTTTAAAATTTGCAGGGAAGTGATGGTAATTATTCCGGTAATGATTGCCGCTGCTGCATATTTCAACCATTTTTTGGCTGAATCAAAAGAAACTACTTTTGCATTTTTACCATTTATTTTATTTAAAATCCGATCACTTAAATCATCAAAATAACCTTCGGGAACAGTAAAAGTCTGCTCTTCTTTTAGATAATGTAAGGCCGGCGAAATAGATCTTATTTCACTTTCTGCACTTTCTTCTTCATTTATACGGGAAAGGATTTTAGTACTTAAAGAGTCAAAATATCCTTCAGGAACTTTTTGAAAGTTATTTTTTTCATCCTGTTTAAGAAAAACCCTGGTAGCTATTTTTTCTTGCAAATCAATAAAATATCCTTCCGGTACATGGAATACATTTACCTTCTCCATTTCAGTAAGAATCGGGCTTATGCTTCTTAATTCATCCAATATTTCTGTTGATTTTTTCATTTCCTTTCTTCAGACGATTTTTAATTGAATAAGTTTAATTATTTAAAATAAAATTTTCAATTTTTTTAGCTGCATGATGGTAACTCGCTTTTAATGCACCCTCACTCGTTTCTAACACGTGGCTCATCTCTTCGTAAGGCATTTCTTCGTAATACCGTAGGTTGAAAACTACACGCTGTTTTTCAGGTAACGACTGGATTGCCAGTTGGAGTTTCCATTCGAGTTTATTTGCATCAAAATGCGTATCACTTTTCAGCTTATTGCTTAAACCTGTTTCATCGTCACTTAAAGAAACAGAGCTCCTTTTTTTTGCTTTTGCCAAAAAAGTAAGCGATTCATTGGTTGCAATTCTATAAAGCCAGGTATAAAGCTGGCTGTCTTCCCTAAAGTTTTCCAACCCTTTCCAAACTTTAATAAACATATTTTGCAATACATCATCTGTATCTTCATGAGTAATCACTATTCTTCGTATATGCCAATATAATTTTTCCTGGTACTTTTTAATAATACCTGTAAAGGCCTGCTCTTTGGTAACAGGATCTTTAAAAAGAGCCAGGAGTTCCTGGTCATTTTGGATTTGGGTCATAATTGTTTAAGGTCTGTAACAAAAATAAACAAACTGTGAATAAGACTTGTATTGGGATAAAATGTTTAACCTTATTTAATTTCCTTGCGTTAAGGTTTGAAACTGGGTTGAAAAATTAAAATCTTTAACATTTAGAACTTCGTCAATTGCATCCAGATAATTATTTATAACTATTGTTTTATCAAACTCTTTTATCATTTTTTGTCTACCTTTTTTGCCCATTAGATTTCTTTCTTCCGCTGTAAGCAGGTACATTTTTTCCATTGTATCAGCAAGGTCTTTACTATCTTGTACCTTGCATAAAAGACCTGTAATCCCATTTTCTACCGCTTCCTTACAACCTGTAGTATTTGTAGTAACTATGGGTTTTTCCATACTGGCGGCTTCCAGTAAAATATTAGAAGTTCCCTCCCTGTAGGAAGGTAAAACGATGCAATCTGCTCGCGCTATAAACTTTCTGATGTCCTTTTTTTCGCCCTCATAATCTATAATCCCTTCTACTATCCAGTTTTGTAAATCGGTTTTTGAAATAGTATTGGATTTTAAATTTTGATGCCAAAAAGGTCCAATTACATTAAATAAAATCTGAGGGTATTTTTTTCGCAGGGTTCTTGCTGCTTCCACAAATTCAAAAATCCCTTTATCTTTTATCAATCTGCCAATAAAAAGAAAAATAAAATGATCATCTTTTTGCTGCCTGGCCATTGGACTAAATTTATGATAATCTACTCCAGAGCCAGGGATCCTTTTAGCAATTTCTTCCTTTACAAAATTGTTTTTAAGGAATAAATTTAAATCGTCGAAATTCTGAAAAAAAACTTTTTTGGTTTTCCCCAAGGCAAAACGATAAATCAATCGCGCAATCCGGTAGGCTAAATTTTTACTGGTAAATAAGGGGCCCACACCGGTAATATTGGTGATCGTTGGGATATGCAGGTAGCGTGTAATAAAATTTCCAAATATTGCTGGCCTTATGCTGAAGGTTAGGCAAAGGTCGGGTTCTATTTTTTTTAATGCACGATATAAATTTAAAATATATTTAAAAATTTTAAAGGGATTTAAGTTGCCGGAACCAATATTAATAACCCGTAAACCAGTTTTTTCAACATGTTCAACAAAACTGTTGGTATGCGTTAGGATTGTAACATCATAGCCTTCTCGCAAAAGCCTTTTCATAAGACTATCGCGCATGGTGTAGGTAGAGAAAAGACTATTTTCTATAACTGCAATTTTTTTCTTCGGGGCTACATCAGTTGTCATTGGTAAACTTTTTTATACCATACTTCCATCGAAAAAAGAGTCCATAATATTTTGGCTCTTTTCTCATCTGAGATTTTTATTTTCTTTTTTAATAGATTTTCAACAAACTTGCTGCTAACAAAGTTTTTATAAAAATTATTATTGGTAGAAAGATAATCAAAAACTATCTCTTTTAATTCATTATCTACCCACTTTTTTAAGGGAATTTCAAATCCTCGTTTTGGCTGATTTATTAATTCAGGCGGAAGATATTGAACCGCCAGCTTTCTCAACATATATTTAGTAGTCGATCCTTTTACCTTATAGACGTCTGGAAGTGAAGGAATATATTCTAAAATTTCTTTTGAAAGAAAAGGGCTTCTTCCTTCCTGCGAGTTTGCCATGGTAGCAATGTCCATCTTAACCAAAAAGTCGTCAAAAAGAACCGTATCAAAATCAAGGTTCATAATTTTTTTTAATCCTGATAAATTACTGTTTGCAATTTTTTTAAAATCCTGTTTCACCGGCTTTAAATAATCAAATCCAGCGTCTATGATGTTTTCCTGAAAATCTTCAAAAATATCTACTCCTGCAGAAAGATAAATTTCCAAATCTGAATTAGATGCCAAAGAAGCCAGACGGTACAAATAATTGTGTAGCGATTTTTTATCGTTAGCCAAAGGCAATGATTTTTTAATAACATTTGCTGTTTTTTTAATAAATAAGTTTCCTTTAAAAAAATCATATTTACTGAAAGGCACATACCGGCGATAACCACCAAAAAGTTCATCTGCTCCGTCACCATTTAAAATTACGGTAAGGTATTTTTTTGCTTCCTTGCTTACGTAAAAACTGGGGATGGCTGAACTGTCATAAAAAGGTTCCCCATAATTACATAAAATTTTTTCAATATCATTTTTCAAATTATTAAAGGAAATTTTGATTTCTGTATGGTCTGTATGATATTTTTCTGCAACTAATTTTGCAAGAGGCGCTTCATCATATGCTCCCTCAAAAGAAACAGTGAAAGTTTTAAGATTGGGTTGATATTGTTTTGCAATGGCCACTACAACTCCGCTATCAATGCCTCCGCTTAAAAAGCTTCCCACTTCCAAATCACTCGATTCTAATCTTCTTTTTATTGCTTGGTGAAGGAATCCATCTGTTTTTTGTAAACTTTCTTCTAAGGTATCATTAGATACTTTCTGGTAATAATCATTGATATTCCACCAACGGTTTTCGTTTATAGAAAGTGTACTGCAATTAACTACTAAAAAAGTTCCTGCTTTTAATTCTGATACATTTTTGTAAGGCGTAAATTGACGGTAAAAGGTTCCGAATCTGAGGTATTGAAAAAAACCGGATGTTTCAATTTCAACATTTGTCATTGTTTTTAGGCAGTTCAACTCACTTGCAAATACAAATTTTTGGTGATCAAAAAAATAATAAAAGGGCTTTTTACCAGCACGGTCGCGTGCTATAAACAATTGATTTTTTATTTTATCATAAATAACAAAAGCAAACATTCCATCGAGCAAATGAAGAAAATCAGTCCCGAAACGTTCATACAAAAGAAGTAATGTTTCAGTGTCAGAAGAGGTATTTGCTTTTAGATCATATTGCTTTCTTATTTCCTGGTGGTTATAAATTTCACCATTAAAAATGATGGTATATTTTTCCCCCAGGTGCATAGGTTGTTGCCCAAAGGATATATCAAGGATAGAAAGGCGTAGATGAAATAAATCAACATTATTGTGGCGATATCCATTATGTTCATCAGGGCCGCGATGCCCTAAAGTTTCGACCACGCGTGGATAAGAGAAAGATGAGTTTATTGCTCCGGCAATGCCACACATTGATTTCTTTGATTAATTTAATTCACAAAATAACTTTATTATTTCTCAAAATTCCATCAAAATAAGAATCCCGATTATTTGTTTGCTTACTGGCTACCCGGTTTATTATGCTACAGAAACAGGCAACGAAATAACTTTAATCTCGGTTTCTCTCTCTAATTGTTTTTTTGCAGATCTTTCTTTTGCTTTTTCATAGATTAAAAACAGTGCAATTGTATAAAATGGAAGACAGGGAATTTTGTATCGAACCAATGTTCCAAAGTTTAAAGTACTTGCACCAATAAATAGTCCAAAAGTCACTGCAAAAAGAAAACAATACATAATTAATGGATCGGTTAGAATATTCTTAAAAAAATTAAATATTCCACCTTTCAATAAAACATAACCGGTAAAAAACATAAGAATTAGACTTTCTATAGCGGCCATTAATTGAGATATTTTGTGAGCTTCCCAAATGAAAGGCCTGAAAAAAGTGGTGGCAACAGCAACAGGGGCTATTTTTATCAGTCCTTTAAAAGTCCCGTCAAATGTTTCACCCAAACTAAAATTGGATGCAGCATCTTCACGCCCGGTTCTGTTTTCGATCACTTCATTTAAATGAGAAATGCTGGACGTTAAATCCTCAACAGCATATCCGCCTAATTCACTGTTATAAGACGAAAGGAACGAGGTAAAAGAATAAACAGTTAAAGCAATAATGACAGGTACAAAGAGGTAACGGAAAAACTTAAATTGAATTCTTTGAGCATTTTTAAGAAGAAGAAATAATATAAAAAATGGCATATAGGCAAGCAGAATATATATTTTAAGAACTCCAAGAAAATATCCTGCGATAAAAATAATGATACAGTTCCTGATAAGAGATTTTTTTTTAACAAGCAAACTGTATAGAGAATAGGTAAGCCAGCCAAGAGCGGCAATACACAATGAATCTTTTAATAACCCCGAACTCCAAAAAACAAGAGAAGGAAAATATAGAATTGAAATTGCAAATTGTTTATGCAGTTTCGGATATTGTTCATAAAAAAATAAATATAATTTCCATAATCCTGAAAAAGCAAGAGAAGCAAAGAACAAATTAATTACGGCATAACTCCCGAAAGAAATAAATGAAAAAATTGCATCTAGACGGATCACCATAAAATTGCTTTCATCTCTGAAATAACCTTTGTTATAATGATTGGCCACTAATGAAAGATCAAAATCTTTTCCACTTTTAAATAAGTATTTGAGATTGGATGAGTTTTTTAAAATCAGGTGGTATAAATTATTGCCTTCACATTGGTATAAAACTGTGGTATCCCCTATAGTAAGATAAGAATAATAGAGAATGAATAAAAGACTTGCAAAAATTTTTATCCAAAATCCATAGAGGTGGTATTTCCTTAACAGTGGATTATCATATTTTTTTCTTTTTGCTTTAAAAAAAAGGTATAAGATAATTATATAAACAGGAACTAAAAAAAAATCAGCAACATACATTTTGAATCAAGTTTAAATAATCCCGGAACCCGGTGTTTATGTTTCCGGCATTATTATTAATTAGTTGATGCAGTTCGCAATAAAGCATTTTTTGATTCTTTAAACTGAGGCTGAAAATAACGAACTGAGTTGTGCCTGGAAGAAGCAGTTAAACGCTCAAGTATCAGTGAAGGTGTTGCACTGCAGTTATTTGAAAACGCGTCTCTTACAGGCCAGAAAATAAAATTCAATTTTTTCAATTTGTTGCTTTTCTGAAAAACAAGAATAATCCCACTGAATAAAACAAGAAAAATAATGTACATTATAAAAGCTAACATCGGGTTGTTGCTAAACCTTGTTTTTAAAATGTGAAACCTGTTGCGCACATAAAAATACATTTTCCAATTACTCGCATAATCCCAATCATTTTTGTATGAGTAAGCGCTTGCAGGATGATAATGAATACTATTTGTTTTTGTATAGAAGGGGATTTTATATTTTGTAATAATTCTATGATAATATTCAGTTTCATCACCCCATATAAAAAGCTCTTTTTTTGGTAAACCTACTTTTTTAATGAGTTCTTTATGAAGCAAAGTGCCATTAAAGGGGTGAGCAAAATTTTGAATAATTTCTTCGTTTACTTCCTCAATTGTTGCATGACTACCTGTTTTCCATACAAAACTTTTCCGGTCTTCCTTGTTTATTACGGCACAATTACGCAAACAAATTTTTTCATCAGCACCTTCCAAAAGATTTTGCAAAGCATCGTCTTTCGGATAACCATCGTCGTCCATCAACCAAACCCAATCATAATTTTTTTGATAGGCCAGTTTAATGCCGGTATTAAAACCGCCTGCAGAGCCGATGTTTTTTTGAGTAACAAATTCTAAATCTTTCTGCTCCTGAAGCCAGGCCTCTGTATTGTCTGTGCTACCATTGTTTACAATCAGAATTTTATCGATCGGACGAGTTTGGTTTCTTAACGCATACACACATTCGGCCAATAATTTTTGGCGATTATAGGTAACAACTACAGCAATGACCGTTTCCATAGGAGAGGGATTGAAGATTTATTAATATTTAACTCCTAATAAAACGCTCATAGAACGGCTATTATTGCAAATAAACTTCTATAAACTTCAATTTTCCTTATTGGGGAATACTGGTAAATGTTTATTTGCAGTAATAGCGGTTAAAAAAGTTTTTGAATAGTCCAATGCTTCTGCAATTACATCATCCATATCCATATAACGATAAGTGGCCAGGCGGCCCAGGAATGAAATATGAGAGAGTTTCTCAGCTTTTTGCCGGTATTTTTTCAGAAGAATTTTATCTTCTTGCAGTCTTTTTGGGTAATAAGGAATGTCATTTGCTTCGGTTTCTTTACTAAATTCCCTGAAAACAATGGTTTTTTCATGATTTTCCCACGGCATAAAATGCTTATGTTCTGTGATCCGTGTATAAGGGATGTTCTCATCACAAAAATTCATTTGAGCTATTCCCTGGTAATCACCATTATATACTGATGATTCAAATGTTACCGTACGATATCCTAATTTTCCATATTCATATTTAAAATAAGCATCTAAAGGCCCTGTATAAAAAACATGATCATAGCCTTCAATTGCTTCTTCTGAAGGAAAAAACTTTTTGTTGAGAAAAACGTGAATGTTTGGATGTTCCAATAATCTTTCAATCACATCTGTGTAGCCATAAATGGGTATTCCGGTAAATATACTGTTGTGATAATTGTCATCATAATTTAAACGAACGGGGATTCTTTTTAAGACAGACGCAGGCAGCAGGCTTGGCTCACAGCCCCATTGTTTTTTGGTATATCCTTCAAAAAATGCATGGTATAATTTTTCCCCAATAAATGAAAGAGCCTGTTCTTGAAAATTTTTTGGTTCTTTAATGGTTTTATCAGAAAGGCTATCTAAAAATTCTTTTGCAGTTTTTGGGGTAAAGTTTTTTTTGAAAAACTGGTTTAAAGTTGAAAGGTTTACCGGAAGAGAATATACTTCCCCGTTAGACATTGCTTTTACGCGATGTAGATAGGGCCGAAATTCTGAAAATGAGTTGACATAATCCCATATCTCTTTTTTATGAGTATTAAAAATATGAGGTCCATAGCGGTGGACCATTATTCCTGTTTCATCATCACGCGAGGTATGACAATTGCCGGCAATATGATCTCTTTCTTCCCAAATATCAATATGGCAATCAGAATTTTTTACAAGTTCATGTGCTAACACAGCTCCTGAAAATCCAGATCCGATTATGAGATATTTTGAAGGCATTAATTAAAATCCTTTATTTTTTGTTATGAACGAGCCTATAATAAATATATTGCCACAAAGTAGGATGATACCAGATTTTACTATCAAATTTTTTTTGTTGTACGGACAGGGAATTATTAAAAATATCGTTTAATGCTTTTTTCAAACAAATAATACCTTCAGCCAATTGGAGCAGCGGATAAGTTGCAAAATTGTCTTTTGGGGTAATGGTAATTTTTTGTTGATAGATAATATTTCCGGTATCAATTCCTTCATCTACAAAATGAACGGTAACCCCGCAATTTTCCATATCATTATTTATAATTGCCCAATAGCCCCCATGCACATTCCGGTATTTAGGCGTAATTCCTGCGTGGATGTTTACAAATTTTACAGGAGTTGCTTTTAAAACCTCTTTGGAAATGATACGGGTTCCATTCACTATTACGAGTTCAGGTTTCATTTTTTGTAAAATGGAAATACACTCTGCGCTGTTTACGGATGAAACATGTATTACTTTTCCAGAAGGTACCGGAGTATCATGCAAACCGTATTTTTCCAAAATTTCTTTCTTTCTTTTTGATGAAACCAGGTTTAAAAATTTAGCAACCGACAACTGAAACAGGATCTGCCCAACTACTTTCAACATACCAAGTTTTTTTATTCTTTTTTTTATCAGCTCTTTCGTTGAAACCGGGCATTCAAAAATGATGGCTTCAAAATCAAATTCATCTTTCAAAGAATTATAGAGGACACTTGTGCTAAGCCCTTCGCGGGCTAATAAGATTAATCTGTGCTTATTCATTATTTAATTCTTTTGCTAATTGCCGCATATTTAAGCTTTCAAAATTAAATTCACTGTTTAATTTCTTATAATGAATTAAAATTTTTTCCAAAAAAGAAATATTATTGATAATGTTGGAACCGAAATTATGCGGATGCCACCATAAATGATACACCAGGCCTTTTTTTGCAGCGTAGCTCATACTGTCAGTAATTCTCTTTAAACGTAAGTTTTCAAATGCCTTTAATTTTTTTGAGTAAGGCCTTAAATAACGGCTTGATGGAATATTTAATATCACCTGCTGTTTCATTTCCTCTAATGAATAACAATTTTTTCCACTTAGGTTCCAGTAGGAGTCTAATAATCGAAATGGCCTTCTTAAAAAATTATTAGCACCAAAACTTTCTGAAGAAAACCACCATGATTTTTCATTTCCACGGAAAGAAGTAAATCCCATTTCCCTGCAAACGGTTAAATAATCTTTGTTGTATTGATTTCTCGGGAATACAAAACTCTTAAGTTCGATTCCTCTTTTTTGCGCAATTTTTTTTGCAGCAAGTAAATCCTCCTTAAAATCTTCTTTTGTTTGCCCTTTTTCAAGGCAATAATAATGAGAAAATGTGTGTGAACCGATTTCTTGGCCGTGGTTCACAATTTGCTGAATCAGGTTACTTGCAAAATGAAATGGATCAACATTTTCATTTTCTCCTACGGAAGAAAAATGGCTGGTGTATGGTGAGAGTTTTGCATTTTTGTATTCGGGTTTTTGATTGGGCAGATTTTCCAGAAGTTCTTCTTTTGTATTGAAAAATAAAAATCCAACGGTTGCAAAAGTTGCCTGAATGTCATATTGTTTAAACAAGTCCAATAATAAAGGAATCACTTTTTGAACACCCAAAAGATGTTCTTTATATTCTTTTAACTTAACGGCATCGCGTACTCCCCAGTAAATTTCAAAATCCAGTGAAATAACGAATTTCCCGTTTCCCATTTCAACAATATTAATTTAAAAAAATGATTTCTATTATTTAAATAAACTTATTTTGTTCTATTGAAAATGCCTGAAAGTTGAATATGAAAAGTGAATTTACAAGAAGCCCCGAAAAAATCATTAAAACAAAGGAAAGGGAAATTTTTGTCTTTGATATTGAAGGAAAAAATATAGATTATAAAGTGGTAAATGAATTCGGAGATGAGTGGTTGAAGTTTTATGAGCATGATGATGACCTGGTAAAAAAGGGTGGTGAAGAATATTTTGATATTCTTAATAATCAAATAGTGAATTCAAATACATATGCTCTTGATATTGGATGTGGAACAGGCAGGTGGACAAAATATCTTGCCCCCAAAGTTGGTTTTATAGAGGCTGTTGATCCGAGTAACGCTATTTTTGCGGCAGATAAATTATTGGAAAACATAAAAAATGTAAGATTATCAAAAGCATCAATCGAAACACTGCCATTTGCTGATGAAACTTTTGATTTTGTAATGAGCATTGGGGTATTGCACCATATTCCTAACACACGCCAGGCTTTAATTGATTGTGTAAAAAAAGTAAAAAGAGGTGGCTATTTTTTCATTTATCTATATTATAATCTGGAAAGAAGAGGTCCTTTTTATAAAGCCCTTTTTAAATCAAGCGATTGGGTAAGAAAAATAGTGAGCAGGCTTCCCGGAAGGATAAAACACTTTGTCTGTGATGTTTTAGCCATCATTTTTTACATGCCTTTTATTCTCGTTGGAAGATTTTTTAAATTTTTAGGGTTTAAAGATTTGGCAAAAAGAATACCGTTGCATGGTTATCAAAACCGCTCTTTTTTTATGATCAGAAATGATGCTTTAGATCGTTTTGGCACAAGACTCGAACAGCGATTCTCTAAAAAGCAAGTTGTTGAAATGATGGAGGCGGCTGGATTAACTGATATTGTTATAAGCCCCGGCATTCCCTTTTATCATGCTGTTGGAAAGAAAAAATAATAAGGAAACAATCAAGTGGGTTTTTGTTTTATTTTACAACCACACCAACATATTTTCCAAGATGTTCAATAATAACAGGAGTACGATAAACAGATTCACAGAAGTGTCGGAAGGCTAAATTGTCATTTATGTCGTCAGCAACAAAGAGGCCTCCTTTTTTTAAAGCTTTCCATAATAAAGGACTTGCCCACATTCTTCCTGTATAACTTTTATCGCTGTCGTAATGACAAAAATCTATTGAGTTATTTAATTTTTTTAGCGCAAGTGGAATGCCTTTGACATCGGGCAAACGCTGTAATTCCCATTTGAATTTCAAGTTTTCCGGAATAATGCATCCTACATAATCATCATTATTCATTTTAATGTAAGGCATATCATTACTGATTAAGCACGCGCCTTCATCATCTTTAATAGCTAACAAAATTGCAAGTGAAGACCATCCATAAGCAACGCCTGTTTCTATAATTTTTTTTGCGTTTGAATTTTTTACAAGATGATAAATAAAAGTTATCGCCCCTTCTCCTCCCATTTTTACAGGACAGTTTTGGGCAGTCATTTGCGCTTGCTTGATTTCATTGGGATATAAATCTGCTAAATTTGTTGGTTTACTGGTATTTACCATTCGTTGCAAAGCTTCTTCCTGATCCATACAGTTTTCTTTACACCAGTTGACGGCTTCTATCCCTGAATTTTCCAAAGCGCTATTACTTTTCCTTTTTAGAATCTGAAAAATTTGAGGAATGTATTGAGGGTTTTTTATAAACCAGGAAGCGGTTTTAATATTTTTAAGCATTAGCATGGTTTTTAAGCATCAGATCATACACATTTTTATATTTTTCAACAGCGGAATCAAGATTATAAAATTCAATAGCTCCATTTCTTATTTGGTTTTTATTAAACATTTCACGATCAAAAATCAATTCCAAAGCCAGATCGTATTCCTTTTTGTTCAGTTCTTTTAATACAATTCCTGATTGATATTTTTCGATAATATCTCCAACATCGCCAACTCCTGCATTGCTGATTACCGGAAGTCCCATCGCCATAATTTCTCCATGTTTGGTAGGTGAAGAAGATTGTTTTGAATAACATGGTTTGATAAAGAAAACTGAGAAACTGCTAAAAGATAGTAATACCGGAACTTCATTTCTCTGCGCTTCTTTTACCATAATTTTCTCTTTCTCTACTCCGAATTTTTGCGCCTCTTTTTCAATTGCCTGTTTCCCGTTTGGAGAAATAAATAAAAATTTTGCTTTAGGATTTTTGTCACTGATCATTTTAAAAAATTGCATCATTTCCTCCATCAGGTACCAGCTTCCGATAGAGCCGAGATAGCTGATTATAAAATCATCCTCTTTTATTTTTAGTGCTGCTTTAAGGTTTGTTCTTTTTGCCAGATCGATATTATTCGGGTTAAATAATTCAATATCAACACTACACGGAATTACCTGGAGTGGAATATTGGTTTTATATCCGGGCCATTGCTTAATTATTTTTTCGGCAGCGTAAGTAAGACAAACTATGCCATCACTTTTTTCAACGGCTTCATTTTCTTTTTGTTTGAAAAATGAATAAATTTTATGGTAGAAAGGATTTTCCTTATTCCATATTCCTCCATCAATTCTACTATCTGCATAAAATTCCCGGATGTCATTCAAAAATTTTATTTCAAATTTTTTCTTCATTCTTAAACCTACCAAAGCCGGAATTCCCGGACGGGTATGTATTATGTCAAATTTTTCTTTTTTATGAAGTTGAACTGCTTTCTTCCGCATTTTGTATACATCATAAATAGTGGAAAGGACGGCTGGTTTTTTATGATAGGGAAGTGGTACCCATTTTATGGAAAATGGTTTTATGATTTCTTCCACTTGTTTTTTGTATAAATGATATTTCTCTTTTTTTTCGCAACTTAAAACAGTAAACTCATAACCATGCTTTGAAAGTCCTGCCAGGTAAGGAATTACCTGGCTTTGGCCAAGCGGATCGGTCATTCCATCATACGATATGAAGAGAACTTTAGGCATTTAAAAGTGATGGATTTGAAATTGGTTTTTGAAGAATCGATCGATAAATGTTGAATAGTTTATCTAAATAAATTTCTTTCGTATATTTTTTTGAAATCCCGATTCCATTGTTTGAAAGAATTTGCAATTCATGTTTGTTTTTTAAAATTTCGGTAATTAAATCTACAAATGATGATGGATCTCTGATATCAAAAAATAATGCATTACCAGAAGTAACTTCCCGAAATACGGGTATATCTGATAATAACAATGGCAAACCTGCAGCCATTGCTTCTACTGCTGCTATTCCAAATCCTTCATGGCTGGAACATGAAACATATAAATCGTATTGTGGTAAAATTTTATGAATATTGTCCGTTCCTCCCTTCAAAATAACGGGTAATTGTTGTTTATCAATTTCAGTCAGTAACTTTTTCACATCCTTATCATTTCCCTCTCCATAAATATCCAGTGAAACCGGATATTTTTTTAACAGTTCAAATGCCTGTAAAAGGAAACTATAATTTTTTTGATTTTTTATATTCCCCACAGCTACCAGCTTTATTTCTTTTAAAAAGGAGAAATCTTTTTCTTTATTTTTTTTGATAAAAAACTGATCAGAAATAAAATTGGGTAAAACAAACGCAGGCTTTATTATGCCAATCGATTGTTCATAATCTGACAATACTAATTGTGAAACAGCAATCAACGCATGATTTTCTTTAATTGTTTTTTTTTCAAAAAATGCCAGGGTCTTACTGTTGTCAAAAACATTTTTACTCATTTCATTGTGTAGAGAATAAATTAAAGGAATATAGACGGGACAAGCCATTCGGGCGATCAGGCTGCTATAAAATAAATGAGAATGGATTAAAGATGGACTATGTTTTTTTATTATCTTTTTTAATTTCCATACGCATAGAAAAAGAGACAATTTTTTTGTGAATCCCAATGTGTATTTTTTTTTGCAAATGATACCTTCCTTTGAAAAATGATTGTCTTCTTTAAGTGTCACTAATATGACTTCATACCTCTTGTTCAACTCAGGTAATATTCCTACCAGCAAGACCTCAGCACCACCTTTTGCCAGACTGTCTATAACAAGAAGTAATGTTTTCTTCATCAAATGATTATTTATTTTTTATCTGATCTTCATTGACAATAATAGTATTTTCTCCAAGCTGATAATAACTATAATTTTTAAATGTTTCTACTATAGCCTTAAAAAAGGGCATAGCGGTTCCTTTGCAAACTGAATCATGTAATTCAATAATGATAATCTTCACTTTTGGTAGCCAGTTAGTATAGCCAGAAGTGAATAATTCACGTTCTGCAGTTTCTATGTCAAGTTTGAGGATATCTATACTATCAAGATGGTAAAGATTCATTATTTCATCGATGGTAACCGTAGATATCGAGTTTTCCGTTTTCGTGTTAATTTCTTCAGTTACCATTCCCCATTTTCCAAAATAGTACTTATCTGTAACCTGAAGAATTGTCTTTTTATTCCATATTCCATTATTCAAGGTATGTATTTTGGAATATGGCATAAGATTCCTATTGAGTTGCTCAAAATTTTCTTTATCCGGTTCAATGGCTATGATTGTGGCATCAGGAAAGAGGCTTTTAAAAATAATACTTGCCAACCCAATATTTGCACCACCATCAATTATTAATTTTGGTTTAATTGGGTAATTAAAAAAATATTGGTTGTGGACAATAGTTTGATAAAATGTGTTGTAGTCAGAGGTGCCTTTTCTTAGAGAGAACCTTAAAGATATGCCGGGAACCTTGATGTTTTTTTGATTTCCACATTTAATTTTAAAGAATAAAAGTGGTCCTTTCATTATCCCAAAACGATGAATAAATCTAAAAAACTCAGGTAAAAAATTTTTTGTTGACATACTTCACTTTTCAGTAATTGGTTTTCTAAAATCAATGGGTTGCTCATTTACAATAAAGCATCGTCGTGATTTAGCTGTGTTAATCTTTCTTCTGTATTTTAATGTTTGGTAAAGTGGAAAAACCTTGTGCTTTTCAATCATCAGTAAAAAAGATTTTGCAAACTTTCCACCTTTCAAATTAGGGCTAATTGTGGTAGGTTCATATGTATTTGTAAGTATGAAAGGATAAATTATCCGCACCCCATTCAATAATTCTTTATCATAAAATTTCTTCCAGTCATCAGGAAAAAATGAAATAGGCAAATATCCGTTCATCATTCTATTTGCTGCTTCATACGTAATAATATAAGCCGCTGTTGATCTTAGTCCTTTCAAATCATTTACCTGGTAAAGACTAAATTCTCCTTTTACTGATTGTGCAGATGATCTGCAAAGGTTTATAGGAAAATACGATTGATAAAAAAGCAGGATCACTTCATCATTTCTAATTTTTTTAGAAATTTCAGTTAATAAAGACGGCAGATTTTTATTTAATACCATATCATCCTCCAGAATTAAAGCCTTATCAATCTTTTGTTCTACAATTCTTTTATATACAAAATAATGCGACAAGGTGCATCCTACCATTCCGCTTGTATGGTAAGATGGCCGGTTTTTGTAAAAGGTTTCATCATACCATGATAATGTTTCATTTTCTGTTAATGCACTGCCTTGTACCGCTTCCAAAATTTCAAAAGACAATCCCAGTTTGTTTAACTGGCTTTCCATCCTTTTTCTGCGTCGAAGAGAAGTCTTTAAACTTATAACGAATATTTTCATAATGTTAAGCTGAAGTAGTTTATTTATTCCGTCGGTTGGTTAAGAATAAGAAATATACTTGTGATAATCGAATAAGCTGGATTTTTCAGATGGAACAATCAGAAAATTAAAATCTTCACTTTTTGTTAGTTTACTGACTTTCTTAATTCCTTTTGCTTCATCAATATTATAAAAATCATACTGATCGCCTGAGAAACATGAATTCAATTTTTCGGAAACCTGTTCATTCAAAACTTCTATCAATATAATTGGTTTAAATTTTAAAAGATACTCTGCAAAACCTTCCAAAACTTCCGGTTCATGTGTTTCAACATCGATTTTCATCAGGTCTATACCTTCAATTTGTTGTTCTTCAATATAATCTTTTAGCGTGGTTGTGCTTATGGGAATTTGAAAAGGATCCAGATCTTTAGCCCAAAGATTTTTATTTACAGTCACAGAATATGCAAAATCCGGACTATCAGAAAATATGACTCCTTTGCCTTTATAATTGGAAATGGCAGTACAGTTACATTTGACATCATATTGGTTTAAGACAGTATTTTTTGTAAGCGTATCATAAATAGCAGGAAAAGGCTCGAAAGCATGGACTGAAGAATTTTTATTTACAGTTTTTGCAATAAGGGAATAAACTCCTGTGTTAGCGCCAATATCGAAAATGACGTTTGAATTTTTTGCCAGATCTTTCCAGATTCTCAGAGAAATTTTTTCCCAGCAATCGTCTGTTCCTTTCCAGAATAATTGATTCTCGATTGTATGCCCGTTGTGTTGGATTTTAAAATTTTCTGAATCTACTTTAACCTTGAAAATACCATTGAAATACAAATGCTGATAAACACCTACCGGAGGCGACCAAACTTTTTTTATAAAACAGAAAAGTTGTTTTTTAAATGGTATTGATGAAAATAATATTTTTAAAAATTTCTTCATTTACTGGTATCGATTTTACTCCAGGCTTGCGTGTTTTTTAAAAATCGCGTCAAAGATGATAATCTTTGCTTCACGCCTGTTGAAGAGCAAAGTTATTATGAGAACCAACAGAAAACTGACACATACAGAGATAGCAGCTCCCGGGGCACTAAAATTCTTTATAAAAAAATAGTTAGATGCCAGGCTTATTAAAATAGATATTACAGAAAGGATGATGAGTTTTCTTTTTTGCTTTTTATATAAGAGGAAAGCATAGAAGAAATAAGTAATGTTAAAGAAAAAATAACCTGTTACAATAAAGTATAAATAATTTAAACCGGAAAAATATTTTTGGTTGATAAAATGCTTGTATAAAATAGGTGTGAAAGTGATAATACCCAGCAATAAAATGAAGGCAAAAGAAGCATAATACCAAAAATAAGCTTGGATCTTTTTATAATCGATCTTCGGAGCAGAAAGCAACTCGTAAATTTTAGGAAGCATATAATGAAGAACGGCGGTGCAACAAAGTGATAGAATGGCACTAAATGCACAGGCATATCCATAAATACCCACCACATTATTATTTGAAAAAAATGAAAGAAAGAATTTGTCAGAACTAAATAAGCAAAAAGAAGCACCTTGAAATATGATTATCGGCAAGGCATAGATTAATTCTCCCTTTATATATTTTGCCCTGATTCTTCCGAAAAGGTATTCTTTTTTTTTAAAGTAAAAAAGAGCTGCGATAAATAATGCAATGCTTGCCGAAAGCATTCCTATAACACGACCTTTCCATCTTAATGCAAAATTTACTACTAATATAACCGATAATGAAGCTTCAATAGCTAAACGTAAAAGTGCGATTTTTAGATAAATTTTTGGCTCATCATTACTTCTTATAAGCGTTACAAATAATTCGTTACAAAATGTAAAAAAGGCAATAAGAGGTATTATGAATGTAAAACTAAAGGGAAACCGGTAACTATTTTTTAGGTCCGTCCTGAAAAAAAATAAAATGCCAATTCCCATAAACATAAAAATAACCGGTAACACAAAACCAGTTGAAAAGAAATCTTTGAATTCTTTTTTATCTAATTTGAAAAATTCAACACTGGTAGAATGAACGATGCCTAAGGATAAAAATGGAACAAAAATGGCAACAGCACCGGCGAGCAAACTCAGTAAGCCGTTTTCATCAGTATTTAAATAAACTGGGTTAGAATAAATGAACAGAAGAAAAAAGCCGATTGATTTCGAAAAAAAATTTGAAAAAGTGTATATGCCGGCAGATTTTAAAGCCGGTTTTTTTACAAATACATTTATTTGTTGAGTTAGATTCATTAAGTTAATAAGTTCCCGTCCAAATTTTATAAATAAATATCAATTTTTAACTAAAACGAGATTTCGGTGCAGAGATTGTGAGTTGAAGAAAATGAGGAAAACAATAATTCGATACAAATAAAAATTGTAAGAATTTATGGGGACCGGAAATGAAAGAAGAAAATAATAAATCGATTGCTAACCTGGCAGTTGTTAACGGTTTTATTTTGCAATTAAATCTGAATAGAAACAATTTCATAAATCTTCAATAAGTATTATATAAAATAATCACAGTGCAGGTTATTTTATTCTGATTTGAAGGTGTTATTCTATTACTATATTTGAACCCGGTAATCATAAATGATTGGTCTATGAATTTTCGGGAATTAAAAATTGGCTATGTTCCTTATCTGCCAGATCTATCGCAGCCGGCAGACAGAAGGAGATTTCCTTTTTTTGCAAAAACCAATGAGATTGCTTATGAAATCGCTGATATAAATAAAACTTATGATGTTATTTTATTGACGGCTCCTGCAAATCTTACTCAATGGCTTATTTATAAAAAGAAACATCCTGAAACCAAATTTATTTTTGAAATGGTTGACAGTTTGATTCTTCCTTCTGATACTTTTAGTGATTTGTTTAAAGGGATTGGCCGATATATTATTGGAAAAGAAAAGAAGCTGAATCTCAATTTCAGGCACCTGTTAATCGAATGGATTAAAGTGTCAGATCTCGTTATTTGTTCTAGTAGTGAAATGAAAAAAATTATTGAGCAATGGAATAAAAACGTGGTGATAAGCCTTGACTATATGCAAAATGAAATTAAGACGAGTAAAGATGATTATCATATAAGTGGTAAAATGAAATTAGTATGGGAAGGGCGTGTTATAGGAATGCTTTCGGCAAGCATTGCATTATTTATCGCAGCTCTTTTTTACTTTAAAAAAAAA
>DAHXOZ010000029.1 GCA_027364635.1 bacterium | reverse complement strand
AGAGGAAAAAACAGCATTAATTTAGAACCCGTTTTTATAAAGCCTTTTAAAATCAACAAAATTCTTAAAAAGGCAATTCTGATTGGCATTATGTTTTTCGGCTTTACAGGCTTTTCCTTTGGGCAGAGTTCTGCATTTAATACCCCTTCTCATAAGAAGAGTATGATGGATCAAAATTCGGCGTTAAATAGTGCTTCTTATAAGAAGGACCTGCTAAAAGATAAACGCGAGATAAGCGCCAAATTGAGAACTGAAAAAGAGGAATTACACCAGGTGAAAAAAATCATTAATGAGATATCATACACTCCTTCAACTTCTATGTTTGAAAAATTTAAAATGAATTTTCCAAAGGCACAAAAGGTAACCTGGTTGCAAACTGATGGGTATGTTGAAGCGGATTATATAATGAACCAATCAAAGATGGCTACCTTTTATGATTTGAATAATACACTAATAGGTACTGCAAAATATATCGCTTATAAATCGCTTCCGGCAAAGGGCAGGAAAGACATAGCAAGGCATTACAAAGGGTTTGTTCCTGAAAAAGCAATGTATTTTGATGATAACGATCGAAATGCTACTAACATGAATTTCTTTGGAAGTGATATTGACCAGGATGATTACTATGTATTATTGAGAAATAAGAAAAATGACAAGAAGGAAATTGTTTTACAGGTAAGTCCTCATGGTAATGTATCTTATTTTAGTGATGTTAAATAGAAATCGAAATCATTTACATAACCCATCCCCGTATTTATTGTATGTTCCCGGCGAGACTGAGTTTTCTTGCCAAAGACGACTGAAAAAGAGGACTTTTCGCCGGGAACTTTAGGGTGCAGATGGTTAAAACAGGCAAAGATAAATTGCCATTATTGGTTCGTTTATCGACATACTTGTAAAAATGTTAGTGGTAACAGATGGGATTTTTGTCCTGCCACTTTCGTCAATATTCTCTTTTTGATGTAACGACGGTGATCTTGTGGAGTAATTTTTGATTTTTTTAAACGATTTTTTTAATCAGTTTAAAAAATTTGTAGGGCGGATATTTAAATGGTACGTCAATCCAGGTAGGGGTTGTTACCACTGCTCTTTGATTGCTGAAAGCCAGAAAACTGTGCTTTCCATGGTACTTCCCGAGACCGCTATGGCCGACACCTCCAAAAGGAAGGTTATGATTGGAAATTTGCATCAGCGTATCATTAATACAAGCGCCACCTGAAGTGGTTTTAGATAAAACATCTTCACCCTTTTTTTCTTCCCCAAAATAATAAAGCGCCAAAGGTTTTTCTTTTGAATTGATCAATTCAATTACTTCATTTATTTCTTTAAATGTAATTACCGGCAATAAAGGCCCAAAAATTTCCTCCTGCATTATTGGGGAATCAGGGTTTACATTATCCAAAATGGTCGGCGATATAAAAAGGCTTTCTTCGTCAACTTTTCCACCCCAGTAGATATTTTCTCCTTCCAAAAGATGAGCCAGCCTTTTAAAAGCGCGTTCATTCACAATCCGGCCATAGTGTTCACTTTGGCGTATACTGCTTCCCAACATTTTGTTGAAAGCTGCTTCAAGTTTTTCAAGCAAAATTTCTTTTACGGATTCATGTACGAGCACATAATCAGGTGCGATACAAGTTTGTCCTGCATTTATAATCTTTCCCCATGCGATTCTTTTTGCAGCAATGTCAATATTGGCTGATTTATCAACAATACAGGGGCTTTTTCCTCCCAGTTCAAGAATTACCGGTGTGAGGTATTCAGCCGCGGCTTTCATTACGATCTTACCAACGTTACTGCTACCGGTAAAAAAGATGACATCGAAGCGTTGGTGCAACAGAACTTCCCCTGTTTCCTGATCTCCCTGTGTCACGGAAATATAATTTTCTTCAAAAATTTCTTTAACTATTTTTTCCGCAAGCCGGGAAATATGAGGGGCGAATTCAGAAGGTTTCATTATTGCACAGCAACCCGCTGAAATGGCTCCCACCAGCGGATAGAAAAGTAATTGGAAAGGATAATTCCATGGGGCAATGATCAATGCAACTCCCAGTGGCTCATAAATAATTTTACCGGATGAAGGTTTTAAATAGATTGGTGTGGGTACTTTTGAAGGCCGGGCCCAATTCTTTAAATTTTTCAGATGGTGATCAATTTCCTGTAGTGTAATACTTATTTCAGTCAGGTAAACTTCTTCTTTTGATTTGTGTAAATCTTCCCAAAGGGCGTGAGTAATTTCCGGTTCAAATTTTTTTATAGCAGCTTTTAAAATTTTTAATTGACGTATTCTGAAATCAATATTTTTTGTTTTACCCGAAGCATAAAAGTTTCGTAAATCATGAACTTTTTTTGAAATCCATTCTTCTGAAATATTTTGAACCAAAACGTTCGGACTTTCTTCTTTCATTTTTGGGTCTTTCAAATAAAATTACACTTTTTGTTGAAGTGAAATTGAAGTATTGTGCAGTAAACTAACAAATTGAAGGGATTTCTATTTTGCTTTTTTGCAGAATTTTTTAAAATAAAAAAGGGACTCCCCAACCCGGAAGCCCCTTACGTTTTCAACCCAGACTATGTTTATTTAAACCTAAGGTTGATCCCCACGTTATTTGCCTGCAAACCTGTCGTTTGTGAGTATCGGCCGTACCGTAAATCAACCATATTGAAAAAAGGTATATTTAAGACTCCTTTTTCCGGTGTTATCCTAATGTTGACTCCAAAATACTGCGACGAAAATGCCGAAAGGTTATAATTGCTTGTATAATAAGTGTCTGTAACCGGGTGCTTTGCGTATGGAGCAAAATAACTGGAGGCCGTTTGGATATAATACCT
Organism: bacterium; assembly: GCA_027364635.1. Classification (GTDB taxonomy): domain Bacteria; phylum Bacteroidota; class Bacteroidia; order Chitinophagales; family Chitinophagaceae; genus Ginsengibacter. The sequence continues at coordinate 22,156 of DAHXOZ010000029.1, read as the reverse complement.
GTAGAATGGACTTATCGAGACAAACGGCGAAACTTTATAAGGCACTTCCAGGCTGGCTGTGTGCGCTTTTATTCCCCAGTCGTCTGTGTAATATCGATAATAGCTACGTAAAATTATTTTATCTCCAAGGAAATAATTCATACGGATACCTAGCGGAAGTTTAAACCTTGTAGAAGGAAGATTCTCAATTTTTTCACTTCCGTCAGTGAAATAGACACGGTGAAAGGGAAGTCCTAAATAACCATCTTGTGCTACTCCTACAGCTATTAGAGCAAGTTGAAAATTTTTATTAACTACCTGTGATAAAGTAAGTGAACCTGAAAAAGTGTATCTCGGTGTTCTTGGTATGCGCACTTTTATAATTTGTCCGCTGGAAGAAATTATATTTCCGCTTGCGGTTGTGTAAGTGGTTGGCCCTGTTTCTACAGGTTTGGGTATAAATTCTGTAGGTTCGATCAAAACTACGTGGTCAAAATAAGCCTGTCCTTTAAAATTGATGTCTGTGTTTTTATTTTTTGATGTTTTACCTAAAGAGAAATCGAGGCCAATGGAGTGATAATTAACTTCAGTGGATAATGAAGTTCCCACCCCGATAGTTACGCCATTGCCTTTTTCTACCTGCCAGTTGACAGAAGGATAAAACCTGTTTCCCCAACCCCTTGCGGTACCCAAGGGATTTACGTAAGCCTGTGATGCAGACGTATGATGGTCAAAACCTGCTTCAAAATCGAGGGTATATTTATTGTTGATCTCATTTTGCTTTACAAATTTCAATTCAAAAACATTAGAAACATCACTCAGTTTTTGACTGCCAATACCACCTGTAATTGCAGAATGATCTCCATCCTGGTTAAAATAACCTGAAACCAAATTCACTTCTTCCAACTTCAGGTTTTGATTTTTATAAGAGGTAGTATCTACGTTATACTGCTGAGAAAAAGCAGATAAAAGCGAGAAATAAAGGCCGACAACTGTTAGACAAATTTTCTTCATTGCTTGTTTTTAATTCTTATCAATTACTTTTAATTCTTTAAATATTTCTTTAGTTGCAGCCGCAACCACCACCTATTTTTCCTGCGTTGGCACCGCTTGCTCCTTCACGGTAACTTTCAAAATTGAGTTCGGTTTTTTCAACTTTTCGTGAATTTAGTTGCATTTCTGCATCATTTATTTTGTTTTTCTGATACTCTTTTACGTCGGCGCAGCCTGTAGTAATGCTCAGTACAAAAAGGGCAATGACGGGGAGTAATATTATTTTATTTTTCATACTAAAAGTTAATTGCATTTTATATTATGTGAAGTATAAATTTTATTGTTGTCATCAATAATAAGGCATTCAACCTGCTTTAGCTGGTTGATCAGGTGGAGTCCATGTTCAATCCCCATGATCATAACAGGCGTAGCCATTGCATCACATATTTCAGCATTGGGCGAAATGATTGTTACACTTTTAATGCCGCTAACCGGAAGGCCGGTATGCGGATCAATTGTGTGAGAATATTTTTTGCCATCGATCATTACAAACTTTTCATAATTGCCAGAAGTAGCTACTGCCATATCACTAATATCCATATAAGAAAACGGGTAACCTTTATAATCAGGATGAACAATACCAACAGTCCAGGGCTTCCCATCAGGCTGTGTGCCCCATGTAGTCAGATCGCCGGAAGCATTTACTATGCCGCTGGTTACTCCTTTTTTCTTCATTACTTCCTTGGCCATTTCAGCCGCATATCCTTTACCTATTCCACCAAACCCGATCCTCATACCTTTCTCTTTTAAAAAAACCGTTTTCTTATCTGTGTCAAGCTCAATGTTTTTATAATTGATCAGCCGAACCATTTTTTTTGCTTTTTTTGCAGGGGGCAGCGAAGTCATTGTCTGATCAAAATTCCATAGCTTCTTATCAATGCTACCGTAGGTAATATCAAAGGCGCCCTGCGTAACTGAAGAAATTTTTATACTTCTTTCTATAATTCCGAAAGTTTCATCACTTACAGATACCGCTTGAATTCCTGCATTACGATTAATAAGATTGGTTTCGCTGTCATCACTAAAGGTGGTGAGTAATTTTTCGATTCGTTGTATTTCTCTCACCCCTTCATCTATCATTTGGTTGGCCCATTCATGGGTATGCGCTACCACAGTTAGTTCAAACTGGTTGCCCATAAGCTTCATTGCTCGCTTATATGCCTGTGGTTGTGTCATATTATTTACTCTTTTACCGAGGAAAGTTCATCAATAAAATCATCAGGCCCCTGGCTATAATAACCATCCCATACTCTCAATTTATTTCCCTTGCTGTCCAGTAAGATGGTAAAGGGAAATCTGCCATCTGGGTTGTATTTTGCAGCCAGCGCATCATTTTCCTTTTGTTGTTCTTTCGAAAGTTCATCTTTCTTTTTCCTTGGAAAGTCGGCATTTACAAGAATTAAATTTTCTTTAGCGTACTCCATGAAGACATCAGAATTAAAAATATCTGCACGAAGTTTCATACAGGGAATGCACCAATCAGAGCCTGAAAAATTCAGCAGGATTAGCTTGTGCTCAGTTTTTGCTATTTGTTCGGCCTTTTCAAGATTGTTTAGCCAGGGCGAAGGCGCAATATGGGTTATCAATAAAAATGCTACCGAAATAAATAGTTTCATCATAGTTACGATTTTTTATGAGTCTACGGGAATATAGTGGATAAAACTATTTAATTGGTTGGGCGAATGTTCATGCTAAAATGTTAGTTAACAAATTATTAACGACTTGCGGCGAAAGAAAATAAGTAATAGAAGAACAAGGATGATAACAGAAGCAACGTTAACCAGTAAAACGACAAATAATCCCGATTTTTGTTTTTGAATAGATAACTAAAATAGAAGAGCCAACTTATTAAGAGGTTTTACCGAATAGTTTACTAAATAGGGTTGGATATTTAGAAACTAAGTAAGGCAATGGGTCTTTAAAAGAAATCTGGTCCAGAAAAATATTGTCAAAGTAAAGATCCTTTCTTTTTCTGTTGATCATTCTTTGGAGAATTATTTTAACAGCGCTCCTCAGTTGTATAAGACGTTTTGAACAAAATTCAACTTTTGGTAGTTCGGATTTTAATGCGAATAGGCAAGCCAGGTATGGAAAATTAACTCCTGCAAATAAGGAGTAATAAACTGATGCCCAGAAACGGGGGTTTATTTCAATCACTTTAATTTGTTGGTCATTTTCATCATACCTGAGGTCAATATGTGCAATACCGGACCAGCAGAATTTTTTGGCCAGTTCTTTTACCGTCTGATAAGTACTTTCGTGATAAAGGAAATCAACAGCAAGTTCGCCTGATACGGGTTTATCTGTATAAACAAATCTCTTCTGGATAGTAAACGCTAATATATCTCCCTCTTTACATAAAATACTACAGTCGATATCAAAACCTTTAATAAAAGGTTGTACAATTAATTGATTTGATTGGATATTTTTTCCGCAAAAATTTACCAGCGATGCCTTATCCCGGAAGATTTCTATTCCTTCTCCCCCTGATCCCCTTCTTGGTTTAATGAGTACAGGAAAAGAAATAGGTAACAATTTTTCTTCAAAATCATTTCCAGGCTGGCATAATACTGCAGTAGGGGTAGCGATTTTGTTTTCATTCATCCAGTTAAACGTTAACCATTTGTCATCAGCGATGTCGATATGTTCAATTATGGGTAATGGAGCTATCCTTGTTATTTTTTCAATTTCCTTTTGATTGGCAGAGAGTAACCTGATGGTTGGGATGTCTACGGGTAAGATAACATCTGCTTTTATTTTTATCAATGCATTGGTGATTGCTGTTAAACGATCTGAATCCTTTTTTCCAATGTAGGTAATGAATTTATTGCAATAGCGCGAATAGCGGACTTTCGCTTGTGGATCATTTGAAAGAATATAAACTTTAATGCCTTTTATTTCTCCTAAACACCGTAAAACCTTTAAGGCAAATATACTTTCACCATCGGGTATTAAAACCGAAAAGGATTTATTTTCCACTGACTTTTTCATTTCTGGTTTAAGCTTTATTTGGCAGTTTCGTTATATTACAGAGAGATAATATTGGTTAGTTGGAAGGGTATTTCATTTGAACGCCTCTGTATTTTTTTGAAAAATAATAAATATTATTTAAAAAAAAGCTTGCATAGATTAAATATTTTTTGCCTTTTCCAAAGCTTCTTCAAAAGTAGCGGCTACGTTTCCTTTGCCAATTGCAAAAAGTAGCCGCGCTGGCTTCTTTTAATTCCCTTAATACTTGTGGAGAATTTAATTCTGACAAAATTATTTTAGTATGGTTTTTTTGCATTCAGCATAGATGCCTTTCATAATTTGTATTTCTGTAGCATCAATAATTGGTAATTGATACACCCTTATAATTAAAACACGTGGATGCTGTTTCATGTATCTTAGAGCATCTTTAAACTTATAGTCTACCAAACATTATATGAGCAGGTTGTGAAATCAGAAGTAAATAATGAATTAGCGAATGTAAATGGGGTATTTGCTTACAAAACTTCTTATGCCTATAAATCAGAAGTTGATATAAAAACAATTGTATCGGCGATCAATAAACAGCTTACATAGTAAAAGTGTTATGAAGTTTAAACCTTAAATATAATTATGAAAAACACAGCTACGATCAACAATCACTGGCCCTAATTGCGGATTTTAGGAAGAAGAAAAAATGCCAACATATTCTTGTCAATATTTCTATATGAGCAAAAGTTGTGAAACCGTACTAAAACCAAGGTGGGGCAATTGCGGCGTGTTTGCAGCTACGGCCCGGCTGCTTGCCCGCCAATATAAATGAATAAATCTTCTTGTATTTAATGTTTAATAATTGGCTATTGCCAGTAACTTATTTACATCTTTAATAATAATTTTCCTACCTCTTGTTTCAAGAATGCCTTCTTCTTTAAAATCTTTCAGTATTCGCAAAATATTTTCTCTTGCAGTACCCACCAGACTTGCTAAATCTTCTCTTGACAAATTGATTTCAACCGCCATACCCGGTGTAAAATTTTCCTTATATTTTTCACGCATTAAAACTAATTGCATGGCAAATCTTTCCCTTACACTTCGCTGGGCAAAAAGTGCTACACTATTGGCAAGAACAAAAAATTCATGGCTTAATGTTTTTAATAAACGTTGCGATAATACTTTTGATTTCCCCAATACTTTTAGAAAATCTTCTTTGGGAATAAAAGCTATCCGGCTATCTTCCAACACTGCTGCTGAATCAGGATAACGTTCTTCTGCAAGGATTGCATGATATCCCATTATCTCCCCTTTATTTGCTACGTATATAATTTGTTCTTTCCCTTCTTTATCTGCTTTATATTTTTTTGCTTTGCCATCACACAATAAAAAAATACCCGTTGCGTACGCTCCTTCACGAAAAATAATTTCCCCTTTAGAAAATACTTGTGTAGACATATTAGCTGTGAGCATAGTTAACTCATCCGGAGGCAGATCAACAATTACTGAATTACTTTTAAAATCCCATTCATCTATCGGGAAAATTCCTTTTAAACTCATATACCACAAATTTACTTTTTTAAAAAGTAACAAAAGATACTTTCAGGATTGATAAGGTTTACTTTTATTATGAAGGGTTGCCGGTAATTTTGCATCATGAAACTTCCGGAAGAGCGCCATCATAATACAACGATTAACAGAGCCCCAAAGAATAACGATTCCCAAAATTTAGTTAGTTAATTATGCCGGCAAAATTGCAAAATAGTTTGGAAACAGATGAATGGTTTATTGATGATGATAAATTTAACAGCCTTTATCCGCTCCGCATACAAAAATTAGCTGAACTACATTGGACACCTTTACAAGTGGCCGAACACGCTTCAGCGTTTCTGGTGCCAAAGGAGGGAGCGAAAATTTTAGATATAGGAAGTGGAGCAGGTAAGTTTTGCTTAGTGGCATCACATTATAAACCCCAAGGATTTTTTTATGGGATTGAACAGAGAATAGAATTAATTAATGTTGCCAGGGAAGCAAAAAACAGGCTGAGATTACATAATCTCTCATTTGTGCATGGAAATTTTACCCAGATTGATTTTAAGCAATTTGATCACTTTTATTTTTACAATTCCTTTTATGAAAATGTAATGGGTACTTCAAAAATTGATTACAAAATTGATTATTCCTTATCCTTGTATAATTATTACAATTCCTATTTATTTAGTCAATTGGAGAAAATGCCGGCAGGTACAAGGGTAGCAACTTATCATACTTTTGATATTCAAATGCCTCAGGGATATGACCTTGTGGAAAAGCAAATGGGAAAGCTGTTACATTTTTGGATAAAATCAAAATAAGGAAAGGGAAAACAAATTAATAAAAATGAATAATTTACCAGTGTCCATCCCAATAAATAAAATTAAGAATCATAGAGAAAAAAAGCCCTCCTATATTTGGGCAATACTCACCAACCGATGTCCACATTGTAGGGAAGGAAAAATATTTTTAAAAGATAATGCTTATGATTTCAAAAATAATTTAAAAATGCATGAGAATTGCCCGGAATGTAAACAGCCTACAGAAATTGAAGTCGGCTTTTATTATGGTACCGGGTATGTTAGCTATATTGTTACTGTTTTCTTAAGTGGTTTTACATTTATTGCCTGGTGGATATTTATTGGTCTTTCTGTAGATGATAACCGCATTTTATATTGGCTTGCTATAAATTCCGCATTGGTTATCTTCTTACAACCTCTTCTCATGCGATTTTCACGCACATTATGGCTTAGCTGGTTTGTTAAATATGATCCCGACTGGAAAGAAAAAGAGGTAAATAAATACGAAAGAATTGTAAAAGAACAAATGAATAACTGGTAAATAAAAATTAGCCCGGAATTTACACGCCACGGGTTTTAATTACTATTTCATAAATGGCATTTCCTATATTAACCTCTCAAACCATTTTTATTTGGAGGATTAATATCGAAAAAGTTGATTGATTAAAGATTTCACTTTTAGCCTCAAAATAATCCTGAAGGAATGTTTTCGAAAAAGAAACATAGTTATCATACTTTTAAAAAAGACCGGATATGCCGTTATCATTAGAAGAATACAGGATAAAGCTCATCAACAAAATTTTATTTTGTGCTTCACAGGAAGAAGTTAAACGGTATATTGATACAGCCATCAAAGCGCTTCAACAAAAGAAAGTAAACGGACATATTATTTCCCGGTTTGTTGACAAAATAATTAGCGAAATAGACTTATTCACTTCAGAAAAAAAACGATCAACAATGGAAAAATATTGTCATAGCGAAGTTGCTTTTTAGGGTATTAAAGAACGAATAAGTGCAATGGCTAATTGAGTAGAAGGATTTAACCGGCCCTTTATTGCAATCAAGAATACGCTTCCTTTCAAACTATTTGAAACAATTGACTGTGAAGTTGAATAATAATTAGAAAAAAGGATTGAAAGATATTCATAACTTTAATGTGGATAAAAATCAGGCAAGCTAATAACAAATACAATATCAATTATTAATGACGAACTCTTTGTTACTTTTTTTATCCTTTGTAATACCAATTGCCGGAATGATTTCAATCCCATTGCTGCCGCATTCAATCCGGTCAAAAGCTAATTTTATTTTTGTTCTTTTAATGGCTGCTATCACCTCCATTCCAGCAATTAATGCATTAACAGGAAATACGATTGAGATAGTAATTAGCAAAGCACTTGTTTTTGGAAACATTTCATTTCAAATAGACAGCTTATCGGCATGGTTTATTCTCATCATCAATTTAACCTGTATTAACGGGGCTTTTTATGGCATTGGATATATGAAACAATACAATGAGCAAAGGGCCAATCTTTCTATGCATTGGATATTATTCCTGCTATTTCAATCGTCCATGCTATGGGTTTGCATGGTGCAAAATGGTTTAGCTTTTCTGATTGTGTGGGAGCTGATGTCCATTTCATCTTTTCTGCTTGTCATCTTTGAGCATCAAAAAAAAGCAACCCTAAAAGCCGGTATCAATTATCTCGTGCAGATGCATATTGGAGTTCTGTTTCTTGCTGCTGCATTCATTTGGGTTTATTATGCTGAAGGTTCATTTGATTTTTCTGCAATTGAAAAATTCTTTTCGTCTAACCCAAATCGTTGGTTGTTTGTATTATTTTTTGTTGGGTTTGGTATTAAAGCAGGTTTTATTCCATTACACTCATGGCTGCCACAAGCGCATCCTGCTGCGCCCTCACACATTTCCGGAGTCATGTCTGGTGTTATTGTTAAGTTGGGTATCTATGGAATATTCCGGATGATTTTTTTTCTTAAGCAGGATTATACATTGATAGGTGAAATAATTATTACCCTTTCTGTTCTTACGGGATTGTATGGCATCCTGAATGCTGCTGTTCACAGGGATTTTAAAAAAATGCTTGCCTATTGTACCATCGAAAATATCGGGATTATAGGCATTGGCCTCGGTATTGGATTAATGGGAATAGGAACCGGAAATTCTGTTATGATTATTTTGGGATTTGGAGGAGCTTTGCTTCACACATTAAATCATTCGCTTTTTAAATCACTCCTTTTTTTTACTGCTGGCTCTGTTTATCAACAAACGCATACACGGGATATGGAAAAGCTGGGTGGATTGATACGCACTATGCCGCAAACAGCCCTATTGTTCCTGGCAGGGGCAATGGCCATCGGAGGACTTCCTCCATTTAATGGATTCGTTTCTGAGTTTCTAATTTACAGTGGCATCCTGCTCGGCATCAAATCAATCAGCATTTTATACATTTCCCTGATGATATTTACACTGGCCGGGCTTGCATTGATCGGGGGAATTTCGATGCTCACTTTTACAAAAAGTTTTGGAACGATATTTCTTGGCAATCCGCGAACTCACTTACACCAACAACCCAGGGAAGTTTCATTAGGTATGCGGCTGCCTCAATATTTTATTTTAATCATCATGATTTCTATCGGCTTGTTTCCCCAATTCTATTTTTCATTAGTAAATGAAATTGTATTGCGGTTTATTCCGGCTGTATCTGTTACAAGCAATTTGATTCCTTCTTCTTTACTTAACAGTATATCATCCATAGGGAAATTTTCAATGCTGTTTATTCTGCTTCTCCTGGTAATTTATGCGGTAAGAAAAAGTCTTTCCCGTACCAGGAAGGTATCAAGAAGTACAACCTGGGGCTGCGGCTACGCTGTTCCAAATGCAAGGATGCAATACACAGGGAAATCCTTTTCAAAGTCGCTCGGAAAGTTGTTGAATTTTATCATTCTTGAAAAGAAGAAATATAAAGAGATTTCAGCCGGTGAAATATTTCCTGCTGAAAGAAAGCATTCATCGCATTACAATGATTTTTTTGTAACAAGGATTTTTAATGGCATTGTTGACAGGCTTCTTTATTCCATGAATTATTTTCAATTTATTCAAAATGGCAAAATCCAGATGTATATTTTATATGGCATTTTTTTTATTGTCGTGGTGTTTTTAGGAACCCTTTTTAAATTTATATAATGGCAATTATAACAGCGTTCGTAGTCATTATCCTTTCAGCAATTTTGCTGATTCCATTTGTGCCGGTAAGATGGAAAGGAATGATTACTGTGGCGGCTGTTATTATAATTGCTATCCTCAGCAGCATCCTGTCTTTTCATGCATTAGCCGGCGAAAGCGTTGAATATATATTTCAGGGTTCATTGGTAACCGATAAAATACCGGTACGCATAGACGCATTATCGGGCTGGTTTATTTTAATTATCAATTTCACTTTCATCACCGGGGCTTTTTATGGTTTGCAATATATGAAGGCGTACCGCTCGCAAAAATCCAACCTGTCGCTGCATTGTATCAGTTATATATTGGTGCAGTCAAGCCTAATAGCCATCTGCTCTTTGCAAAACACTATAGCCTTTTTAGTCGCCTGGGAAGTAATGGCTTTATCTTCTTTTATTCTAATAATTTTTGAACATTATAAAAGAGCGACCTTAAATGCCGGGATCAATTTTTTAATCCAGTCGCATATAGGTATCATGTTTTTAACGCTTGGCTTTATCTGGGTAGCCATGCGCACAAACTCTTACGATTTTAAAGCAATCACACTTTTCTCTACCAGTAATTCTTTGGGAACAGGACTTGCATTATTTCTATGTTTCTTTATTGGATTTGCTATAAAAGCGGGTTTCGTTCCTTTTCACACATGGTTGCCTTATGCGCATCCTGCATCACCTTCACATATATCCGGAGTAATGTCGGGAGTAATTATTAAAATAGGTATCTATGGCATTTTGCGAATGCTGTTAGTAATTAAAAGTGACTACCTCATTATTGGATATATCATCTTGTTTATTTCCATTATTTCAGGGCTTTATGGAGTAATGCTTGCCATTATACAACACAACCTTAAAAGACTGCTGGCCTATCACAGTATTGAAAATATCGGGATTATCGGAATAGGTATTGGCATAGGTTGCATTGGAATTGGAAAAGGAAATCATTTTTTAACCATTTTGGGATTTGCAGGAGCTCTCCTTCATACATTGAACCACTCACTTTTTAAATCACTTTTATTTTATGGTGCGGGTAATGTTTACCAATCAATTCACACAATGGATATTGAAAAATTAGGTGGTTTGGTAAAGCGAATGCCACATACTGCATTTCTATTTCTCATTGCTGCGTTGGCTATTTGTGGTTTACCTCCTTTCAATGGATTTGTTTCTGAGTTTCTTATTTATAATGGATTGTTTACAGGTTTACATGGATCAGATAAGGCTTTACTTTCATCTATCGTATTTGCTCTTTTCGGGTTAGCCCTTATTGGAGGCCTTGCTATTTTATGCTTTACAAAAGCGTTTGGTGCCATTTTTCTTGGCTCAGGCCGTAGCAATTTACCGCATACACCTGCAGAAGCAACATTTGGAAAATTAATTCCTCTGTACACAGTAGTTATGCTCATCATGGCTATTGGGTTGTTTCCAAAAACATTTGTTATGGCGCTATCAGAACCACTCAATTTATTTACACACCTTACCGAAAATAATATCTCCGGAGAAATCATTCCTCTTACGGGAACTATGTCCATGATTGGATTATGTTCCGCGATATTTTTAGGGTTGGCAGGGTTACTATTTTTTGTAAGAAAAAGAATTACAAGCAACAAACCGCAGACTGTGAATGTTACCTGGGGTTGTGGTTACATTGCTCCTACTCCTAAAATGCAATATACCGCCAGTTCCTTCATTCGTGCATACAGGAAACTCGCCGAACCTCTTTTTTCTATTCATAAAGATAAAAAGGAAATAACAGGCGTATTCCCTGAAACAGGAGGACAGGAGACGCATCCTTATGATAAAATTGAAGAAAAATTTATTGATCATCCTTTACTATTATTAAAAAAATTCTTTAACCGGTTTACTTTTTTGCAAAACGGGAATCTCCAGTTTTATATATTGTATGGAATGGTTTTTATTTTACTTGTGCTAGCCATCCCATTTCTATTCGAATATATTAACTCATTAATAAAGTTTTTAAACCAGGTATAAAAATGATAAGTTTTATATTAATAATTGTGGCAAGCATTTTCTTTACCGGCATCATCATCCGGACAAAGAGCATTACTTCCGGCCGCAAAGGCCCCGGTATTCTTCAACCGATGAAAGATATTTTTCGCTTGTTTAAGAAAGGCGCAGTGTACAGCACAACCACCAGCTTTATTTTTCAGATAGCGCCAAGTATTTATTTTGCTTCGGTTATTATGGCCATTCTTGTAATCCCTTTTGGTCAGTATAAAGGCATGATTTCCTTTGATGGAGATTTTGTATTTTTTGCATACGTGTTGGGAACAGGAAAATTTTTCAGCATCATTTCTGCATTGGATACCGGCAGCAGTTTTGAAGGAATGGGTGCAAGCCGGGAAGCCTTGTTTTCTATGTTTGCCGAACCAGCCTTTTTTATTTTGATGGGTTCATTAGCACTTCTTACAGGGCACACTTCTTTTCAGCAAATTTTTGCTTCATTACATTTTGGGTCTTACATTTCTTACATTTTGGGCGTATTGGCCACATTTGTTTTGGTAATGATTTCGTTGGTTGAAAACAGCCGCATGCCTTTTGATGATCCCAAGACACATTTGGAACTTACCATGGTTCATGAAGTGATGATACTTGATAACAGCGGATTTGACCTGGGCTTAATTTTGTATGCTACCAATTTAAAGTTTGCCATGTATGGTGCGTTGATTGCGAACCTGTTTATGGGTAGTTTTCCATTATGTCTTACCATTCCTATATTTTTTGGTATTCAGATTTTATATGCGGTTACTGTTGGAGTTCTTGAATCTTTCACGGCAAGATTCCGCATGAATCATAATGCACAATATATACTCGCATTATCATCAGTTAGCTTATTGATTTTTTTGGGAGTGTTATTGGTGTTGGGGCAGTTTAGTTAAATTGGGAGTGAGTAATGGGCAAAAGATTCAGGCACTTGAATTGGTGACATGACAAATGATTAAGTAAATTTTTAATTATCCCGAATTCGGTTATTAAACGCATCGAATTCGATGCGTTTAATAATAATTAGAATATGGCAAAAAGCAAAACAATAAACGTAAAAGGAACTCCGGTAACTATTATCAGAAAAGAAAATGAAGATTACATTTCATTAACTGATATGATAAAACCTTTTGGTGACGATACTATTATAAAAAACTGGCTGCGAAACCGTAATACTGTTGAGTTCCTCGGAACCTGGGAGCAGATATACAACCCCAGTTTTAATTCGGTCGAATTCGACCTAATTAAAAAACAAACAGGATTGAACTCATTTGTCCTTTCTGTGAAAAAATGGAGCGAGTCAACCAATGCGATTGGAATTATTGCCAAAACCGGCAGATATGACAGTGGCACTTTTGCTCATCGTGATATTGCTTTTGAGTTTGGAAGTTGGTTAAGCCCCGAATTCAAATTATATCTTATCAAAGAATTTCAACGCCTCAAAGAAGATGAAAACGATCGCCTCAAATTAGAATGGAATCTTCAACGAACTCTTGCAAAAGTCAATTATCACATCCACACTGATGCAATAAAAGAAAAACTTATTCCACCGCAACTTGCAAAAGACCAAATCAACTTTGTGTATGCTAACGAAGCCGATATGCTGAACGTGGCTTTGTTGGGAATGACTGCCAAACAGTGGCGGGATGAAAACCCAAAAGCTGAAGGCAATATTCGTGATGGCGCAACCATTGAACAACTGGTGGTTTTATCAAACATGGAAAGCATTAATTCTGTTTTAATTCATCACGGCTTAAAACAGAGCGAACGATTGCAACAACTCAATCAAATTGCAATTACTCAAATGAAATCATTACTGGGAAATAAAAACCTGAAGAAATTGAAATGAGCTTATGGCATCAAAACAAAAAAAGTAAAAATTATTGAAGGGAGAAGCAATGGAAAATAAAACGCAAATACTAATTTACCAGTCACCAAACGGCAATACGAAAGTGGATGTCCGCATGGAAGATGAAACGGCCTGGCTTTCTCAAAACCAAATGGCAGAACTGTTTCAAACCACCAAACAGAATATCAGTTTGCATATTCAAAATATTTTTGATGAAGGCGAATTGCAACCGGAAGCAACTGTAAAGGATTACTTGACAGTTCAAAAAGAAGGAGACAGAAATGTAAAACGCAATGTGCAATACTTCAACCTCGATGTAATCATTTCAGTCGGTTACCGTGTAAAGTCGCATGTAGGAACTCATTTTCGCATATGGGCAACACAGCGTTTAAAAGAATACATTATAAAAGGATTTACACTTAATGATGACTTGCTGAAAAGCGGAGGCAAGGGAAATTATTTTGAAGAACTGCTTGCCCGTATTCGTGATATACGCAGCAGCGAAAAAGTTTTTTGGCGTAAAGTGTTGGACATTTATGCCACCAGTATTGATTATGATCCAAAAACAGAATTGAGCGAAACATTTTTTAAAACTATTCAAAATAAAATGCATTGGGCAGCACACGGCAACACAGCGGCCGAAATAATTTTTAACAGAGTGAACGCTGCAAAACCAAATCTGGGATTAACAAATTTCAAAGGCAGAAACCCAACGCAAGCAGAAACAGAAATTGCAAAAAATTACTTAAATGAAAAGGAACTGAACGTGCTAAACAGAATGGTAACTGCTTATTTGGAAGTAGCAGAACTTCAGGCACTGAACCAAACGCCAATGTATATGAAAGATTGGATAGAACGATTAAACGATTTCTTGAAATTGACCGGAAAGGAAATACTGCTTCATGCAGGCTCTGTAAGCCATCTGCAAGCCATTGACAAGGCCAAAATAGAATATGAAAAATTTAAGGAACAAAATAAGAATCAACTTTCACAAGCAGAAGAAGATTTTCTCAAACAGATAGAGAGCGCCGAAAAAAATTTAAGAAAGAAAAATTAATTGATGCCAGGGGTTACAAGTTCTATTTTTCCAGAATCCACATCAAAATCAAATCAGGCAATGAAGAGTAATAGAGTTAGTAAAAAAATAAATCCCTGACATCGTTTAAATAAAAAGATGAAAAGTAAAAGCTGAAAGTGATAGAAAAGTTTTATAAAAACTAAACGAATCCAACAATGAAATTTGCATCTACATCGTCAACACCGATTAAAACTAAATAAAAATAAAATGGCAAATGTATTATTGATCATATTCACCATCTCACTGCTTTACCTCGGTATTGCACACCGCTTGCTTACTTACATTAAAATACTCGCATTCCAGGGAGTATTGCTTTTTGGTATCGCCTTTATTGAACTTATTCAAATCAATATCGCCAACCTGACTTTTGTTCTCCTGGAAACTATTGTTTTTAAAGCAATTGCCATCCCGTATTTTTTAAATTATGTGATAAAAAGAAACAGGATCACCCGCGATACAGAGCCTTATCTGCCCAATTTTATTTCGCTTATTATCATTACACTCATCATCATTACCACTTTTATTTTATCCAATGCAATTGCTGATGAACGGATAAGTAAGATATATTTTGTAGTCGCCTTATCCACGCTGTTTACAGGGTTATACATTATTGTAACCAGGCATAAAATTATAACGCATGTTATGGGTTACCTGGTAATTGAAAACGGCGTATTTATTTTATCTCTTGCTGTAGGTAATGAAATGCCTATGCTGGTAAACCTCGGCATCATGTTGGATATTTTTGCCAGTGTTTTCTTATTGGGCATTTTCGTAAACAGGATCGGTGATGTATTGAAAGATGTGGATGTGGACCAGTTAAAAAACTTAAAGGACTAACAAAAATAATAGTAAAGCATGATGACAGGAATATATTTAGCAGGAGCATTTATGATAAGTGGTTTATTGTTTTTTAACCGTAATAAGACCTATAATTATTTACTTGTTATTGGTTTCCTGGTTTTGCAAATAGGGTTTACCATTTATGAATATTTGCATATCCATACAACCGAGTTGAATTATTTTACTGCCGATGCATTGGCTATCCTGTTACTGGTTACATTAACCATCATCAGTATCCCGGCTATGTATCACAGTTATGTTTATCTTGATACCAAGCAGGACAATCCAAAGCACAGAGCCATTTATTTTGCTGCAATGGTTGCGTTGCTTACGTCAATCAGCGCTGCTTATCTTTCTAACCATATTGCAGTCACCTGGATTTTTGTTGAACTCACCACCCTCAGCGCATCTGCTCTTATTTATCACCGGAGAAATAACCGCTCGCTGGAAGGCACCTGGAAATATGTTTTTGTTTGTGCCATTAGCATTACATTGATATTTATTGGCATTTTATTTTTGAGTTTCACTTTGCAGCAGGCAGGTACAGATGATCTTTCATTCGCTGTTCTGATAAAGAAAGCACCTCAACTAAATTTATTTTGGTTACGGCTTGCTTTCATTTTTATATTCACCGGGTTTACCGCTAAATTAGGATTGGTGCCTATGTACACCGCAGGCATAGACGCAAAAGATAAAGCTCCCTCTCCCGCCGGAGCCATACTCTCCAGCGTTTTAATGAATATGGGATTTGTTGGAATCTTTCGTATTTATACGGTTATGGCCAATTCACCCTTACACCTTTGGACCAATCACGTTATCCTGATCGCAGCAATCCTCTCGATTTTTGTGGCTACAGTTTATATGACCAAGGTGAAAAATATAAAGAGGATGTTTGCCTATTCCAGTATTGAACACATGGGAATTGTGATGCTGGGATTAGTAGCCGGAGGTATCGGATATTATGCAGCCATTTTGCATATTATTTTTCATGCTTTTATTAAATCAAGCCTTTTCTTTCAAATGGGACAAGTTTACCGCATTTATAAAAGCAAAAGTATTTATGACGTGGGCAATTATTTTAAGTACAACTTAACGGGTGCAATTGTAATGTTACTTGGTTTTTTCTCTGCAACAGCAATGCCTCCTTCCGGTTTATTTATCAGCGAATTTTTAATTTTCAGGTCTTTGTTTGAAGCCGGTTATTTGTGGGTACTCATAGTGGTAATGCTATTGCTGACTGTAATCATCTGGGCTTTTGGAAAAAATATATTCAAGCTCCTGTTTTCTCCCGCAGTTGATTTTAAAGAAGATAATATTGAAAAAATAAATCCAATGGAATCTATATCACAATTTCTTCTGCTTGGATTGGTAGTTTACCTGGGGCTGAATCCGCCGCAGGAATTTGTAACTCTCATTCAGGAAGCAATTAAAAACTTACCGCATTAATATGAAATCTGTAAGCATTAAAAATAACCAGGCTATCGCCCTCGCCTATATTCCGGAGTTGGAATATTCCATCTTCTTAGAGCTAAACGTTTTCTCTTTAATGAAAAGCCGGGGGTCTCATTGTGTAAATTATTATGGATTTCCTTACGAGGATAAAATCAAATTGATTTGCTGTATTGCCAATGATGAATCTAACGATATCAACATCTCTTCCTGTGTAGCGGATGCAAAACAAACATATCCTTCTTTTACAAAACACAACCTTGTTTTTGAAAAATTTGAAAGGGAGATTCACGAAAATTTTGGCATAGCTTATACAGATCATCCCTGGTTAAAACCGGTTCGTTATCCTTTCAACCGGTTTGATAAAAATAGTAACGTTGACGGCTACCCGTTTTTTGAAATTGAAAGTGAAGAATTGCACGAGGTGGGCGTAGGGCCTATACATGCCGGTATTATTGAGCCCGGCCATTTTCGCTTCATTTGCAATGGTGAACAGATCCTTCATCTCGAAATACAATTGGGCTACCAGCACAGAGGTATAGAACAATTATTTCTTGAAAAGAAAAAAATACTTCAACGCGTTACCTTGGCAGAAAACATAGCGGGTGATTCAGTGGCTGGGCATTCTGTTGCCTTTGTAAATCTTTGGGAAAGCCTGTGCAACTTTCAGCCGGGCAGGGATCTGCAATTGGCCCGTACGCTCGCTCTTGAATTGGAGCGGGTGGCCGTTCACACAGGCGATTTAAGCGGCATGTGTATAGATGTGGCTTATCAACTCGGCTCTGCTGTTTATGGAAGATTAAGAACACCGTTAATTAATTACTTTCAAAAATGGTGTGGCAACCGTTTGGCCAAAGGCCTTATCCGTGCAGGCAAAACCAATTTTCCATTTACTCCTGAATTAGCTTCCGAATTAATAATCTTATTAGATGAGTATGAAAAAGACTTTGAAGAAATATCTGAAGAATTATTCAGTATGCCCAGTGTTTTGGCACGTTTTGAGAAAACAGGTGTTATAACTACTGAACAGGCCTCAACAATTGGGACGGTGGGAATTTCAGCCAGGATGAGTGCCATTGAGAGAGACATCCGTTCTTCACATCCTTATAATTTATATCCTGAACTACAGCATCAGCCACTGATAAAAAATCATGGAGATGTTCATTCGCGGGCTCGCTTGAGAAAAAAAGAAATAGATCAGTCTATCGGCTACATCAGGCGATTAATAAAAACTCTTCCACAAGAGGATGATAAATCTTCTTCATTAGCTGATCCTTCACCCAACTCATTTACTATTTCTTTGATAGAAGGATGGAGAGGAGAAATTTGCCATTGTGCCATTACAGATGAAAGAGGAGAATTGATGCACTATAAAATTAAAGATCCTTCTTTCCATAACTGGCTGGCTGTGGCTTTGGCAGTACGGAACAATGAAATTTCTGATTTTCCGATTTGTAATAAAAGTTTTGATTTGAGTTATTGCGGTCATGATTTGTAAATTATAAAGTTGAAAAAAAATGTTTGACAATCTGAAAATACTATTCCACCAGGGTAAGCAATATATACCCGATGTGACAACTGCATTAGTACCTGGTATATTCAGAGGCAGACCTGTCGTCAGTAAAGCAGAAGTTGATGAAAAAGAGCTGATGGAACTATGCCCAACAAATGCTATTTCAATAAGCCCTCTTTGCATTGATTTAGGAAAATGTACTTTTTGCGGAGAGTGTGCAATAGCCTTTCCCCGAAAAATAAAATTTACAACAGACTATCGAATGGCCACCAATGAGCGCCAAAAACTTGTCATCAAAGAAGGAGCGGATGAAATTATTGAACTGAATCCTAACTTGATCAGGAAAGAAATTTATGACTACTTCAGCGGTTCTTTAAAGTTAAGGCAGGTATGTGCCGGTGGAGATGGCAGTTGTGAAATGGAACTAAATGCCTGCAGCAATGTAAACTTTGATATGGGCCGGTTTGGGATAGAATTTGTAGCCTCACCACGCCATGCCGACGGCATTGTAATAACAGGGCCCATTACAGAAAACATGGCGCAGCCATTGCAAATATGTTATGATGCTATGCCCGAACCGAAAATAATAATCCTTGCCGGAACAGATGCTATCAGTGGTGGAATATTTACTGGCAGTCCTGCTTTGAACAGAAGCTTTTTAGAAAAATATAAAATTGATTTGTATGTACCCGGTAATCCTATTCATCCGCTCACATTTATTAACGGAGTATTGGAGTTAATAAAAAAAAGAAAATGAAACAAAACAAAGCACTTCACGTGCAAATCTTTAGGATATTAAACTCAAGTCTTCCTTCCGATTGGTTAATGTAAATAAGCTGATCGCCATCGCCAATTTTAAATGAATAGCCATTAAGTGTTTCAATCTTTTCCCTTAAAATTTAAATGGTAATTCTTTATTGTATAATTTAAAGTTAATAAGTGTTGTAGATGCTTTTATTTTAACTAAGGATGTTCTTTGAGAGTAACTTCGCATAAGATTGGGCCACAAAAAATACGGCGTCAATTGCACATATTGGAAACGATTTTTAATGCGCTTATCGAAAGCTATATCGAAAATAAAGTTGGCATCACAGAAAATTTTTTAAATGCAACTCTTGCATCCAAACTTAGGGGAAACCTTTTAAATCTGTATTCTCAAAATAAACTTCGTTCGGCGGGAACTGGAAATGGCGCTGTAGTAATGCAGGATAAATCAATAAGGAGCGATATGATCTATTGGCTCGACCGGAAAAACAACAATGAGGATGAAAATGCTTTTTTTGATCTGATGGATGCTTTTGTAAGTTATTTAAACAGTACCTGCTATACCGGAATTACAGGGTATGAATTTCATTATACGCTCTATGAAAAAGGAAGCTTTTATAAAAAACACATTGATCAGTTTGTCAATAATAAGAGCAGGCAATATTCAATGATCCTTTATTTAAATGAAAACTGGCAACCAGAAGATGGTGGAGAATTGTGCATACACTATAATGATAAGGTTCAAAATATAACTCCTTTAAGTGGTAAAAGTGTTTTCTTTAAAAGCAGTGAATTGGCTCATGAAGTATTGGTAGCTTACAAACCACGTATGAGTATTACAGGATGGCTCAAAAAAGATTAATCGCCAGGAAGAAAATAAAAATTCCTGTTATTTGTGTGTTTACTGTTATTTTGCTTTTTACCTCCAGTAAATGAATCGTTATTTTATTCTTAATAAGCCTGCCAATATGGTTTCTCAATTTGTAAGCAGCGATGATGTTCCTTTGTTGGGTAATCTTGATTTTGCATTTCCTGAAGGCACCCATGCTATCGGAAGGCTCGACAGGGATTCTGAAGGGTTGTTGCTTTTAACTACGGATAAGAAAATTACGCGATTAATTTTTTCCGGGGAAAATCCACATAAGCGTACTTACCTCGTAATGCTTCAAAATAAAATGAATGACGAAACATTTGAACGTCTTAAAGAAGGTGTAAATATCGAAATTGAAAAAGGGCAACAATATCTTGCAAAGCCTGATTCTTTATTTCGTATAACCGATCCTGTTAGTTTATATCCGTGGGCGGTTGACGTTAGGGAAAAGTATCCTCACACATGGTTACTTATTACGCTTACTGAAGGGAAATACCGGCAGGTGCGCAAAATGGCATTGGCTGTAAGACACAGATGCCTCAGGTTGATTCGGCTGAGAATGGAAGAACTCACCATTGAAGGAATTGCTCCGGGCGGCATTAAAGAATTAGATAAAAAAACTTTTTATCATTTAGCGGGTTTGTATGAATAATAAAGATTTGATTTAAATAACAATCCTTTTTTTTGGTTTAAAGTTTGATGAAAATTTCAGTTGAAATTTCTTTCTAATTTTTTTTGACTATAGTTACAATTACTTATCTCAAGAAAGAATAATGAATCATTTAAAATTTCAGAGATGAAAAAAATACTGCAAATAGCCAACATCCTCGCTTTGATCGGAACAATCATCATTAATTATCTTTCCAATACCGGCATCTTTAACGGTAATACGATGGCTACCGTTTCTGCCAGGTATCAGAATTATTTTACACCGGCTGGTTATGCTTTTGCTATTTGGGGATTGATTTATTTGGGTTTGCTAGCCTTTGTGATTTACCAGGGGCGAGGCCTTTTAAAAAAGACAACAGATGAATGGCCTGTTACGGAAATCGGATGGTGGTTTGTCGTTTCATGCGTAGCCAATTCGTTATGGGTATTTGCGTGGCTCTATAATTATACAGGCCTTTCTGTAATCATAATGATCATACTGCTCATTTCTTTAATAAAAATCATCTTAAAAACAAGAATGGAGTTGGATGATTTGCCGCTGAAGAAAATTGCATTTGTCTGGTGGCCGTTTTGTTTGTATTCGGGTTGGATAACGGTTGCATTGGTGGCTGATGTTGCTGCCTGGCTTACTAAAATCAATTGGAACGGTTTCGGTATTTCAGGTGTTGCGTGGGCGATCATTATGATAATTATTGCCGGGATTATCAATCTGTTTATTACATGGAAACGGAATATGCGTGAATTTGCTTTAGTCGGAGCGTGGGCTTTAATAGCCATTGGGGTTGCAAACTGGAATACGGCTCAATCTGTTGTTAACATTGCTATTGTTGTAGCTTCAGTGCTTTTTATCAGCAGTGGAATTCATGCTTATATTAACAGGAAAACCAATCCACTGAAAAATTTATTTTCATAAATGAAAGAGATAAAAATTAGTGTTTGCTGGTTTAGAAGAGACTTGCGTCTCAATGATAACGCGGCTTTGTTTCATTCTCTCAAAAGTGATTACCCGGTATTGCCGGTGTTTATTTTTGATAAAAATATCTTAGATCAGCTTCCGGAAAAAAAGGATAAGCGCGTTTCTTTTATTCATCAAATATTAAAAGGGCTGGACGATCAACTTAGAAAATCGGGTTCTTCATTATATATTATCCACGATACACCGTTAAAAGCCTTCGAAAAGATCTGTAACACTTTTGAAGTAAAAGAAGTTTTTACTAATCATGATTATGAACCTTACGCGATTGAGAGGGATGAGAAGATAAAAGAATTTTTGAGTAACAAGAAGATCGCGTTTCACACCTATAAAGACCAGGTAATATTTGAAAAGTCGGAGGTGATTAAAACTAACGGAGAACCATACACGATATTTACTCCTTACTCCAAAGTGTGGAAACAGAAGTTTCATACAGAAAAAATAAATCCATTTCCATCTGAAAATTTTTTAGACCAGCTTGTCAAAACAAAGCGTTTTCATTTTCCTTCTCTTGAAGAGATCGGCTTTGAAAATACTGATTTTGAAATTCCTCGTTTAAATGTTTCTGAAGAACTGATTCGT
>DAHXOZ010000299.1 GCA_027364635.1 bacterium | reverse complement strand
ATCCCAAAATAAAAATATCAAATAAAAGTTGGTTTACTGTTAATCACTTTTATCATCCGTCAATTTCTGGTTGTTACCAGGTCAAATCAAAATACTCCGCTTCTTAATCTTTCATTACTTGAATAAAATAACTTAAAACAGAGAACATCGCTTTTGATGCGAAATCTTGCAAATCGCGCTTATTGTGTTTTTCAGGCAGAATAATTTTCACCACTATTTTGGGCTAATGTGGAAGCTCCTTAATTTTTATAAATGGACTTTTTAATAGATACCATGCCGTTTGTTTTTTGGGGTTCATCAAATTCGTCCAATCCATATTTAATTTCTTTTGCCGGTAAATTGGAAAATGTTTGATAATTTTTTCATAACCGGCAAACTTAAAATCCAGGAGAATAAACCGGATTTTTCAACTAAATCCGGCTTTTCATTTTATCAGTTTTACTCTGCCGGATAGCAAATAGTACCGGTAATGGCAAGTGTACCTTCCGGCTTAAAAATATTTCCTGTAACATCAACATACCAGGTACCCGTTACACCTTTAAATCTACCTGTGCCTCCTGTAACTGTGGCGCCGCCGGTTAAGTGGAGATCGCCATTCGGAGAAGGTTCTTGCACATATCCCCAACCGGTAGTAAATATTTTGTCACCATTAGCAGCGGTGTATGTTGCGGTAGAAGTAACAAGTGCAGGAAAAGGTAAAGTGATGTCTCCTTCTGCAAATACCTCCATTGAAGCTCTGCCAATCTCTGTTCCTACGCCTGTTCCGGTGAGATGGTCTTTTTGGATAGGATTGGCATCTGTTCCTTCCTGAGTCATCTCATCCATTGTAATGAAGTTGGCTTTGAAAGGAACACATCTTGTCTTTCTCTCTGATTTTTGTGCATTGCTGCTTATTTCACTGTTTTGGTTGCTGTCTTGAAACGCATCCTTTTTGCAACTTGAAATGATCAGGAGGAGAAAAGCCGGCAAGAAAATAGATAAATACTTAAAAGATCGGCGCTTGGATAAATAATGAGTTGAACTAACAACTAACGCGTTCGGCGCATTTGATTCTTGTTTCATAATTGATAATTTTTTTGTTATAAATATTTTTACGAAACAAATATCATCCTAATCAAAAGCCGTTACAATACGCTTTTTGAGTGATAAGAAGTGAGAAAAATTTGGAATGAAAGTTAAATGATTCTTTCGCGAAGTACTTTCGCAATCGCCTCTTTTCCGCAATTTACATGGAGCTTAGGGTAAATATTTTTGAGGTGGGTGCGGGCAGTATCAAACGAGATTTTTAATTCGGAAGCAATAACTTTTATGCTATAACCTTTTATTAGTAACTGCAATATTTCCTTTTCCCGTGGAGTTAAGTTGTACGGTTGCGTTGATGGTTTTAATTCAAAACTTTGTAACACCCGCTTCGCTATTGATGGCGACATGGGCGCTCCTCCTTCCATTACATCGTTGATAGCCTCAAATAATTTAAAGGGAGAAGTCTTTTTTAAAATGTATCCATTGGCACCTGCGCATAGACTGCTGAATAAGCTTTCATCATTTTCAAACATGGTGTACATAATGATGAATGTTTGTGGGCGTGCTTCTTTTATTTCCTTTACCGCCTCAAAGCCGGTTTTTCCGGGCATATTAATATCCATAATAACCACATCAGGTTTATCGCGGCGAATAATGGTAGCGGCTTCCATTGCATTGGAATAATTTCCTTCTACTGTATAATCATTGCTGTTGCTGTTGCCAATAAGCGTTACCAGGGAATCTCTTAACTGGTCATCGTCTTCAAAAATAATAATCGTTGTCATTCATTAATTCACATTATGTATTTGTCAAAATTGACAACTTTAAAATTAGCTGTTTTTAAACCAGCTCCATCTACCTCTTTTGAGTGAGGTGGTTAAATCCGGCAAAGTAATTTCTATTATTGAACCTTTATTTGCAGATGAGGTAACGCTGCATTTTCCACCCCATTTTTCCATACGCTTCTGAATATTTTTCAATCCATTTCGATGAGTAGGAATAGAGGTGTCAAAGCCTTTTCCATTGTCTTTTATCTTCATGAATAGTACACCTTGCTTTCCCTCAATTTGTATGTTTACTTCTGTTGCCATTGCATGCTTTTGAATATTATTGAGCGATTCTTTAAATACAAAAAACAAATCCCTGCGCTTGCCAATAGAAAGTTTTTCGGGTAAAGAGTTCTCATCTGTCTTAATGGTATATTCAATAGCAGTTCCATCAAATACAGTGGCGGCATATCTTCTCATACGGGCTGTTACTTCCTCCAGCGTATCGTTCTTGCTGTCAATATTCCATACGATATCATCAAGCGCTTCCGCAGAAGTTTGGATTTCACTTGAGATACGTTTTAAATATTCCCCCATTTGTTGCGGTTCGTTTATTTTATTCTGACCTAAAGCCGAAAGCAAATTTATGTTCGT
The DNA here is from genome assembly GCA_027364635.1 of bacterium. Lineage (GTDB taxonomy): Bacteria > Bacteroidota > Bacteroidia > Chitinophagales > Chitinophagaceae > Ginsengibacter. The sequence goes on along the minus strand of DAHXOZ010000299.1, from coordinate 510 downwards.
AAGCCTTGCTCCAATATCATCATGTAAGTCGATGGAAATTCGTTTACGTTCTTCCTCCTGGGTAGCAAGCATCGCCTGAAATTTTTCTTCTTGTTTTCTCTTTAGATTTATAATGTGAATGCGATTGACTATAAATCCTATTCCTGCAATCAGTAAAATATAAATTGAATAAGCCCACCACGTGGCCCACCAGGCTGGTAGTACGCGAAAGCTATAGCTCGTTTCGCTCCATGCGCCAAATGAACTTAATGCTTTAACTCTGAAAGTGTAATCTCCGGCCGGCATATTACCGAAAACTGCGGTGGAATTGTTTCCTGGTGAGCTCCATTCGGCGTTATAACCTTCAAGTTTATATTGATAAGAAACTTGTTTTGGTAGCGCCGGTTCTATAGCCGCAAAATCTATAGTTACCGTGTTGTATTTATGTGGCAGTACCAGGTTGGCAGGCACCGGATAAAAGGGCGTTACTCCATCCAACTTTACATCATGGAATTTTTTTCTCATTGCCGA
>DAHXOZ010000298.1 GCA_027364635.1 bacterium | reverse complement strand
TTTTAATGTATGAGAAAGAATGCCGGAGGAGCTTTTCATCATCCCTATATTTCTAACATTATTATCCTCTGTCTGCATCCACACGACATATAAGCTTTTAGGGGGAGTTAGATCTTGCGGTTTGGCAAGGTTTATGGTTTTTACATTAATCTCATAATTATTATTCTTCCCTTTTTTTACAGAAACCGAACCTTTTGCGGCAGGTACAACGCGTGAAGTTTCGAAGGTCATTTTTCTGCTGCATGATGCAAGCATTAAAATAACTACAGTTGTGAATAACAATAATAAATAGCTGTTTTTTTGTAAGTGTAATTTTTTCATTTTTTGACTAATTTTTATGGTAAATATTTGTTCATATGAGCAAATAGCTTTGAATATTATGTTTCCTTTTTTTTATCTACACATTACATGCCAAGAAGATTTTTAGTTTACTGTTTTTCATCTATAAACCTTGGTTTGCCTGCAATAAATGCAATTTTGTTAGCATACTATCGTTACTATTAAATATTTAGTATATAGCTTAAAAGTTTATTAATTTTATTTTTAACTCAAAGAAACATTATGAAAAAAATAATCAAATATCCATTACTTGTAATCTTGCTTGTTTTCATCTTTGCAGCCTGCAAGAAAAAGCAAGTGACCTTGACCACAGCAGAAAAAGTTCAGGGAACATGGCAACTCCAAAACGATATTTATCATCAGCATGTGGGAGGTGTAGATTATTCAGACACTACTTTGGGAAATGGGGCCACTATTGAATTTAGGAGTGATAACAAAGCTTATTCAGATTTCCAGGGACAAAAGGATACTGCTGTGTATACTTTGACAGGTGATACTCAAATTACACTTAATGGAACTGATATTTATGATATTAAAACGCTTACCTCCAGCTCATTTGTGCTTTATTCTAAAAAAACACAGGGAGCAGATTATTATGAAGAAACTATTTCACTGGTAAAATAAAATTTGGAAAAGCCAAAAGAAATTATTTTCTTAATGGTATTTTAGAAAATACCTTGAAAAGCTGAATGGGGCTTGAATAGGCATAGTAGCACAGTAAACAAACAAAATAATTGAATTTCTAATCTCGTTTATTTCAATCTTTCTTTAATATCCAGGTTAAATTTTCTTGCATAATCTTTTGCTACATCATAACCAGCATCTGCATGACGAATAATTCCCAATCCGGGATCGTTCCGCAAAACCCTGCTTAGTTTAGACGCCGCATCGTCAGTGCCATCAGCAACGATCACCATTCCGGCATGAATACTATAACCCATTCCTACGCCTCCGCCATGATGAAAACTTACCCAACTGGCGCCTCCGGCAGTATTTACCAACGCATTTAAAACCGGCCAATCTGCTACGGCGTCGCTTCCATCAAGCATTGATTCTGTTTCCCGATTGGGGCTTGCAACAGAACCTGTATCCAAATGATCGCGGCCAATTACAATCGGTGCTTTTACTTTTCCCGTTCTTACCAGTTCATTAAATGCAAGACCTGCTTTTTCTCTTTCTCCCTGTCCTATCCAGCAAATGCGTGCAGGCAATCCCTGGAAGGCGATTTTTTCCTGCACCATTTTTATCCACCTTATCATTCCTTCATTTTCAGGAAAAAGTTCCATCATAACGGAGTCGGTTACACGAATATCTTCCGGATCGCCGCTTAAAGCAGCCCAGCGAAAAGGACCTTTACCTTCGCAAAAAAGGGGGCGAATATACGCCGGCACAAACCCAGGAAAATCAAAAGCGTTTTTTAACCCGGCTTCGTATGCCCGTGCCCGTATGTTGTTGCCATAATCAAAAGTAACCGCACCTTTGTTTTGCAGGGCAAGCATTAGTTCTACATGCTTTTTCATGGCTGCGTAAGAAAGTTCAATATACTTTTCCGGATCAGATATGCGCAATTGATTTGCTTCTTCAAAAGTGAGTGTGTAAGGAACATAACCGACCAGCGGATCATGCGCAGATGTCTGATCAGTTAAAACATCAACTGTTACATTTCTTTCAATGATTCTTTGCAGCAAATCTACTGCATTGCAATGAACGCCGATGCTCCACGCATTACCTTCTTCTTTGGCTTTAATGGCTTTGTCTATCGCTTCATCAATGTTTTCAATCCTCTCATCGAGGTAGCGTGTTTTTAGTCTTTTTTCTATTCTGGATTTGTCCACTTCGGCTGCAAGACAAACGCCGTTATTCATCGTGATAGAGAGCGGCTGTGCGCCGCCCATTCCTCCTAATCCTGCTGTTACACTCAATGTATTTTTAAGAGAATTAGTAAAATGTTTTTTTGCTACGGCACCAAACGTCTCGTAAGTGCCTTGCACAATTCCCTGGCTGCCGATGTAGATCCATGAACCCGCCGTCATTTGTCCGAACATCATTAACCCTTTTTTCTCCAGTTCATCAAATACTTCCCACGTTGCCCATTTCGGCACCAGTTGAGAATTGGAAATTAAAATTCTTGGAGCGTTTGAATGTGTTTTCAACATAGCCACAGGTTTGCCACTTTGTATCAAAAGCGATTCATCATTTTCCAGTTCTTTTAGAGCTTTAATGATCAGATCAAGACTTTCAAAATTTCTTGCCGCTTTTCCTCTTCCTCCGTATACAATTAATTCGTCAGGCTTTTCAGCTACATCAGGATTGAGATTGTTTAACAACATTCTCAATGCCGCTTCCTGCGCCCAGCCTTTACAATTTAGTTGGTTGCCGGTGGGTGTTTTGTATTTTACCGGGTCGTAACAGCCAAATTCTTTTTTCATAAACTATTGGTTTAGGATTAGCATAATCAAAATCTGGTGATTTAAGTAAGGAAAAATTATTCGTATTTATTTCTTTTAGGATTCATTCTGGTTTCAAATAATTCCAAAATACTGATTTCATCTTTATTGATGCGATAATAAACCTTATTGTGTTTAGTAATAACCAATTTGCGAATGCTTTTACCTT
>DAHXOZ010000297.1 GCA_027364635.1 bacterium | reverse complement strand
AGGCTTGGTAAAAAGATAAGCCACCGTATCTATCATGGTTCGTTTTCCGGTGTTTACATCATAAGTGATTGTGACTCTTTTCTGGTACTTCTTTAAGTACCTCTTTTTTGTGGCAGTATCATAACTATAAGTTATTTCAGGAGTATAAAAACCCGAATTCATAAGCAACGCACGCATATTGGTGGCAGAGGCGAGAACAGCATTTGTGTCAAAAACCGGTGGTTTGACATAATAATGAAAGATGAAAAATTTGTCTTTCACATTTACCTTCGCGCTGTCTGTAAGTTGAGTGTTTAACCTTGATTTGAGAACCGCTTTTTCATCTTTGCTTACATTGTCTGCTTTAAGTTTGATATTATTTTTAAAAACAAAAGGAACATTTTTTTGATACTTTTGAACAATGATGCAGCCGGGTAAAACTGCAATAGAAAACGAGATACCTAAAAAAAACAGTACGGATAATGTAGCGGAGTTAATCCCTTTCATAATTTACAACCATGTTGAGCAAAAAGATTGTCAAATATATTCAAAGTTTAAGCCATAAAAAATTCAGGGATGAAGAAGGTGTTTTTATAGCCGAGGGACCGAAGGTAGTTGGTGAATTGCTGGGGCAAAAAAAGATCGAATGCACCATCATTTGTGCAGAAAAAAACTGGCTTTTACAAAATGAATCGTTGCTGAAAGATGTGCCTCCTGCAAATATTTTTGAAACAGATGATCACTGGTTAAAAAGTATTTCTCAGCTAAAAACACCCAACAAAGTGGTTGCTGTTTTTAAAAAAAATAAGTCAACAGAAATTGAAAATCTCTCCGGCAAAATTTCAATTATGTTGGATGATTTGCAGGATCCCGGAAATTTGGGAACCATTATTCGTATTGCAGATTGGTTTGCCATTGAAAATATTATCTGCAGCGAAAATTCTGTGGAATGTTACAATCCTAAAGTAGTGCAATCTACTATGGGCAGCCTTTTTCGGGTAAATATATTTTATACAAACCTTGAAACTTTCATTGAAAAAAATAAAAAAATTCCTGTATATGCCACCACTTTATCCGGTATTTCAATTTTTAAATTGCCGAAAATTAAGGAGGGAATTATTTTGATCGGGAATGAAGCGAAAGGGATTCATGAAAATTTGTTGAAACTTTGCCCGCAACAAATTACCATTCCGCGGCTAGGCCACGCAGAATCTCTAAATGCTGCCGTAGCAAGTGGAATTATTTTGTCTCAAATAGTTGCCAAACTTTAAATAAGAATTTGATTAAAAAGTTGGTTTACTGTGCTCCCTTATAATATTAATTGTAAAAACCTGGCATCTGCAGCAACAAAAGATAAATGCTTTGCAGCAATAGCTTATTCCACCAGTTTTTAAAAATAAAAATTAGTGGAATAAGTTTGTTTACTGTATTTGCAGCACATTAGGGTTGCTTTCTAAAAAAAATTATTTAACTCTAACTGTAACAGATTCCTTCTTAAGTACATCCCATATTGCCGGGTCCTCTGAACCTAGTACCCACACTGATATACCACGTAAATGATTGGCGGACGCCAGTTTAAATTTTGGTAAAAAAGATTTTGCATCTTCTATAAACAGCCAGTTAAAAATGCCTCCGGTTTCCCAATGGGTAAAATATACCTGCTGATCTTCCATCCATTCAGGAATTGCCTGGTACCTGTCGAGTAAATCTTTTGTGGCAGCATAGCTGATTTCATTCCGTGTGGAACCGGGCCCTTTTTCGGTTACTGTTGGAAACCAGTAATCTGAATAGTTAGGAATGCCCAATGATATTTTATCGGCAGGTATACCCGAATCAAGTAAATAGGCCACGATCCTTTTCATCCATGGAAGGCCTGCTACCGGGCCGGGTGGCGTGTAAGCCGTATGCTGGTCGTAAGTCATGACGGAAATAAAATCGCTGGCAGCAGCAATTGCGGGTATGTCAAATGCCCCGCGCCAGCTTTCATATAAAAAACGATGATAGGCCGGGTTCGCACTTTCGGGCGCGGGCTGGTCTGATTTCACAACCGCACTGGAAATAGCAAAACCATATTTGTGCAGACTATCAGCGGTTTGTTTAAAAAAAGAAGTGTAGGCGTCCTTATCAGTAAAATAGATATTTTCAATATCAAACTGCCAGCCATAAAAATGAAATTCGCGGGCATAAAACAACATCAGCCTTATGGCTTCTTTTCTTGCTGCATCATTGGTTAATAATGCATGTATTCCTTTCTGATCAAAAGAAGCAAAAAGAGGCATTACTTTAATGCCCTTTTTTTGCGCAAGTTCCAGTATGCGCCTGTCTACTTCGCCGGTTATCACGCCCACGCTATCTATTTGGTATACGTCAGGGCAAATTATGGAAATTTCATCAGCATGTTTTACAAACGACTGGTAACTTTCCATTGAGCCTACCAGGTAAAACAAGTTTTCTGACCTGTACGATTGGGCATAACTTTTAACCGCAAGGGAAGTAAATAAAACCAGTAATAGTAATACTAACGGGAAATGTAACGACTTTGTCTTCATAGAAAAAAATTTAAATAATGAAAATTGATATTGCAAAATACAACTTTAGCTCCTGAAGCTCAAAGCAGAAGAAAAATTATGAGCCTTGCTTTTATAAATATTTTTTTTGGGGTTATAGCCTGTTCCGTTAGACTCATAGTTATAGTTTTTATCTATGTAAATATAAAATATATAGATAAAGGTATCGAAAAGATAATTGTAAATTTGACGGTATAAACAACAAAAATTATTAAAAATGGAAGACAATAAACAATCGGGCACATCATCCTACGATATTAATAGTGAAAGTAAATGCCCGTTTCATGGCGGAGCTGTAAAGCACAGTGCGGGTGGTGGCACAACTAACCGCGACTGGTGGCCTAATCAGTTGAACCTGGGTCGGCTGCGCCATGGGTTTTACCAAATGTATGTCCGCCTGCAATTAGCGCTACCGTTTCATAGTCGTTCATAGC
>DAHXOZ010000296.1 GCA_027364635.1 bacterium | reverse complement strand
GCCAAACTTATGACATTGAACAAATGTGGGAACATGCCATCGTTCATATTCTGAGGCACCGGAGACAAATAGAAAACATTCTAGAAAACAAACCAATAATGGGAAACATCAATACCAAAGGAATTAAAGAAAATACATTCGACGCCATTGTGATTGGCTCAGGAATAAGTGGGGGCTGGGCGGCTAAAGAGTTGTGCGAACAGGGCGTTAAAACACTGGTTTTAGAAAGAGGAAGAGACGTAAAGCATCTAATTGATTACCCCACCATGGCAAAAGATCCGTGGGATTTTCCTCACCGCAATGATTTAACCTTACAACAAAAAGAAGACAACCCGGTTGCCTCAAAATGTTATGCTTTCAGGGAAGATGCGATGCATTTTTTTGTAAAGGATAAAGAACACCCTTACATCCAGGAGAAACCTTTTGACTGGATTCGCGGCTACCAGGTGGGAGGAAAAAGCTTGACATGGGGAAGATGCACCCAACGCTGGAGCAATTTTGAATTTACAGGCCCGCAACGTTTTGGTTATGGCTGGGACTGGCCCATAAGATATGAAGACGTAGCGCCCTGGTATTCGCATGTGGAAAAATTTATTGGTATCTGTGGCAGTAAAGATGGTTTGGAAGCGATGCCTGATGGCGAATTTCTTCCGCCCTTTGAATTAAATAGTGTTGAGCAACATTTAAAAGAAAGTATCTTAAAAAATTACGGCAACAGGTATTTCGTTCATGCAAGATGGGCACATTTAACGCAGCCCAATCAAATACATCTCGACCAGGGACGGGGAAGATGCCACGCACGAAATTTATGCCAGAGAGGCTGCCCGTTTGGTGGTTACTTCAGTTCTAATTCATCCACGCTTCCATGGGCAGCAAAAACCGGCAACTTAACGATTCGCCCGTTTTCTGTGGTTCATTCTATCATCTACGATGAACAAAAACAAAAAGCAACAGGTGTAAGGGTTATCGACACCAACACCAAACAGGCAACGGAGTTTTTTGCCAAAGTTATTTTTGTGAACGGCTCTGCTTTAAACAGCAATCTCATTTTATTAAATTCTACATCCAACCGTTTTCCAAATGGCTTGGGAAATGATAGTGGCATACTGGGGAAATATATTTGCCACCATAATTATCGCGGTTCGCTGGGCGGAGAAATCGATGGCTTTACTGATTCTTATTATAATGGCCGCAACCCTACCGATGCTATCATTGCCAACTACAGGAACCTGCATACAATAGATACCGGGTTTATCGGGGGTTATACAACGTATGCCGGCGCCCGCCGTAATAGAAATAACGGGGAAGCCTACCCGCAGCAAATGGGAGCAGGCTATAAAGAATCAATGACCGAACCGGGGCCATGGACGGTGTATGCTTACGTGCAGGGCGAAACCATTCCTAAAGAAAAAAATCACGTGCGTTTAAGTACCGATAAAAAAGATGAATGGGGCATTCCGCAATTAATAACTTCTGTTGAATACGATGACAACGATGATAAATTATTGAATGATTTTTTTGTGCAGACAGAAGAAATGTTTACAAAAGCGGGTGTAAAAAATATTCATTATTCAGATAGTAAGCAGGCGCCGGGTTTGGATATACATGAAATGGGCGGATGCAGAATGGGCACCGATCCAAAAACATCCATGCTTGATAAATGGAATGCCTTGCATCATTGTAAAAATGTTTTTGTAACCGATGGAGCCTGTATGGCAAGTGCCGGCAATCAAAGTCCGAGCATTTTGTACATGAGCTTAACTGCCAGGGCCTGTAACCATGTTGTGGAAGAAATGAAGAAAGGAAATTTATGACTTTTAAGTGTCTGGCCACTTGAGTGGCCTGACACTTAATACGGCGCAGGAAGTTTTTTCTTTACTATAAAATTGATTATGCGCCTTACAATGACGTAACCGGATGATGCACTTTCCCGCTACAAATACTTTTGCGCACAATTAATAAAACCATGTGCCATATCATGCATAAGATAAGTAATACTGAACAGGAACCATGGAGAGGGGGAAGTTAAAAAATTCAATTAATTTTACTACAAAAGCAATGCGATCATGTTAATAGAAAGAACATCCAAGGAAGTGATTATTCGTCTGCCTGCTTCTGTGGACACTACAGGCCTGCAAAGGCTTGTTGACTACTTAACTTATAAAGAAGCAACGATGAATTCAAAAGCCACACAAAAACAGGTGGACAAGCTGGCAAGCGATGTAAAAAAGGGATGGTGGAAGAAGAACCGTAAACGCTTCATTAAATGAAGAAAATAATTGTTGACACCAACATCATTTTTTCCTGCCTGCTTAATTCACAAGGAACAATCGGTGACCTCATATTTAATTCTGACAACATTTTTGAATTCTTTAGTAACCAGTATATGCGTTTTGAAATTGGCAAACACTGGAACAAACTCAAAAGTATTTCCAAACTGACTGACCTTGAAATAGAAATTGCTTACGAAAAAATGTTGACGAAACTTACATTTATTAATGAAGAACTAATACCACCAAAGGATTGGGAAAAAGCAGAAAATTTAGTTAAAGATATAGATTTGGACGACTCAGATTTTGTTGCATTGACGAGATATTTGAAAGGAAGTTTATGGACTGATGATAAGCCGCTATATGAGGGATTGAAAGCAAAACGTTTTCGAACTGTTTACAACACTCAGGGCATGATTAAACTTCGCAACAGATTATCAAGTTAAAAAACAGCTTATACACCATGTAAATAGCTCTTAAAAATACTAATCCTTCTGACAGGAGAAGATTGCCAAAATAAAAATCCTCTTTGTTTGTTAGTTTACTGCCAGGCAATGGTGAAAAGATTGCCACGGCGCAGGAAGCATTTTCCTTCACTATAAAATTAATTATGCGCCTTACAAAGAGGTAGCCGGAAGATAGCACAACTGCTGATTTCGTCATTCCCGTTCTATCGGTTCATCCGGGCGGGCAGGCCGGGGATTTACACGGATGAATTTCTGCA
>DAHXOZ010000295.1 GCA_027364635.1 bacterium | reverse complement strand
AATTGGCTACGCATGAAACGACAAACCACCATCCGATTTCCGTAACAGGCCATTCATCTGTTGTCTTTTTTAAAAGGAAATATGATGAAATAAAATGGAGAAACAATGAAAAGGAATTTGACCTTTGGTGCAAGGGCGAGACCGGTTATCCTATTGTTGACGCCGGTATGCGGCAATTAAATGAAACCGGCTGGATGCATAATCGTGTACGCATGATTGTTGCAGGTTTTCTGTGCAAACATTTGTTGATCGACTGGCGCTGGGGCGAGGCGTATTTTGCACAGAAACTGCTGGATTATGAATTGTCATCCAACAACGGAAACTGGCAGTGGGCAGCAGGAACTGGCTGTGATGCCGCGCCTTATTTTAGGATATTTAATCCTTCAGAGCAAATTAAAAAATTTGACCCGCAATTGGTTTATATAAAGAAATGGATTAAAGATTTCAGGCCGGGCTATCTGCCTGAAATGGTAAAACATGAGTTTGCAAGAAAACGTGCATTGGAAGTGTATAAACAAGCCTTGGAAGAAGGTGTATAAAATTTCCGACAGTAAATAAACAAATAATACGATTTTTTATTTTGGTTAAAACAATACGCAAAAGAAGAAAATTATCAATGATTTTTTAACCATTGTCATGGTTTTTTTCGCAGGGCCCCTCCCTATGGAGAAAAATGAATAATTTGGGAAAATTTAAAATTGCTTTATAATGAGAACGATACGTAATAGTTTCATAAGCTTTTTGACATTGGTACTGTCAATTAATATTTGTACCGCACAGGTCAGGTCTTTTAAAAAAACTGATTTTGGTGTAAGCTTTAGGCTTGACAAAGGTTTAATGAATCTTTATCTTTTGAATAATGATTTGGTCGAAGTAAAGTATACGTTATTTGATCAAATACCTGAAAAAAAATCATTGGTTGTTCTTCCGGTAAAATCTTATCTCAAAAAGTTTTCAGTAAAAGAGAATGGCAATGATGTCGTTATCACGACTTCAAAACTTAAAATAAAAGTGGATAAGAAAACCAATGCGATTACTTATTCGGATTTAAATAATAATGTTATCCTTGCTGAAGCAGATGCGGTTAATAAGCAGATGCGCGATACAACAGTTGCAGGCATCAATACCTATGCATGTTCTACGTCATTTCATTCTCCAAAAGATGAGGCATTGTTTGGCCTCGGTTGTCATCCGCTGGATTCTCTTTCTATCAATTATAAAGGGCGCAACCAGGATATGGCTATAAAATATTTGACCGGTGCGATTCCTGTAATGTTATCTTCAAAAGGATATGGTTTGTTATGGGATAATTATGCAGAATCAAAATTTTATGGAGATGAAGCGGCAAATACACAATACACTTATGTTTCTGAAAGTGGTAAGATGGTGGATTATTATTTCTTTTACGGCCCTTCGTTTGATCATATAATGGATCTTTACAGAAACCTTACCGGAGTAGCGCCAATGTATCCAAAATGGGCTTTTGGTTTATTTCAATCGCAGGACAGGTACAAAACGCAGCAGGAAGTTTTATCTGTAAAAGATAATTACCGCAACAATCACATTCCGGTTGATGTGATTGTTCAGGATTGGTTTTACTGGTCGCCTGCTCCAATTGGCTCTCATATAATGAATCCTGAAAGATATCCCGATCCTAAAGCCATGGTGGATGAACTTCACAAGGCGCATCTTCATGCAATGATCTCCATCTGGCCTTGCTTTGGAAAAGGTACACAGGATTACGACCAACTGAAAAATGCGGGATATCTATCCAGCGTGACGTGGGACAATTTTTTTGTGCATTCTATAGACACTTATTATGATGCCCACAATCCCGGTGCAAGAGAAATGTATTGGGACCAGGCAAGAGATAGTTTGATAAAACGTTACGGCTGGGATGCATGGTGGGTTGATCAATGCGAGCCTGATACCAAAGATCCGAACGACAGAAAAACAGCGAATTTATATACAGGCAAGGGAATCGATTATTTTAATACCTATTCGCTGGAACATACAAAAGGCATTTATACGCATTGGCGAAGGGATATTCCTAAAAAACGTATTTTTTTATTGGCGCGACAAGCATTCGCGGGCCAGCAAAGAAATGCAGCCACTCTTTGGTCTTCTGATATTACTACCACTTTTGCTGCTTTTAAAAACCAAATTCCACAGGCCATCAATGCATGTGTGTCGGGAATTCCTTACTGGACTTCAGATATTGGTGGTTATATTTCTTATACATCTCCGGAAGGAATACCGGATTGGTCAACCCCTACCCAGCGCGAATTGTTTACAAGATGGTTCCAGTTTGGCGCTTTCAGCCCGATTTTCAGAATTCATGGAAAAGGTGAAAGAGCCTTGTTTTCAAAAAACTGGGATGAAAAAACAAAATCGATTCTCTTAAAATACGATGATCTGCGTTATCGTTTGCTGCCTTATATCTATTCACTTTCAAGTGAAGTAACGAGAGATAATTATACGATCATGCGTTCGCTGGCTTTTGATTTCAGGAATGATCCGGCTGTTTATAATATTCCTGATCAGTATATGTTTGGCCCTTCTTTTTTGGTAAACCCTGTAACGCAACAATTATATTCCGGCGATCATGCCAACCAGTTGGGTTCAACAAGAAAAGTGTATTTGCCCAAAAACACTGAGTGGTACGATTTCTGGACCGGGAAAAAATTGAATGGCGGACAAACGATTGATGCTGAAGCACCAATAGATATTATGCCTTTATTTGTAAAGGCAGGTTCGATTATTCCCATGGGTCCGGTAATGGAATATGCTACCCAAAAGCCTGCAGATAATATTGAACTACGGATTTACCCAGGGGCCGATGGACATTTTACCTTATACGAAGATGAAAATAATACTTACAATTATGAGAAAGGAGCATTTGCTACATTTACTTTTAACTGGAATGATAAAACAAAAGAATTAAGTATTTCAGCAAGAAAAGGTTCGTTTCCGGGAATGCTAAAAAACAGGACT
>DAHXOZ010000294.1 GCA_027364635.1 bacterium | reverse complement strand
AGATTGCCGATGAAGTACATGACATCTCTGCACAGAGCCTTGGACACAGAATTAAATCCGGAAAAGTCAGGGATGAATGGAACTATCTCACTGAAACTTTGAATGAATTATTAGATCGCCTTCAGCAAAGTTTTGAAATGCAGCGACGCTTTATTTCGTCGGCCTCACATGAATTATCTAATCCACTAACTTCTATTTCCAGTCAACTGGAAGTATCACTTCAAAGAACCAGGGATGCAAAAGAATACCAGGGCGTAATGCAATCTGTTTACCAGGCGTTCGCCAGTTGGGCAGATTGACACAAACGCTATTAGAGTTTGCAACTACATCAGGTATTAAAGGGGGGATTGAAATTAATTCAATCAGAGTTGATGAAGTTCTGATGTTGCTTCCGGTTGAGGTTACAAAAATGAATAAGGAGTACTCAGTAAAACTTCAGTTTGAAGGATTGCCCGCAAATGAAGAAAGGTTGCTGGTATTTGGCAATGCCGAACAGCTTCTTACTGCAATAAAAAATGTTGTTTCCAACGCCTGCAAATACTCGCGTGATCATCTGACAAAAATAAAATTAACGGTTGAGTCAAAAGAAATAATCATTTCCATAAAAGACGACGGCAAAGGCATTTCCGAAAATGATTTGAAGAATATTTTTCAGCCATTTTACAGAACGGAAGATAGCAAATCAATTACTGGCTTTTGGTGTAGGCTTGCCCTTAGTCTATCGCATCATAAAGTTACACAAAGGCCAGATAAAAGTTAACTCAGTTGTTGGGAAAGGAACTACTGTTTTAATACAACTCCCCATTGCTGAAAATGTGCGGCCTAGATAATTTTAATTGCTTTCTAATTTGTTCTTAATCTCCTTCTAATACTGGCGGCTTAGTTTTGAAGACATAAACCATTTGAAATTTTTCCAATTAAATTATTTTCCTATTTATAAAATAAATTTTATGAAGATTATTATTAAATCAATAGATTTTAAGGCAGGGAAAAATCTGGAAATATTTGTAAGAGAAAAAGTAAAAAAATTATTCAGACAATGTGATAACCTTATCCGAGCGAATGTGATTCTAAGAAAGGAAGCAGTAAAAATCCTGAAAATAAATTTTGCGAAATATGATAGGCGGTGCGGGGCTATGATCATTATGTAAAAAAAGCAGCACAGGCCATCGCAGATCTGTTTCCCAATCTGAAGATATTTTTCAGGAAATTTTAAGAAGGAACAAAACAAGGCTAATTGTAAGAAGGTAAGTTTTTTTCATTTTCTAAATTTTAAATTGTGTTAACATGTTTCAAAAAGGATTTTTTTTTTCGTTAAGCAGCGCCTTTCTTTTAGTGATTATACTAATAAATGGTTTAGTTATAAAAACTGCTTATTTGGATAACCCGGATTTTTATTGGGCATTCCTCTTTTCTCTTCCGGCATTGGCTTTTGCGGTTTATTATAAAAGAACGGCTTCCAAAAAGGGAACTTTGGATAAAGAAATAAATATTAATAACGCCAAATTATATGGGAAGGATAATGTAATTCTTCCTCGCAGGATTAACTGTAAGGAATTAAATCTATTGTTTGGCAATAGCTATTGTACCCAGCCATATCTTTCCAGCATAATTTGTGCTGATGCAGTCCCCGCGGATCAAAATACTGATTTTATTTACAAAGAAATTAATTTAACCAAAAACCATAACAAAGCTTATGATTTTTTAAATCATTTTAATGGCGATATTGACTATCAGGATGGATTTGAAAATGATATTATATGGCAAATTGCCCCAGGCTATCCAGGTTGCAGAGATCATAATTTTAATTTCAGTCCTGAATTATTCAGCTCTAATGCAAGCCGCCCATGTGTAAGTATGATTGAGTTAAAATTATTCACGCATGTGAGCAGACATAATACTTCGGCAAAAAGAAATAGGTATACAGAAGCTGTCATTAACACTAAATATCCGGGTATAATTTTAAAGCCAATTACTAAACATTCTGCATTTAGCAACGCCGAAAGCATGGCAATATTTTTGGATTCATTGCGGCAATTGTCCGGTAAAAAACCCGTTGGTATCAGACTTTTCGTAGCAGATAAAAAGGAATTCCATGAAATATGTTATGCTTTTCGTAAAACAGAAATAATACCGGATTATATTGTTATTGAAGATTGTTCCGTTGAAAATAACCTGTGTATGCCTTTCTATGAATCTCTGTTGTTCGTTGCAAAAGTTTTGGAAATATACGGCTTATCAAAAGAAGTTAAAATTGTCGCTGCCACAAAAATTTTCACCGCATTGGATATGTTAAAGCTTGTTGCATTGGGAGCAGATGGCATCATTATACAGAACAATCACTTTCATGAAAATAATAAAGGAATGATCAAAACATCACCAGCAACTTTTTCGCAGGATTATTGGCAACTGCGAAATGGGATAATGAGAAGCACTATCGACTTAATGAATTCTTTCGGATACATAAACATTAAGGAGATAACCTTGTCTTCTCTTTTGCCCAGACTAACCAATATGGGGTCAATAAACACTGGTATAGATAAGCAGCCTTTCAAAAATACTGGTCACGAAAAATCGTTCAGAATCATAAAAAATGCATATACTGAGCAGAATAAAAGTGCAGTGATTTCCTTTAATTAAAAAGTGACCCGATAGGTGATTTGCTGAAAATCCTTAGGAAATGAATTTCTAAATGGCAGTTCCTTATTCGCATTATGTAAAATATAGGAAAGGAAATCTAAGAGTAGTTATAGAATATGCGTATGGTCAGATTATATAAGCCCTGATATAATTAATATAATTACTGCAAAATCGATTAATCTTGAATGGATTTTGAAGAAAAATGATCCAAATTTTGGCAATTACAAAAAATATAATGAACTAATGCACCGACAAATTGGTCTTGAATCCTCATTAAAAAAAGTATCTGAGCTATTTAAAAAATATGCCACTCCTATTTTATCCGGAGAAGAGTGGTATGTTAAAGCTTGTTGCATTGGGAGCAGATGGCATCATTATACAGAACAATCACTTTCATGA
>DAHXOZ010000293.1 GCA_027364635.1 bacterium | reverse complement strand
AGCAGAAATTTCACAGCTTCCCCTGCTGGTGGTGCTGCGGATATCTACGAGGTCAGGTATCTTTTTTATGGCCAGTTTATTGAATTCTTTTATTTTTTTATCTGTTTGGTCTTTTGCATATTGGGTAATCAACTCAGGTATCTTTTTGTCGTCAAGAAATTCTTTATAAAATCCGTCGTAATAATCAATTTGTCCCAGGAAGTCCTCGATGTCTTTAAAGACTTTATTTATTTTTTTTATTTTCTTCGGTGCCAGTATTTTTTTGTAGATTCTGCTCAATGCTTCCAGCATAAAAAGTGGGGTACGCATGTCTTTTGAATAAACAAGCCTGCCGGGATCTGCAGAAGTCGCGGCCTCATTTAAAATGTCTTCAATTTTAGTAAGAAAATGAATAAAGCGTCTTTTACCTGCGGGAGTGAGCGTGTCCATAATTACAAACGATTAAGTAAAAATCAGGTTTGAATTTACTATAAAAAACTATCTTCTGATATTATTTTTACCGCAGTCTGCTTCCGGGCAATCTTCGTTGGTGTATTCTGTCTCTAATGTTATGTGCTGGATATTCATATGTTCCAGCCGGTGTTTCAGTTTATCTTTGATTGACCTGATCTCGTCAATATTCTCACAAGAATCAATTACCAAATGAGCGGTCATGGCGTTTTCGGTGGTACTTATTGCCCAAACATGAATATGATGCAGGTTTTTTACTCCATTAATATTTTCGGCGTTGCGTTTAATATCGTTGATGTCAATGTCTTTCGGTACCGCGTCCAGCGTAAGTGCCAGGCTTTCTTTTAATAAGCCCCAGGTACTGATTAAAATAACCAAAACAATTATCATACTTAAAACGGGATCTATCCAAAATAAACCCGTAAAATAGATAAGGATTCCGCCGGCCATAATTCCTACGCTCACGAGGCCGTCGGCCAGCATGTGCAGGTAAGCGCCTTTTACATTCAGGTCGTGTTCCTGGTTTTTCATGAAGAGAAAAGCGGTAATAAAATTGACTACAATACCGATGCCTGCCACAAGGGCAATGGTTTTTCCCGGTAATGGCACCGGGTTGTATAAACGTTGTATGGCTGCATAAGCGATCGCGCCGATTGAAATCAGGAGGATCACTCCGTTCAGCAAGGCTGCAAGAATGGTGGTTTTTCTATACCCATAAGTATATTTATCATTGGGTTTCACTTTTAATAAACGAAACGCTAATAAGGACAATGCCAGGCTGCCCACATCTGCAAGATTGTGGCCTGCATCAGATAAAAGTGATAAGGAATGAATGGAGAATCCGATAACTGCTTCAATCACCACAAATAAACTATTCAGTGCTATACCAGTTATAAATGCGCCATTAACATTGGTAAGCGTAACCAGGTGGTTATGATCGTGTGTGTGGCTGTGCTCCATATTATTTATTAAGTGCAAAGATAGAAATTAGTTAATTAGCTAATTAGCTAATGTGCTAATTAGCCAATTAGCCAATGTGAAAACTCCGTCTGTAAAGTGAAAGGTGAGGATTTGAAAATGAAAATGAAAAGGGAATTGAACCTGTAAAGTCTATTCAGCACTTTTGCAAAGCACTGTAAAGCTTTTGCCGTTTTATCATCCTAACCCGTAAAGTTTTTTCAGTAAGGCATCCCGTACACTCCTTATACACTATCCATACACTATCCATACACTATCCATACTTTAGGGCGGAATAGAACTATTTGCAATAATAGTGAATAAGCTTTACAGATTGGTAATGAAACAACAAGGCAAAATGATTGCCTGCAGACCCGGGGGGACAATTTGTTTATAACAGTAAGATTCTTTTTTAATTATATTGTTTTAATTTGCAAAATTATTCCAATCAAAATCAGTATGTATGGAACCTGCGGTTAAGTGGAACACCCGGGACGGGCATTCACCTCTGGTTGCTTTTTTAAACACTGTTTATCCGCTTTCCAAAGAAGTCATCAGGATATTTGACCGGGATTCTTTTCCCCTTTTGATAGAAAAAAAGAAATTTATTCTGAAACCGGGTGCCATTCCAAAATATTTTTATTTTATTGTAAAGGGCGTTGTCCAGGGTTATTTTAAAGAGGAGGGTAAGGAAATCACCACATGGATCATGGAAGAAAATGAAATTGTCGGATCGATACGGACATTGGGTACCGATAGTCTCTGCCAGGAATACCTGCAGGCCCTGGAAGATTGTGAATTGATTGCCTTTCCTATTGCCACTACCGAATATGTATTTGATAACTTTCCTGAAACTAATGTGGTGGCCCGTCGTTTATGGGAACATAATTACCGCTGCGCAGAAGAAAGGGCCTACACCTGCCGTATTCCAACCGCCGAAAAGAGATACCTTCATTTTTTGAAATCGCAACCTAACCTGGAAAACAGGATCTCTTTGAAATACATCGCATCCTACCTTGGAATGACTCTTGAAACGCTTTGCCGCATACGTATGCGCCAAAAAGTAAGTTGATTATGGTTATTATATAGTAATTTTTTCCTTCATTGCCATATTTCCTGCCTTTTATCTAATCTGTTACGAATGAGTTACTTATGTTGTAGAAAATATTCTATTACCGAATTGCCATATGTTTAATGACAAAGAAATGTAGATAGTTATATACTATCAGAATTAAAGTAACCGTTTGATGAAAGATTAATTGAAACTGTAGTTATGATTGACCTTGGTTCAAAAGAGGACTTAAATTACCGGTCTGCCTTTAACCGGCTGCCACGTTTATTACTGTGCTGCAGGAATTATCAAACCGTCTATAGAAGATTTTTTCTTATTGGTTCGTTTACTATACTCTTATTTACCACTGCTCATGCAGATTATACCATTGCCAGCGGAACCAGTGTGAATGCCTCTACCCTTGTGGGGCAATCAGGTGTCCTTACCATCAACGGTACACTGACAGTTTCCTCAAATGACAACCTGGCTGGCTTTACGAGTGTTATAATCAATGCCCCGAACGGCAAAATATACTGGTCTAATAACAGCGATCTAACCTTTTCTGCGGGTACTACTATAAACATCAATACAGGGGCACC
>DAHXOZ010000292.1 GCA_027364635.1 bacterium | reverse complement strand
ATGATTTTGTTTTATTTCATCAACACCGCAAAGATGCATTTGGAGGAAAGCGTTATTCGGTTTTTATTCGTTTATAGGGTAGTGTCTCAGTTTGAAAATATAAAATTTTAACAATGCTTTTTCGGTCAAGCATTATGAGTTATCTTTGTACCTATGGCAAAGAAAAACAAAAGACCCACAGACTTAAACCAAAGAGCAAAGAGTATAGTTGATATTGCTACTGGTGAAATAGAAGATACACAAGAAGAAAAAGATTTAATAAAGGCTGCTGCATCTGCAATGGGGCGCAAAGGTGGCTTAAAAGGTGGTAAGGCAAGGGCTGAATCCTTGTCTGCTAAAAGACGATCTGAGATAGCTAAAAAGGCCGCTAAGGCACGTTGGCATAAAAAGGGTTAATAGAAAACGACAGCACCAAATTATTATAACAAAATTGTTAATATTTTGTTAAATCATTATTTAGACACTCCCATAAAAGATACTTTCGCGCTCCGTTACATAAATTACATCGTCTTATAGCTATAAAGAACGGTTTAATTTTTGCAATATCCATTTTGAATTTCCGTTTTAAGAAATGTATTTATTTGAACGAAATTAAAATTACACCGGTATGAACAGCAAAATTATTATATCACCTTCCGATAAAAAAGCAATTGAATTTGTAAAGTCTATAAAAGACAAGAAAGCACAAATACAAAAGCATTTTGCTCAAAAAAAACTTTCCTCTTTAAAAGTTAATTTTACTTCTACTCCAAAGGAAAGTAATTAATAATTCATATTGATTGCCGAATATTATACCCACCAATTTGTTCAGGAAGAGGGGATTACTGCTGCCAATTTTTTAACTAATTCCGGTACTAAATATCGCGTTTATTTTTATCCAGCCAAAGACTATTTTGACTATATAGAGGAAGGTTCTATTATTTATCTATATGGGTTTTATTTTGGGTTTACCAAAATCTTTCCTAATGAAGATAAAAAAGAGAAATTTGATCCGCGCGTAAGAAACACAATCGTAAATATTATTATCGAGTTTTACGAAAGTCAGGGAAGTAATTCTATTTTAATTTTTCAATGTAGCGATGACTGGGGGAAAGATAAAAAATTTAAGAGATCAAAAAGATTTAATGAATGGTTTCTTTCGTCCGAATATGCAAGTAAATTTCATAAAAAAGATGAAATTATTATTGTTCACAATTATCTTGAGGACGGCACCATTGAGACTGATAAAGAGTATCTAAGTTTGATTAGTGAAATAGACCATGAGTTTTTGGATGAAGCCCTGGAAGAGTTTCAACAGATAAGAGACACGTTAAGCGTTATGGGTAAAAGGTAATTCGTTTGGCATATTTACACCTCATCCAATCTAACAATATCTTCAATACTCATTAATCTTTTTATTAATCCCGCTTCCATAGCAGGTGGTACACGCAATGTTTTATGAATCTTTACAAAGTTGTAATAAACGAAGTGTAGGGCAAGTGCAAGACAATGGTTATCTATCTTTTTAGAGAAAGCGTTAGTTAGCCTTGTAAATCTTCTATTGTGCATCCTGATCGTTAAGTTTTGTCTTTCTACATAAGAAGTAGAAATATGCTTTTCATCCGGTTCGCCTTCAATAATAGTCTTCCTAATTCCTGTACAAGTTGCAGGGCTATACTTTCTTTCTGTTTGACTTTCACCTTCACTAACGCCGTACATTTTTTGCAATTGAGCAAAGTCTATATTACTTTCAAAAGCGTTATCAACAGCGCTTAAATAGGCACTATGACCATCTGTGGTTAATTGCACTCTATTTGCTAATCTGCTTGCAACATCTTTCATAAATAAGTTTGCAGATACAGCCGTTCTATCACCTACAAACCATGATACAATAATTTTAGAATCTGCATCAATAGCAGTCCAAGTCCAAATATCTCCCGCTTCATTTTCCATACCGTCAGGTACATTTTTTTGCTTAGAGTAAACGAACGACCATATTTCATCGGCCTGAATTTTTGAGGATTTTAAGCCTCTAACTTTCTCATCATGAAACTTTTCACAAGCCCTACCAACATCGACCAAAAGTTTTGTGACAGTATTAATGCTGACATCTGCTATTCTTGATGTAGCACGCAAAGAAGAACCCTCGACCAGAAGGTTAATTATTTGTACTCTTTTTTGTATAGGTAACTTATTCATAAAACAAAGATAATATAAAATGCTTAAACTGTCAAGCATTTTATTCATTTTAATTTTATTTAACTTTCCTATTGTCTATATCAATTCTTGTTATTACCTTTGCAATAGAAAAAGTAGTGCCGAAGGGGGTCGGACCCTCATCTAAACCTTAGCGGGGAGTTGCTCTAACCATTGAGCTACGGCACTATCTGAACCATAATTTAATTAATAGCCGTCTTAATTCATTGGTAGTGCGTTAGACGGCTATTTTTTTATACAAAGGTCAATTCATCTATGTTATAGAGTACCTGCATTAATTCATAGTATTTATCTTTTAATTTACCGTTTTCAATCCAATCTGGTCTTATCCAAAAATAATTTAATGAGTTTAAGAGATTTTGGGGAATCTATTAATAGCGATCTTGCAGAAGGAGTTTAAATAGAACTTTTAATCACTTTTCTTAATTCCTTTTTTAGCCTTTTTTTAAAACTCTTAATTTCCTCTCTATACTTTATTTCTGGGGCTAATTCCAAGTAGGCTTTTAATTCAACCAGATTATTGATAGGTTTTTTAGTTGTTTTCATTTTATATCATTTTTTATTATTTTTATAAAATCAAGTTCCGTGTATTGGCACGTATGCTATGGCAGCCATGTTAAGTCGATAGCAATAGCAACGCTTGTTTTAGAGTTCTTTTCATCTTTAAGGTCTGTTTTGGTGTAGCTAATGTGCATCCCTAAGAAGGTCAAGTATTTTGAGACTTGAAGCAGATTTTTAAAAAATATCCAATTTTTCATATAACCATTTTTTATTTAACATTTCAAACTGAGACACTGCCGTTTATAGTTGGATATAACCGTTTGTAAACGCTTGTACCTGATAAATAATTGGTATCTTTCCTTTACAAATCAATA
>DAHXOZ010000291.1 GCA_027364635.1 bacterium | reverse complement strand
AACGCGCCTGCATATCGTTGATCTTGATGGTGCAAAAGGAAAGCCGCTTCAAAATATAAAGGCGCTTGAAGAAGTTTCAAAAAATACATCTCTTGTTATCGATTTTGGCGGTGGAATAAAAAATACAGAGGATTTAAAACAGGTTTTTAATGCAGGTGCTGCCATGGTGAGTGTGGGAAGTGTAACGGTAAAAGATCCGGAATTGTTTTTGCAATGGATCAATGATTTTGGCGCCGATAAATTTTTACCAGGTGCAGATGTACTGGATCAAAAAATTAAAATTCATGGCTGGAAAGAAGAAACAGGAATTGATATTTTTGATTTTATTGCTTCAATGGAAACAAAAGGGATTGACCGGGTTTTCTGCACCGACATTTCAAAAGATGGAATGCTGCAAGGACCTGCAACCGGACTTTATAAAGAAATATTAATGAAATTTCCTTCTTTAAAGCTTATTGCCAGCGGAGGTATTTCATGTTATGAAGACCTGGTTGAATTAAGGGAAGCCGGTTGCTATGGGGCCATTGTGGGTAAAGCGATCTATGAAGAAAAAATAAGTTTACAACAACTTGAAGATTTTATAAATAATAAATAATGCTTGCAAAACGAATTATACCATGCCTTGACATTAAAGACGGAAGAACAGTTAAGGGAGTCAATTTTGAAAACATCCGTGATGCAGGTGATCCGGTGGAACTGGCGATGTATTACTCACGGGAAGGCGCAGACGAATTGGTGTTTCTTGACATTACTGCAACTATTGAAAAAAGAAAGACATTTGCAGAACTGGTTAAAAAAATCGCAGCCAATATCAACATTCCTTTTACAGTAGGCGGCGGAATTTCTTCTGTAGAAAATGCGCATGAATTGTTACAAAACGGGGCAGATAAGGTTTCAGTGAATACCGCAGCATTTAAAAACCCACAACTGATAAGCGATATGGCCAAAGAATTTGGCAGCCAGTGCGTGGTTTTGGCAATCGACACCAAAAAGGAAAGTGATAATAAATGGTATGTTTACCTGAATGGTGGAAGAACAAAAACCGATATGCTCGCTTTTGATTGGGCAAAGAAAGGAATCGAATTAGGGGCCGGAGAAATCCTTTTGACCTCGATGAACAACGACGGAACAAAAGATGGCTTTGCGCATGATATCACTGCTTTATTTTGTGATAAGCTTTCTGTTCCTGTGATTGCTTCCGGAGGCGCAGGCACCATGAAGCATTTTGCGGATGTTTTTCTGAATGACAACGCTGATGCAGCTTTAGCGGCAAGTGTTTTTCACTTTTCAGAAATAAAAATTCCGGAACTTAAAAAATATTTATCGGAAAAAAATATTAACGTGCGGGTATAAAATAGAAAAAATAACAATCATTAACATTTGTTTTTTTACTGCAAGGCCTCATCCCAACCCTTCTCCTAAAGGAGAAGGACAAGCTTTAGAAAAATTAATTTGTTTTAATTGTTGAAATGAATGGAAAAAAAGTAATAAAATATACATATGAAAAGAGATTATACAGACCTGGTAAGAAGAGTTGATTTTACCAAATCCAAAAGCGGAACGGTTCCTGCAGTCATCCAGGATGCCTCTACGAATGTGATGTTGATGTTGGGGTACATGAACAAGGATGCGTTGCTGGAAACGATTGATTCCGGCCTGGTTACCTTCTTCAGTCGTAGTAAAGGACGATTGTGGGTAAAAGGAGAAACCAGCAAAAATTATTTACATGTGGTAGAAATAAAATTGGATTGTGATTTTGATACTTTACTTATCAAAGCAAAACCTGATGGTGTCGTTTGCCACACAGGAGCCGAAACCTGTTTCAATGAAGAAAATTCAGGAACCGATTTTTTGAGAACGCTGGAAAAAATCATTGAAGGAAGGAAAAAACACCCGCTGCCGGGTTCTTATACTTCCACTTTATTTAAAGAGGGAATCAACAGGATGGCCCAAAAAGTAGGAGAGGAAGCCATTGAAATGGTGATTGAATCAAAGGATAATAACAACAAGCTTTTCCTGAACGAAGCTGCTGACCTGCTGTTTCACTATCTTGTTTTATTGCAGGCAAAAAATAAAACGCTTGATGATGTGATCCATGTTTTGGAAAAGAGGCATAAGACGCAATGATATTTTTTTTCTTTTAAGGTTTCCTGGTAAAAAGATTTATTTTCATAGCAAATAACCTTCATGAATAAAGGAAGACTGGAAGCGTTTAGTGATGGCGTTTTTGCCATCATTATTACCATTATGGTTTTGGAACTGCGCCCTCCTGAAGGAAATTCTTTTGAAGCTTTAAAAACGGTACTACCAAAATTTATCAGTTACATTCTGAGTTTTATTTATGTCGCCATTTACTGGAACAATCATCATCACATGTTCCAGGTAGTGAAGCATGTTAGCGGAAAAGTGTTGTGGACGAATACTTTTTTATTATTTTGTCTTTCGCTGGTTCCTTTTGTTACGGCATGGATGGGCGAAAATCACTTTAGCGCTTCGCCGGTGGCCTTATACGGTGTCATTTTGTTGATGGCTGCCATTGCTTATTACATTCTTGTCCGCTCATTGATACATATTCATGGAAAAGATTCTTTGCTGGCTACATCTATCGGGGGAGATTTTAAAGGAAAAATTTCGATCGTTATTTACGCCGCTGGCATCCTGCTTTCTTTCGTAAATTCTTTTATCGGCTTTGGTTTATATTGTTTGGTCGCGTTTATCTGGTTTGTTCCTGATCAAAGAATTGAAAAAAGAATTAAGTCAGAATCAAAATAAAAATCTGCGAAGTTTGTTTGTTTACTGCTAAACCCTCTAACCCCCTAAACTCTATAATCCCCAAAAAAGATTCCTTCACAAATCCCAAACTGTTATTACTTTTATTGCTGTCATTTCAAATAGAAACGTATCAAGCTTATTCACTGCGTTAATTTTAAAACATCCGATATGAATTTTAAAAAAGTAATTCCTGGTCTATTAATTTTTTTGTTTGCCTGTAACCAGCATCTGAAAAATAATTTGCAGAAAGAAAATCTGACATCTCAACCAACCATTGGTTTTTCTCTCGAAGGAAGAAAACCGCTTGTGTATTCAACAGTTGAAAACACGAATGAAAAGATTACGCTTAGCGATTCTCTTACATTCGAAGATCATCCACAACCTTTGGAAACAGAAGTTTGTGTTTTTGTAGATCCTGATCACCAGTTCCA
>DAHXOZ010000290.1 GCA_027364635.1 bacterium | reverse complement strand
CCAAAGCCATCCGGGATAATATTGCTGTAAAAAATGTAGTGGCCGCTCACGCAGATGACATTGTTTTATTTTAAAAAAAGAAAATGAATTCCGTTTTATCACTTATTGTAAAAACACACAAAGCTTCAATAAAGCTGCGCAGCATGAATAATGACCAGATTCAAAATATGCTGCTGGCACTCGCAAATGCGCTGGAGAAAAACAGGTCGCGTATCCTGGAAGCAAACGCTAAAGATCTTTCGAAACAAGACCCTGGCAATCCGCGCAATGACCGGCTGATGCTGAATGAACAAAGGGTGATCAATATTGCGAATGCTATTCGCAATGTGAGCCAATTACCTGATCCCTGCGGAAAGGTTTTGGAAAAAAGAACCTTGCACAATGGTTTGCAACTGGAAAAAATTGCTGTTCCGCTTGGTGTAGTGGGCGCTATTTATGAATCGCGGCCCAATGTAACTTTTGACATCGCTGCCTTGTGCCTGCGCAGTCATAATGCATGTGTTTTGAAAGGGAGTATTGATGCGCATGAAACGAATAAAATAGCAGTTGATATTATTAAGCAGGCGCTGAAAGAAAATAATATGAATGAAGACCTGGTAACACTATTGCCGCCGGAAAGAGAAGTGGTACAGGAATTATTTACCGCAACAAAATATGTGGATGTATTGATTCCACGCGGTTCCGACGGACTGATTCAATATGTAAGAAAAAACAGTTTGGTTCCTGTAATTGAAACCGGCGCAGGGGTTTGTCATGTGTACGTAGAAAAAGAAGCCGATTTAAAAAAAGCGGTAGATATTGTAGTAAATGCAAAAGTTTCCCGCCCATCGGTATGTAATGCAGCAGATGCCATCCTCGTGGACAGAACCATTGCAAAAGATTTTTTAACGCAATTGCAGCCGGCTTTTAATAAAAACAATGTAGAAATTTTTGCAGATGCATCTGCCTACGATTTGCTGAAAGATTATCCTCATTTGCAAAAAGCTTCGCCTGAAGATTTTGGTCGTGAATTTTTAAGTTTGAAATGTGCCATCAAAGTAGTGGATGATATCGACGAAGCTTTGGAGCATATTTCAGAATATTCAACAAAACACTCCGAAGCGATCGTTTCTGAAAACAAAGAACAGTGCGAACGTTTTTTGCAGGAGGTAGATGCAGCGGCGGTTTATTCCAACGCCTCCACGAGATTTACTGATGGTGAAGAATTTGGTTTGGGTGCGGAGATCGGCATCTCCACTCAAAAGCTTCATGCAAGAGGCCCCTTCGCATTAGAAAAACTCGTCACCGAAAAATGGGTAATCAGAGGAGAGGGACAAGTGAGGTAGACCAGTCTCCTCCAAAACAAAAATCTTTCTTATTGGTTTATTTACTGCAGAGAACAGAGATGTCCGTATTCCGGGACATACTGACAGCAGCAAATTTAATATTTGAACAGACTAAGGATAGGGCTAGAAGCGTAAGCAAGGCACAAGGATTTATAGCTGTTAGGTTTGTGACCAGATTTATGGGAAGCTATAAATGCGTGGATCTAAGACGTATGACTATAAAATTTTGTATGTTTATGTTTTTATCACTTTTAATAGAAATGTACACCGACCAATTTATACAAGATTTGATTGTTTGCCCAAAGACAATAATTGAAGCTCCAAAAGATTCTGGTATCAGCAGAGGAAGTTTCAAAACGGTTTTTGGTATGGCTTCAGTTGATGGAGTACATAATTTTACAGGGTTTATTTCAAGGAATGCGTTATTCCAAGAAAACTTTTCCATTGGTCTTGTTTATGACCCAAAAGAAGAAAAAGGTAGAATTTGTCTGCTTAGATGTAATGGACTACATGGAGAAACAATAGGTCTTCCACATCATTCGTTTTTTCATATCCATACGGTTACTGCAGATGATATAAATAATGGTATAAAAGTTGAAAAGCATATACAAAAAACAGAGGAATATTCGACCTTAGAGGATGCAACCCACAGTTTTATATCAAATACGTCAACATACTGGCAGCCGATAGAAAAAAACATTTTCCACCGCCTTCAGGACAAATTGAAATGGAATTTTAATATACAAAAATGGAAGAAATACTAACATATATAAAATCTGATTTCAACGGTCGGGTCTCAATAAAAGAGAAGCGGCCAGGTGTTTATCAGTTATTGCTTCCAATTTACCATGAAGATGGTGATATGGTTGACCTGTTTATTAAACAAATAGATCAACATACTTACTCATTGTGCGATTACGGATTGACTTTGCAAAGGCTCTCATATACTTATGATATAGATACAGAAAATAAAGAGTCAATCTTGCAACGGATATTATCCGAAAACAGTTTGTCTGAAGTTGAAGGAAATATTTGTTTAGATACCAAACCAGAAACTATATATACTGACATAATGCACATAACTCAAGCCTATGCAAAAATTGGCAGTATGAGGTATTTTAAAAGAGAAGTAATTGAAAATCTCTTTTATGAAATGCTTGATGAATTTATCATTAAAGAACTTCAAGAATTTAAGCCACAAAAAAAGGTTTTGCCTATCCCAAATAGAGACGACCTCGAAGCAGACTATTCCTTTTCACCGAATGGACACCCTATATATTTGTTTGGTGTAAAAGATGTCGCAAAGGCAAGGTTAGCAACTATCAGTTGCCTTGAATATCGGATGCAAAAATTAAACTTTAGGGGTTGGGTCGTAAACGAGGACTTTGAAAAACTACCTAAAAAAGATAGGTCAAGGCTTACAAATACTATTGATAAACAGTTTACGTCATTAGATGAATTTAAAGTCAACGCCGTTGAATTTTTGGAACGGGAAAGAAAATAGTGTTTCAGGACTGTATACCAAAAACAAAAATCTTTCTTATTGGTTTATTTACTGCAAAGAACAGAGATGTCCATATTCCGGGACATACTGACAGCAGCAATTTTATTATTTGAACAGACTAAGGATAGCTAAGACCTGCACAACGTAATAATGGCGCTATCTTGAAGTCTTTTATTTTTAGGTATTAAAATGTGCCATGGTTCGTGGCACACGAAACATTTTTTCAGATTACAGCTTCTCTACAATGGCCAATGCTTTTTTTACATGTTCATCAGGAGAGATTTTATCTTTTGTTGATGAAAAGACAGCTACAATTTTATCGTTTTTATTGATAACATAGGTGGTGCGCGGGATGAAGCCATGTGTAACCTCCAC
>DAHXOZ010000028.1 GCA_027364635.1 bacterium | reverse complement strand
GGATAAAAGCAGGCGTACCGGTTATTGTAAATGTGGATGTAACCAACACCG
Source organism: bacterium (assembly GCA_027364635.1). Lineage (GTDB taxonomy): Bacteria > Bacteroidota > Bacteroidia > Chitinophagales > Chitinophagaceae > Ginsengibacter. The sequence goes on along the minus strand of DAHXOZ010000028.1, from coordinate 25,252 downwards.
GCAAAATGACGGGTGATGAAGTAGTGCAGTTGTATGTGCAACATTTCAATTCAGCAGTAATCCGTCCAAAGGAAGAATTAAAAGGATTTCAGCGGATAACCTTACAACCGGGTGAAAAGAAAACCGTTCAGATAACGCTCGATCCTGCAAATCTCAGGTACTGGGATGAAGGTGAGCATCGTTGGGTTCTTGAAAAAGATAAGGTCAAAGTAATGGTCGGCTGTTCATCAGATGATATTAAGTTTGAGCAGTTGATTGATTAATCCTGATTTTCTTTTTCACCCTCGGCCTGACGAAGGATATTTTGCTCGATACTTTACGAATCAGTAAACAAACAAAAAGCTGCAATTTCTTTTTGGTAAAAAGATCAATTGCCTTTCATCAAAACCTTCTTACATAAAAATTAAAACCTCCCATTTGAGGCCCGAATCATCTGTTCTACAGTAAAACAATAAATAAAGCGGATTCTTATTTTTCAGTTGTTTGTCTGTATTTACAAACATAAATATGCGGAAACAGGCAGGTCGGTTGAATAGAGTCCACAATCATTCAAGGTAATGATGGTAGTCATTTGTTTTTATTTGACAGGCTGGTAGTTTTAGTCCGTAAAATTTAAAAACTCAAAATCGGAAAGAAATAATGGCCGGAATAAAATCTACCTTATTTATCACTTGCTTTCATTCTCTAAAGATCAAAAGTAAAACTCATACACTCTAATGAGAAAAAGTATTTGCATATTATTTTTTTTCACTTTTTTAATGAATCAAAAACCATTGGCTCAAATCAACGATTTACCAGGAAAGAAAATTACTCATTTCTCCATTTCTGCAAGCCCTGTTTATGGTTTTGTATTTGCCCACGATATACAGGTTAAAAATACTGCCGGCACAGTGGTAACCGGGGTAGAGATTAAGCTAAATAGAATACGACTTGATGCAGAAGCAAAGCACTATGCACGTAAAAATTACAATTCAGGTTTTACTTTGGCTTACTATCATTTTAGCAAAGGCTTTTTAGGATACGCTTTTTATAGTTCTTATTTTATTGAACCCTATTTAATCAATCATAAAAAATTTATGCTTGGGCTGGTAGCAAAAGCCGGGTTAAGTTATAACAGTAACCCATATAATAAGATAACGAACAATCAAAACTATTCTTATAGTTTATATATTAACCCGTATTTGTGTCTTGGTTTTAATACTTCTATAAAAGCCGGTAAAAAGCTTCGGCTGGATTTTGATGCCATGTTTAATCATAACTCAAACGGTAGCTTTTACCATCCTAATTATGGCATTAATTTTCCTACTGCATCGTTGGGAATTGTTTATGATTTAAGTAAGGTGAAAATTAAAAATGTTATACCTTCTGAAAAGTTTGTTTGGAGATTTGATGTAATGCCATTTGGATCTTACAAAACAATTTCATTGGATAAAGACCATTTTTATTGGGTTTATGGATTTGCATTACAGGCTAACCGGAAAATAGGGTTTTTTAATACCGTTAATTTTGGCCTGGAATGGGTGGCAGATCTGGGCAGTAAGAAAACATTGGAAATAAATGGAAGATCAAATTTAGATTATAACCGTGCCGGAGTATTGCTGGGGCATGAATTTATTTTTAAAAAATTTAATTTTAGCCAGCAAATTGGTGTTTATGCATTTAATCAAAATCCCTATATTGACCGCATTTATCACCGATGGGGATTGTACTACAAGTTCCATAAAAATTGGATGGCAGGAATCAATTTGTCTGCCCACCGTCAAGTAGCCGATTTTCTTGATTTCAGGGTCATTTATTCAAGTTATCGATAGAAATATTATTCTAACAGTAAAGCAGGAAATAAAGAGGATTTTTATTTTAGGCCTAAACAACATGGCTTAATATCAAAACGCCTATCAATCCTGCTACAGAAACGATTGTTTCCATTATCGTCCAGGTAAGAAAAGTTTCTTTGATGGTTAAATTAAAATATTCTTTAAACAACCAAAAGCCGCCATCATTTACGTGAGAGAACATAAGGCTGCCGGCGCCGATTGATAACACCATTAATTCAGGACGAATGTGTTGATTAATGCCAAGGATCGGCAGCATGATACCAACGGTAGTAAGCCCGGCAACGGTAGCAGAGCCGATACACACACGAATGATTGCCGCGATAAGCCAACCCAGAATTAATGGAGATAATTGCATGTCTTTTAATATTTGCCCGATGTAAATACTTACGCCACCATCGCTCATAATTTGCATAAATATCCCCGAGCCTGCAATAATTAAAAGAATTACCGAAATGCTTTTGAAGGCTTCGTCTAATTGTTTCATAATGGCAGGAATTTTATTTCCTCTTTTCATACCTAAAAAATAAACGGCAATAAGAACAGAAAGTAGCATCGCAATATTAGGGTCTCCTATAAATTGCATCACTTTTCCTAATCCGCTTGTGGCGGGTACAACATATAAAACCAAAGCGGTTACGGCCAATAAAATTACAGGCATCAATGCGGTTACCAGGCTGATGCCGATTCCGGGCAATTCATTTTCCGGAATTGAGTGGATCTGAAAAATAGTATTAGTAGGAGAAGGATTATATTTTCTTAACGTTTTTGCAAAAAGCGGCCCGGCAAGCACGATAGTCGGAATAGCGATAATAATTCCGTAAATCAACGTTTTACTGATGCTGGCATGCAGTTGTTCGGCAATGGCAGTTGGTGAAGGATGCGGCGGAAGAAAACCGTGTGCCACCGATAGTGCTGCCAACATCGGAACGCCGACATACAACAATGGTAATTTAGTAGTGGAGGCAATTGCGAAGATCAAAGGAACTACAACTATAAAACCAGCAGTATAAAATAGCGGAATACCAATCACCAATCCTGCAAGGGCCATTCCCCACTGGATATTTTTGGTACCGAAAATTTTAGTGAGAGACGCCGTGATTTGTTGCGCCGCGCCACTATCTGCAACTAATTTTCCCAGCATAGCGCCAAAACCCAAAATGATCACCAGCGGGCCTAATGTATTTCCAATGCCTTTTGTAATGGAACCGGAAATCTGCTGAATGTTCATTCCCACGGCAATTCCCAGCAAAATACTTACAATAAGAAATGAAATAAAAGTGTCGAGCTTAAAATAAACAACCATCAATATCAGCAGCAAAATAGCCACTATACATAATATTAAAAGCATAAAAAGAAAATTAAATCCATCAGGCGATGACGTTAGTAAAAGATTTTAAAGATAATAGAATTACAGAAAGAGTAGCCCGAAATTATTTTTATAAAAAAGAAAAATTGCGAAAAAGGCAAGAGATTTGTCCAGTGGAATAAAATACTGAACACAGGGGTTCTTTACAGTAAACCAACAAATAATAATGAAAATTCTTTTACTCGTGCGACATGCAAAAAGTGCCTGGGACGATCCTTCCCTATCTGATTTTGAAAGAACGCTAACGGATCGGGGCAAATCTGATGCAAAGATGATGGCTAAAAGGCTGGAAGAAAAATCCATAAAAATAGATTCATTCGTTTCAAGTTCTGCAAAACGCGCAAAGAAAACAGCCAGGATATTTATGAAAGAATTTGAAAAGAATTCAAAAGAATTACAGTTGTTGCCTTCTTTATATGAAGCTTCGGTAAAAGACTTTTATGAGGCAGTTGAATCGCTTGATGATGATAATAAAACGGTCGCTTTGTTTTCGCACAACCCCGGCATTACTGAATTTGTTAACTCACTGGATTGTAACCCGGTTTACGATATGCCCACTTGTGCCATGTATGCAGTTGAGGTAAAAACAAAGCACTGGAAAGATTTTCGAGAAGCTGATAAGAAGTTTCTATTTTTTGATTACCCAAAGAATGAAGAATGAAAATCTAACTTACTTCCAAAGGAGGGTTGAAATTATCCGCGCACATCCAATGCATCTCTTAATCCATTTCCCAAAAGATTAAATGCCAGTACCAATATCATGATAGCGATGCCGGGAGCAAGCGCAAGCGCCGGTCGGTGGGTAATAATAAAATTGTAATTTTCTTTGAGCATTAAACCCCAACTTGGAGTGGGCGGTTGGATTCCGACTCCCAAAAAACTTAATCCTGCTTCGATAATGATGGCGCTGGCAAAATTGGCAGCCGCAATAACTATTACCGGCCCCAAAACATTCGGAAGTATGTGTCGAATAATAATTCGCATATTTTTTAATCCCAATGCTTTTGCCGCCTGCACGTATTCCAGTTCACGAAGCGCCATAACCTGCCCGCGCACTACGCGCGCAACGCTTACCCACATCGTTAACCCAACCGCAATAAATATTTGCCAAAAGCCTTTTCCCAAAGTAAGTGTGATTCCAAATACCAAGAGTAACGTTGGCATGCTCCAGATCACATTGATGAACCACATGATGATATTATCTGTTCTTCCGCCATAATAACCTGCAGAAGCACCTAAAATAATTCCAATAGAAAGAGAAATGAGAACAGTGATTAATCCAACGGCAAGGCTCACACGCACTCCTACTAAAAGCCTGCTCAAAATATCGCGGCCAAAGGTATCAGTGCCCAGCCAAAAGGTTTTTGATTCGATATAATTTTTTGGTGCCAGATCATTCTTCGCATATACACGCTTTTCCTGTATGCCTTCGTCAATGTATTTTTCTACTGAAACTGAATCAGGATTTTCTTTATAACTGTTGATGGGCACATATACATATTTATCTTCTGCACCAAATAATAAACGTTTGAAAAACCCGGTAGCAGGGATATTTTTTTCTTTTTTTACACGTAGAAACAATTGAGTAAAACCAGGACGCGCGGCCATTATTTCAACAATTTCCCTGTCGGCGTTAGGTGTAGAATCGTTACCGAGGTAATAGGCAAAAATACCAACGAAAACAGCGAGGCAAATAACAAGCAACCCGGCCATTGCGCCTTTATTTTTTTTAAGTCTGCGCCAGGCATTTTGTGAAAAGGAAAACGATTGCTGCATCGCAATAAAAATAGATAAGTTTTTTATTGAAAAAGGGAATTCACTGATTTAATTTTCATTTTTCACTTAAAAAGCGAAAGTCTCTCACTTCACCTTTCTTCCCTTCCATTGATAACTTCCGAATTTTCCAAGCCATCCTGCGATAACGGTGTACAAAATATGAAAAGGTTGCGCAGGCAAAAACCACCAAAGCTGTTTTTGTTTACCAAAGAATTTTGCGACAGGAAAAAGAAATAATAATTCAGCGAGCGTTTTTATTAGAACCGCGATGATAAACAGGCAAAAAACATAAAGGTTGAAAAAAGAAACCATAGCCAGGATGAGTAGCCACGAATTTAAAAGATAAACCAGCACCAACACGGCAGTTATCTTTTTATCGGTGTAGACGTCTGCTTTACTTGCCCAGCGAATCCGTTGATTCATAAAATCTTTTAAATTTTCTGCCGGGAGCGTTGTTACAATCACCTCTTTTGATTTCAAAAACATAATTTCATTAGGGTATTTTTGTTGGATTTTATGCATCAGCAACATGTCATCACCGCTGGCTATTTGGTCAATTCCTTCAAAACCTCCAACTTCAAAAAACACTTCCTTTTGATAAGAGAGATTGGCCCCGTTACACATCGCGTGAATTTTTCTAAAAACCGAGGCACCGGTGATTCCCTGCAAAGTCATGAAATCGAGCGATTGGAATATTTTTAAGAGCCTCACCCCTAACCCCTCTCCAACTGGAGAGGGAGCAAAGGTTACCGGTAAAGCAACAAATACGGGGGATTTTTGTTTATAAAAAGATGCGAGCGTTTCTAACCATTTTTTCGGAGCAATACAATCTGCATCTGTTGTAACGATCAATTGTCCTTTTGCAAATTTCATTGCCGTATCAATTGATTTTTTTTTATAAGAGTTCAATTGCTGGTTCTCTATAAAATCCGAAAGATGCAAAACGGTTATGTTCTCTTTTTGAAAAGATTGGATAATTGATACCGTATTATCTGTCGAATGATCATCCGTGACAATAATTTCAAAATTTTTTGCAGGATAAGTTTGATTGAGAATGGATTGAATGCAAGCGCCTATATTCTTTTCTTCATTCCTGGCGGCGATAATAATCGAAACAAAAGGGCAGTCGTTTTCATCAATTTTCTTTGGAACATAAGTGGGAATTTTTCTCCAGCCTTTCCTGTAATACAGCAACAGCACTGAATAACTGATCAATAAAAAGATGGAAATCAAAAGAAAAGTCATGAAAAATTATAATTGAAAAAGAATCCTTTTTAGTTGTAATGAGCACACAAAAATAATTTTTTAATATCAAAAGGAATTATTAGATTTGTATAGTTGCATAAACAACTATATGATAAACAACCAATTTAAAAAAGGCGAACTCTATAGTTTCATTACCGGCAAGGCAAGCACGGCAATAGCAAGAAGATTGCAGAAAAATTTTAAGGAAGCGGGAATAGAAATTACGATCGAACAGTGGAGTGTTTTGTATCACTTGTGGAAAGAAGACGGACAAAGTCAGCAGCAATTGTGCGAGGCAACTTTCAGAGACAAACCAAGTATTACGCGATTGGTAGATAACCTGGAAAAATCGAAGCTGGTGAAAAGAGTTGCCTCAAAAAATGATCGCCGGAGCAACCTTATTTTTCTTACCAAAGAAGGAAAAAACCTGGAACCAAAAACAATGGAAGTGGCCAACCGCACCTTAAACGAAGCGCTGGAAGGCGTTACTAACGGGCAGATTGAAATTGCCAAAGAAGTGCTGCAAATGGTTTATGACAATTTAAAATAATTTTTATGAATACTACATCAAACACCACATCAGTAAAGGGCGGCGAATGGCTTATCAAAGAAAATGATGCCTTAGATGTCTTCACGCCTGAAGATTTTAGCGAAGAGCAATTGATGATTTTGGATATGTGCCTCCAGTTTTTGAAAACTGAGGTTCATCCAATTGTTGAACGAATTGATAAACTGGAACCTGGCCTGATGCCTTCGTTGATGGAAAAAGCAGGTGAACTCGGATTGCTTAGCGCATCGGTTCCCGAAGATCTCGGTGGACTGGGAAAAGATTTTGTAACCTCTACTTTAGTGAGTGAAGGATTGGGCGGAGGATATTCTTTCAGTGTGGCAATGAGCGCCCATGCAGGAATAGGAACATTACCGATATTATATTTTGGTACCGAAGAGCAAAAGAAAAAATACATCCCGAAACTGGCGAGCGGTGAATGGAAAGGTTCTTATGGATTAACAGAACCGGGAAGCGGAAGCGATGCGCTCGGCGCCAAAACAACCGCCACACTTTCTGAAGATGGAAAATATTATTTATTAAACGGTCAAAAAATCTGGATCACCAATGGAGGATTTGCAGATGTGTACACCGTTTTTGCAAAAGTAGACGGAGATAAGTTTACAGCCTTTATTCTGGAGCGCGATTTTGAAGGATTTACGCGAGGGCCGGAAGAACATAAAATGGGAATAAAAGGTTCGTCCACTGTTCAATTGTATTTCCAGGATTGCAAAGTGCCGGTAGAAAATGTGTTGGGCGAAGTAGGCCGCGGTCACATTATCGCTTTTAATATTTTAAATATTGGCAGGTTAAAATTAGCAGCAGCCACAATCGGAGGCGCCAAGTTAGCCTTGATGAATTCAATAGAATATGCAAAAACACGTGAGCAGTTTAAAACACCAATAGCCAATTTTGGCGCGATTAAACACAAGCTTGCAGAAATGGCGATTAAAACATTTGCTGATGAAAGCACTTTATACCGAACTGCCAAATGGATTGATGAAAAAGAAGCTGAATTATTAGCCGAAGGCAAACCTTTTAATGAAGCGCTGTTGGGTGCTGCAGAAGAATTTGCCATTGAATGCGCGATCTTAAAAGTGCATGGAAGTGAAGTACTTGATTTTGTGGTAGACGAAGGTGTTCAAATACATGGCGGCGTGGGTTTTAGTGATGAATACAACATCAGCCGCGCTTACCGCGACAGCCGTGTAAACCGTATCTACGAAGGAACCAACGAGATCAACAGGCTTCTTACAGTAGATATGATGCTTAAAAGAGCAATGAAAGGAAAACTGGATCTTATGGGGCCCGCAATGAATGTGCAAAAAGAATTGATGAGCATTCCTGAATTCGGAAACGGGGAAGAAAGCGCTTTTTCAAAAGAGAAAAAAATAATTGCCAACCTGAAAAAATGCATCCTGATGGTTGCCGGCGCTGCCGTTCAAAAATTAATGAACGAATTGAGCAAAGAAGAAGAAATCATTATGAACATCGCTGACATGGCGATTGAAACCTTTGTTTCAGAAAGTAATTTACTCCGTGTTATCAAACTGGCAGATAAAAACGGCGAAGAAAATTCAAAAGTACAGATCGCAATGATGAGATGTTACCTGAACGACGCAGTTGATAAAGTGGCGAAAGCCGGTAAAGAAGCGATCAATGCTTTTGCCACAGGCGACGAGCAAAAAATGATGTTGCTCGGATTAAAACGTTTTACAAAAACAGAACCTTTCAACAGTAAAGATGCAAGGCGGCAAATTGCTGATAAACTTATTGAAGAAGGAAAATATTGTTTTTAAATACTTTCATTTCAAAATGATTTGCAGTAAACAAATAAAAAAATAAAATTTGTGATTTGCTCTGGTCCAAACAGATTGTTTCTTTAATAAGAAAGCACACTTTTCAAAAAAAATGTGGCACTAATGTTTTGAATATGCCGTACATCTTCTTTGAAAAGGCATGAAAATCCCTCGTGTTTTTCCAGGATCAACCGCTATTTTATCGCATACGTTTTAAAGAAAAAAAGCTATATTTATATTCAACCATAAAAATTTTCAATCATTAATACTCCTACTACAGCAAAAAAGAAATCAGGCAAATTAAGCCATCTCGCCAATACCTTAATCGGCAGTGAAATCGTGCGATTGGGCGGTGAAATAAAAGAGAAAATAAAAAATGGAGAAAAGATTTACAATTTTACGATTGGAGATTTTGACTCTTCTATTTTTCCTATTCCAAAGAAGTTCGAAGAGGAAATCATTAACGCTTATCAGAATAAATTAACGACCTATCCGCCGGCTGATGGCATTCTTGCTTTGCGGGAATCCGTTTCAAAATTTATTAAAGAAAGAGAGGGTTTAAATTTCAATACCAACGAAATTCTCATCGCCGCCGGTGGCCGACCGCTCATTTATGCTTTGTACAGGGCGATTGTGGATAAAGATGATAAAGTAATTTATGCTGTGCCAAGCTGGAACAACAATCATTACGTCCACTTTACAGAAGGCCGGCATGAAGTAATTGAAACGAATGCTGAAAATAACTTTATGCCTACGGCAGAAGATATAAAGCCCCACATTCAGGAGGCGGTATTGATTGCATTGTGTTCGCCATTAAATCCAACAGGAACTGTTTTTAAAAAGGAAGAACTGGAAAAGATTTGTGACATGGTGCTTGAAGAAAATAACCGGCGCGCAGAAGATGAAAAAAAATTGTACGTGATGTATGATCAAATGTATTGGATGCTCACTTTTGGCGAAACCAAACATTATAACCCGGTTAGCCTGCGCCCAGAAATGAAAAATTTTACCATTTTTATTGATGGAATCAGCAAAGCCTTTGCAGCAACAGGAGTGCGTGTTGGCTGGGCTTTAGGACCTGAATTGGTTTTATCGAAAATGAAGGCCATCAACAGTCATGTAGGTGCATGGAGCCCGATGGCCGAAGAAAATGCAACTGCCAGATTCCTTCTTCAAAAAGATGAGGTAGATCAATATCTTCTCGCTTTTAAGAAAGAACTGAATGAAAGATTGCAGCGCATTTACGAAGGATTTCAACAATTAAAATCAGAAGGATTTCCTGTGGATGCGTGTGCGCCGCAAGCTGCGATTTATCTTACCATTCAACTGAGTCTCGCCAGTAAAACAACAAAAAAAGGAGATTTTCTTTCTACCCAATCAGATGTAACTAATTATATTTTAGACACAGCAAAATTGGCTGTAGTTCCTTTTTATGCTTTTGGTGCGCCAAAAGATTCTGACTGGTACCGGCTTAGCGTCGGCACTTGCAAAAAAGAAGAAATTCCTGCTATGCTACATCAACTGCGTGAAGCGCTGGAAAATTTAAAATAACTTGTTACTTACCAGGTATTCCGCAATCTGCACTGCATTAGTAGCGGCACCTTTTCTAAGATTGTCGCTCACGATCCAGCAGTTTAAAGTATTAGGTTGTGTCTCGTCCCTGCGGATTCTTCCCACAAAAGTGTCATCTTTTTCGTGAGCAGTTAACGGCATAGGATAAACGAAATTTTCCACATCATCCTGTACAACAACGCCGGGAGCTTTTGATAATATTTCCCTTACTTCTTTTAAATCAAAGTCGTTCTCAAATTCAATGTTCACGCTTTCACTATGTCCGCCAACCACCGGAATCCGAACACAAGTTGCAGTTAACGCAATTGTTTGATCACCGATGATCTTTCTTGTTTCGTTCACCATTTTCATTTCTTCTTTGGTGTATCCGTTATCAAGAAACACATCAATATGTGGAAGTGCATTTTTATCAATCGGGTATTTATAAGCCATTTCCCCTTTAATATTGTTACGCTCATTTTCCATTTGCTGAACGGCTTTTACACCGGTCCCGGTAACACTTTGATAAGTAGAAACCACCACTCTTTTTATTTTATATTTTTTATGAAGCGGATTCAAAACCAATACCATTTGAATGGTAGAACAATTGGGATTCGCAATAATCTTATCATTTTTAGTAAGAACGTTTGCATTCACTTCAGGAACCACCAGCTTTTTAGAAGGATCCATCCGCCATGCAGAAGAGTTATCAATTACCGTAACTCCTGCTTCAGCAAACTTTGGAGCCAAAGCAAGTGAAGTATTTCCCCCTGCTGAAAACAAGGCAATATCCGGTTTTGCAGCAATAGCATCTTCAGCAGAAACTACTTTATACTTTTTATTTTTAAAAGTGATTTCCTTTCCAATAGATTTTTCGGAAGCCACGGGAATTAATTCAGTAACCGGAAAATTTCTTTCTTCGAGCACTTGTAGCATTTTACTTCCTACAAGCCCGGTTGCGCCCACCACTGCGATTTTCATTTTTTATTTGTTTTTTATTAAGGAATGCAAAGAAAAGCATAAAGTTTTATCTTTAATATCAAAGCTACTGTTTATGCAGAAAAAATTTTTACTCTCTTTAGCTATTTTCCTGTTAACATCTTTAAGCACGCGGGCACAATTGTTCGAAAATTTTGATGATGGCAATTTTACTGAAAACCCGGTATGGTCAGGCGATTCTTCTTCTTTTACGGTAAACAATGATCTTCAGCTTCAAAGCAATAATTTCATTCCAAACAGCACCTATAATTTAGTAGCCCCCAATTTTCAATGCGGCTCAACGCAGTGGGAATTCTGGATGCGCCTGGCTTTTAATCCTTCTTCGGCAAATTACATTGATACGTATTTAACCTCATCAGGAAGCAATTTGACCGATTCTGCAAATACAGGATATTTTGTAAGAGCAGGAAATACAGATGATGAAGTTTCTCTTTACAGGCGCGATGTAAATCGCATTCTCACAAAAATTATTGATGGTGAAAACGGAATATTGGATCACACCAATAATATTCTTAAAATAAAAGTGATCCGCGATTCTATCGGTAAATGGAACTTATACCGCGACCTTTCGGGCACAGGAAATTTTTATACAAAAGAAGGAACCGTTACAGATTCAACTTACACAACTTCATCCTGGTTTGGATTTTTAATAAAACAAAGTACGGCAAGCTTTTTTCAAAAGCACTTCATGGATGATATTAGAATAAAGAGTTTTGTTCCGGATGGTTCTCCTCCACAAATTGTTTCGGCAACAGCAATTTCATCAACAAAAGTAGATGTGCTCTTTAATGAAACAATAGATAATTCAACCAACATCTTTTCAAATTATTCCGCTAATAACGGATTAGGAATGCCCGATTCTGTGATAATTGACAGACAAAATTCATCTTTGGCTCATCTCACGTTTTCAAATTCATTTACTAACGGCTACACTTATACGCTAACTGTAAATGGCGTAAAAGATCTGTCAGAAAATGCTATCAGCAATGCTACTGTAATTTTTAGTTTTTACAGGCCACAACACTATGATATTGTAATTGATGAAATTTTTGCAGATCCTTCTCCAAAAGTGGGTTTGCCCGGTTACGAGTGGATTGAACTTAAAAACACTTCGCGCTTTCCAATTAATTTAAAAGGATGGAAAGTAAGTAGTGTAAGCAATGCCAGCGCAGCCTTCAAAGAGTTCACATTAAAACCAGATAGTTTTGTAATTGTTAGCTCAACCTCCGCCGCTTCTTCTTTATCTGCTTTTGGAAAAACCATTAGCGTAACCAATTTCCCTTCGCTAGTCAATGATGGTGATTTAATTTCTCTGCAAGATGAAACCGGAAAAATTATTCACGCCGTACAATATTCATCAGACTGGTATCAAAATGAATTGAAGAAGGATGGCGGCTGGTCGCTTGAAATGATTGATACAAAAAATCCCTGCCCGGGCTTTAGTAACTGGACCAGCAGCAAAGACAACAATGGCGGAACACCGGGAACAAAAAATTCTGTTGACGGAATTAATAATGATGAAACTGCGCCCAAATTAATAAGTGCTTTTCCAACTGATCCTGTAACCATTACGCTCGTATTTAATGAGCCGGTTGACGACCTAAATGCAGCTATAGCTAACAATTATAATATTGACAATAATTTATCGGTGATGCATACGAATGCAATTGCTCCATTATTTGACCAAGTAAATATCACAGTTAATAACCCGATTACAGAAGGAATTATATACAAAATAACTGCAAAAAATATTTCAGATTGTGCAGGAAATAAAATTAGCATCAACAATTCTGCAAGATTCGGTTTACCGCAAAAGGCTGACAGTTTTGATATCGTGGTAAATGAAATTTTATTCAATCCTTTGCCGGCAGGTGTTGATTATGTTGAGTTGTACAACCGTTCCAACAAAATCATTGATCTCAGCAAAACATACATTGCCAACAGGAATAGTAATAATGTACTCAGCAGTATTTACCAGCTGACAACTGAAAACCTTTTGTTTTTTCCAAATGATTTTATGGTAATTACCACTGATCCTGCAATTGTAAAAAGCCAATACCTCACTCAAAATCCGGATGCTTTTTTAAAAATAAAATCACTTCCTTCTTTTCCAAATGATAAAGGAAATGTTATTCTATTAAATGAGCAAGGAAATATTATTGATGAAGTTGCTTATTCTGATAAATGGCATTTCCCTTTAATCCATAATACAGAAGGTGTTTCATTGGAAAGAATAGATTACAATGCGCCTTCGGTTCAAAGCAATTTTCACTCAGCAGCCACTTCTGCCGGATACGGAACTCCCGGTTATAAAAATTCTCAATATAAATTGACTGGAGAATTTCGTGGTGATATAACCGTTACACCGGCAATTTTTTCACCCGACAATGACGGTAATGAAGATTTTGCTACCATCAACTATCATTTCCCTTCACCGGGTTTCGTTGCTAACATTACTGTTTTTGATGCTTCGGGAAGGCCTGTTCGTTATCTTGAAAAAAATTCGTTAAGTGGTACCAACGGCTATTACAGGTGGGATGGGTTAGATGATAAAAGCAGGAAACTACCACAGGGAATTTATATAATTTATACAGAATTTTTAATAAAGAGGGAAAGAAAAAACAGTTTAAAAATACGATCGTGCTTGCAAGAAAAAATTATTAGCCGTTGTTCTTTATTGAATCAGAAAATTATTAAAATCGGTGCTGTCGCCATAAAATATATTAAAATCTACCGGCGCTTTTATCCCATCTACACGACCATTTTTACTGTGTTGCCAAAACATCCATTTGTTTTCGATACGTGGTTTGTCGGGTTGCAAATAATGAGCAATCCATAATGGATACCCTTCAAATCCGGTTTGAAAATAACGCTCATAAAAATCAATATTGGTATAAATTATCGGCTTTACTCCATAATGTTTTTCCACCAGATCCAGCCAGGTTTTAACCCCTTTTTGCATTTGCGATACAGAAACTCCCAAGCTCTTTTCTACGTCCAGTACAGGTGGCATATCGCCTGCTTTTAAATTCACCATTTGAATAAAATTCTCAGCCTGCTTTTTCGCACTTCTCGTTGCAATAAAAAAATGATAAGCCCCTTTGGGTATATTTTCGGCTTCTGCCTGAAGCCAATTCCTTCTAAATTGTTCATCTACTATACTGGTTCCTTCAGTAGCTTTTATAAATACAAACCCGATTTTAACGCCCTTTTCTTCCATGTTTTTTACCTCTTTCCAATTAACAGTGCTTTGATAGCGGCTTACATCAATGCCGTGAATTTCATACCCGTTTGGAATTTCTATCTGGAAGCCGGGGTAGAAAACATGTGGCGGATGAATGAATAAATTAACGAGGTAATACAGGCCGGCAATGACCAGACAAAGCGCTAAAAATATTTTAAAAAATGTACCGGAAGAACGTTTCTTTTTTCGTGCCACAATGGGTTTGCTTAATGTTGATGCAACTGATTTTATTGCTTCAGCAATTTTTTTGCAAACTTAATACCATTATCAGTTTCTATTTTCAGAAAATAAATACCGCGCGCAAAATTTTGTGTATTCACTGTAAAAAATAATGAGTTGCTGATGGCAAAATGATTTTTCAACAGTAAACTTCCTTTACTGTCATAAATTTTCAGGCTGGCATTCGTTGAACCAAAATTGCGCATGTTTATATAAAATTGGTTTAAAAAAGGTGAGGGGAAAACGTCAACCTTATTTTGGACATTCTCTTCTAATTTTTCAGAAGTATTGTTTGCAGTAATGAGCCAGTAATCCGGATCAATAATTACGCTATCGGCGGCAAACCCGATATCGCGAATAAAAATTTCACCATTGGATTTGTTATTAACCACAATTGTTTTTTCCTGGTTTGCATTTTTGAATTGCAGCGCAACCGGTAATTCAAAAAATTTTACAGATGGGTTAGAAGTTACCTGGTTTATTTTTATCCGCACAAAATTGTTATCCAGTTGCGACCATTGAACATGATAGGAAGGATAACCTTGTCCGTAAAACCATTCATTAAAAAAATAATCCAAATTTACTCCGCTTACTTTTTCTAAATTTCTTTGGAAATCTTTTGTAGTTGCAAAACCATACGTTAACGTAGGATCATTAAGATAACTTCTCATGCCACGAAAAAATACGCTGTCGCCTAATATCCACCGTAGCATATATAAAAGATGAGAACCTTTTGTGTAAGTCAGCCTTGAATCAAATATCCGGTTCACATTGGTTGTATCATCCACAAAAACAGATCCGCCCGGCAGAGAAGTGATCTTTTCTATTTCCTGCCTGCGCAGCAGCAATGTGAGTTGGGGAAACAGAACTTCCGCATCCATGCTGGTGAGGTAAGTGGCAAACCCTTCATTCAGCCAAATATCCTGCCATGAAGCGCAGGTTATTTTATCTCCAAACCATTGATGAGCGAGTTCGTGCGCCATCAGTGTTTCATTGGGCGTAACAATGAAGGTAGAAGTCTGGTGTTCCATTCCCCCGCCCCAGCCAAATTGCACTTGTCCATATTTTTCTTTTATAAAAGGATATGGGCCAAAAATTTTACTATAGTATTGTAAAGTTGATAAAACAAGGGGTGTGTTTTGCTGAAACAAGGCCAGGTTTTCCGGGTAACAAAACGTCTGCATCAATAAATCGACATTTCCTACCTGCACATGATTTTCAAATTCAGCATAATTGGTAACTGCCATACAAATCAGATAGGTTGCAATAGGATATCGGTGTTTCCAATGAGTGATTTTAGTGTTCCCCTCAATTATTTCACTTTGTCGTATCCCGTTTGAAGCGGCCGTATATTGTGAAGGAGTAATAATATAAATATCAATTGAATCCGCTTTATCATCCAGGCCGTTTTTACAAGGCCACCAGTCACGGGCTCCGTAAGGCTCACTTAAAGTCCACATTACCGGTACAGAATCATGAACAGAATTAATAAAAGAACCAAAACCGGTATTGGCTGGAGTTCCATGATAATAAATGCTTACCGAATCGAAACTTCCTGAAGAAATTAAAGAGGTAAAATTGATTTTTACAGCATTATTAGTATGAGAAAAAGAAAGCAAATTACCTCTTTGTTTCACGCTGTCTACAACCATTGAATCAGAAAGATCGTAAACAATATTAGGAGCATCCTCCTTCATCAAAAAATAAGAGGTTACACTTCCACTGATATATCGAACAGCCGGATCTGTTCGCCAGGTACACCTGTAATAGGTCACATCAAAATTATTGAAAGCGGCTGGGTTTTTAACTGCCTTAAGCCGGCTGAAAGCCTTTCTTTCAAAAAAAGAGATTTTATTTATTTGATTTAAATTGTTAAATGGTGTTTGCGCATAAACCGTTGAATATAAAAAGATTATAGTAGAAACTACTTTTTTCATCGGTTCTTTTTTAACGCCTGGTCACCTCCAAAGCTTGCATCTTAAGGTTTTGCAGGCTAAATTTGCATGGTTTTTGCAATATAGGGTAGATCATAATTAAAATCAACATAAAGTTCATTATTTTTTTAAGATAAAACCAAAAATCCCATTATTCTGATATTGCGTTTTTTATAACGTGAAATAATTATTTGACCAGGAAAAAATTCGTCATGAAAAATATTCGATCAAAGAGCTTATTAACGTTGATTATAATTTTGTTTATAATTGGCTTTACCACTTCAGCAAAAAACATCATAGGTTATACCGGTGGTAATTTTTCTGATTCCACTGTTGATTCTACTTCTTCTGTAGGTAGTGCACTCGTTAAAAATCCTGACCGCGTTATATATCCTCTTGCACTTCGCGAGCACCGTGAAGAAAGTAAAGATTACGTTAAACAATTTGCAAGGAAGCAAAGGGATTATATCATTTATATGTTTGGCCGCGGAAAAAATTATTTTCCTAAAGCAGCAAAAATACTTTCAGAATATGATGTGCCTGAAGAATTCCAGGTGCTTCCGGCATTGGAATCTAATTTTCATGCCAATGCTGTTTCACCGGTAGGAGCTGTAGGTTATTGGCAGTTCATGAGCGAGCTTGGAAGAGATTATGGGTTACACATCAGTTCAAAAAATGATGATAGAAAAAACTTTACGAAATCAACTATTGCCGCTGCAAAATTTTTCCGTGATCAATTGCATTTCTTCAATGACGACATTCTTCTTTCAGTAGCAGCTTTCAATTGTGGTACAGGTGGTGTAAAAGTAGCGATGAAAAAATCCGGCGTTGATAATCCTGACTTTTGGGACATAAAAAAATACCTGCCTACAGAAACAAGGATCTTTGTAATGAAGTTTATTGCTCTTAATGTAATATCAGCTAATTATCATAAGTTCATTAATCATAAATTGAATTTTAATGAACCTCCTTTGATTCAATTGGCAATTAAAGATTCTTCTAATGCAGACAACGTTGTCGTTGCTCAAAATCCTTTATAAAACACGATTCATTTTAAGCAGTTATCTTTGACCTATGCCACAGGTTAATTATAATGATAGTATTAATTTCTTTTCCAAACTTACAGCTCGTCGGCTTTGGAATGCAGTAAAAGTCTATTCGAGTTATTATATTACACTTCTAACCAAAAGGCCTGTTCAATGGGGATTACCGGTTTCAATTTCATTTGAACCAACGACATCCTGTAATCTTCGTTGCCCGGAATGCCCGAGTGGGTTAAGAGAATTTACGCGCCCACGCGGAATGCTAAAGAAAGATTTTTTTACCAAAACGATTGATGAAATCTATAAAGATATTTTATATCTCATCTTCTATTTCCAGGGTGAACCTTATCTAAATAAAAATTTTCTGGAGATGGTTTCTTACGCTTCTTCAAAAGGAATGTATACGGCTACTTCTACCAACGCTCATTTTCTTACAGATGAGATGGCAAAAAAAACAGTTGAAAGTGGTTTGGACAGATTAATTATTTCCCTTGATGGAACCACGCAGGAAGTTTATGAACAATACCGCAGAGAAGGAAATATTGAAAAGGTAATTGAAGGAGCAAGGAATATTGTGAAATGGAAAAAGGAATTAAAAAGTAAAACACCCTTTGTTTTTTTCCAATTTTTAGTGGTTCGTCCTAACGAACACCAAATAGAAGAAGTAAAAAAGCTGGCCAAAGAAGTAGGCGTGGATGAAGTGCGTTTCAAAACTGCACAGATTTACGATTACGAAAATGATCCTAATCAACTGATTCCAAAGAATGAAAAATTCAGCCGTTATAAAAAAGATAAGGAAGGACGGCAGATTGCAAAAAACAAATTACAAAACCATTGTTCCAAACTTTGGGGGGCGAACGTGATCACCTGGGACGGGATGGTAGTCCCCTGTTGTTTTGATAAAGATGCCACACATCGTTTGGGAGACCTGAAAAAACAATCTTTTAAAGAGATATGGCACAATAAAAATTACAAAGCGTTTCGGAAAGAACTTACCACAAGCCGCAAAAACATTGATATCTGCGCCAATTGCAGCGAAGGGTTATCTGTATGGAAATCTTAATTAAAAGCTTGTTACTGTAAAGCAATTTTATTTTGCGTTAGGATAGGCTTTTATTTACCGGCTTCTTCATAAACATTTCTTTAACCAAGGCAGCAGAAACAAAACCGAGCACCATTGCTCCTACTAGATTTCCAATTGGCTTTTTCCATGTAAAGGTTTCCTGAAAAATCACGAAATTGATAAGCATAGTTAAGAGGTAATAACCAAATCCAATCTCCAGTGCATGAAGCCATAAATTATATTCCGGGGACGACAATTTCAGCGGCTTTGAAAACTTTTCTTTTTGTACCATCAACCACTTTTTTTCCCAATTCTTTTTAAACCAAATCCAAATAGGTAAGGTAATTGCAATTATGGCCAAACTGGTAAGGTTCCAAAGGCATGGAATCACTTTTCCACAATGATTACAGTAAAGCCCAAACCAGTTTCCCATAACAGTTTTATTCTGTGAACTCCACTTTAATGAGGGATGAATGGTACCACAATGAGGGCATGGGATAAAAGATTTCTCAGATAGAGGTTTTGTAGAATTTTTCTTAATGAGCATTATTTTCGGAACTCTTTGGCCCAAAAATAATTCATTGAACATTATGCCAGGATTGATAATCCAATGTAGCATATAAATATTTTTCCAGTTCCGCATTCTATATTCAGACTTGAAATTCTGCATTTTTTTAAATTTATAATTGAAAGAATTTATAAAAAAAATCTAAAACCAACTTGCAACCCACCTGGAAAAAGTACCCACGGCTCCTGGGAGACAAGTGGCTGCCTGACCTAATATGTTAAAAGTTGAGGATGCCCCTGATAAAACTAATCCGCTTGCAAACATAAGCGCAGGACCACCTTCAATTCCATCTGCTCCCCCGGTAATAGCGTCTTTTACATCTGCCCCGCCAACATGCTTTAAATTGACATTGCAAGCAGTTGCCTTGAAACAATTATAGTATTGAATATATGTCAAGTAATTTTGCCAAGCAGCAAGGTTGTCCTTTCCTTACTACTCCATCGATCTTACAATTCAAAACTATATTGTAAATTTAATTTCTTTCACATTTTCATTGAATACTTCTTTAACTCTGGTAAACGATATTGGATTATAGAAACAATATTATTTTGATTTTTCTCTCAGATTTGTTTTGCTTCCCACTTATCGTAGAGAAAAATTAAAAAGGAAGCTACAATACTAACAATCACTGATTCTAACAGTAAACTTTCATAGCTTCGATATAGGTATCCGAAAATATTATAATGTTTGAATATTAAAAAAATTACCATTAATGAAAGGAAATAGATTATAGTTCTTAAAAGAAAATCATGAGCGGGTTTAATCTTTTATTTTTCATTGTTATTACTTTAAAACCAACCCCAGTGATGGAAAATCTGCATTCCGGCCTCGTATACGGAAGACGCAACTCCAACCGATACAGCGCCCCCAACTATTGCCGGAGTGGCAGCGCCACCTGTTGCTACTGCCAATGCACCACCACCTAAGCCACCTCTGACGGCACCCGGATAAATAAAAAACCACTTACAAACGTAAACCGTGCAAGTGGCTGATTTTCATGTGGCCCACCAAGACTTGAACCTGGGACCACCTGATTATGAGTTAGGTCGGACACTCTTTTTTCGTTTTCAAAATTTCTAGATTTCCTTATTTTTTTGTTCGCTTTTTGTTGGATATAAGATTCCAAACCATAAGTGTTAAAAAAGCAAATACGGCGATCAATAATAAAGAAACATAACTGTCATCTTCAAAAGATATATGATAATACTTAAATGTTGCCATTCCTAAAAATAAGACAATGAAACCAGCGATATAACTAATAACATGAATCTTAAACCGAGAAATTTTCTTTTTTGCCATAATTACAAAATTTCTAGTTTGGATTGTAATGATTATAGATCTGCGAACCTAACGCACCAATTGAAGAAACAACAGCAACACGGGTACCATTAGCAACCATTAATGGTACTGCTGCTGTGCCACCGGTCGGCAAGGATGCAATAGCACCCGTAACAACACCGCCCAAGGCACCCCAACAATCTGCACTTACTATTCTTCCTAAATGTAACCACGAAGGCCAAAGGGACATTGTTTGCATTGACCGATAGGCAATTATTCCACCACTATTATTAATACCATAATTAATAGCATATACCGCACTATATCTCGCTACAGCAAAAATCGCATATAACTCAAATCTTGCTGTAGAGTCTAAATTGCCATCGTTCCCAATTTGATTTTCATAGCTTATCAAGGTATTTGCATAAGTATTATACTGCGATTGAGTAGGAATATCTACACTATCAGCAGTAAAACTCTTGATTTCATTGGATAAATCTGTCAAATAATTCTTTTCAGTTAAGGATATGAATGCTTGCGAATACGCTACTGTTATCCCATTGTCAAAATCATGCTGTGGCAAAACTGTCTGTTCTCCAAAATGTTCTTCCTCCCAATTAATATCGGCTGTGAAATTTGTTGTATCAACCCCAGTGGAATATTGCCAGTTTTTCACATAAGCTAAAACGTTTTCTTCGGTAGGCTGTAATTGACCATAGTCATAGTTAGGAATAATATTTGTCATTCCTGAATTATGATCGGAACCGACATTTTCGACTGGATTATTTGGATTCGTTACAACTGTTATTGTAGAGTTTGTTCCTCCGCCTCCGTCAGCAACACAAGCACCAGTTATAGAATCATTATGGTAACCTGAAGGACAATCAGGAACGCATTTTTTGAGATAATAATCCCAATGAGACCCTGTTCCACAATCAAGTACATAAGGGGTTATCGTTTTTGTTGAAGTGATACCTTGAGATGCAGAAGGAGTATTTAAATCCATTTTGGTACAGGAAAAGTTTATTGCACTTCCCAAAAAAATTATTAAGAGAGCAGAAAGTAACTTTTTCATAAAAATTAATTTTGGTGTAATGAAGATGATTTCAAAGAGTAAAAATCCACATCAAAAATCTATTTTGCAAATATCTCTGGTTATAATTTATTACTTTAGAGGAATATTTTATAACCATGAAAAATAATAACATCCGCCATTTCAGGGAATTTAAAGGATTTTCACAGGAATATGTTGGACACCTGTTGGGTAAAAGCCAGGCTGCATTAAGCAAGATGGAAAACGGCTATATTAGCATCTCCGATAGTACTATTAATCAACTATGTAAAATTTTAGAAGTATCAAAAGAAAAACTGTTTGAAGATGAAAGCATTTTGTTGCAATCTTTAAATGATATGGCTATAATTTTGTATGATCAACTATCAGAAAATAAAAAATTACTTCTTGAGGTGGAATTAAACCAGGAAAAAATACAGAAACAATTAAAATCGCTACTTAAAAAAAAGTAATTGAATCAGCAGTCTGTGCTTCTCCAAATACTGTTTGTTCCTAAAACTCCTAATCAAAATTCCATATTACTTTTCTATAAAATGTTTTGACAAAGATGCCACGCCTCGGTTGGGAGATTTAAAAAATCAATCTTTTAAGGAAATCTGGCAGAATAAAAATTACAAACAGTTTAGAAAAGAACTTACCACAAGCCATAAAAACATTGATATCTGCGCCAATTGCAGCGAGGGACTTTCTGTATGGAAGGGCTAAAAAGAAATCCGGTAAAATTGTTGGTTTACTGTTCGCGCTCAATTTTGTAACGCAAAATTTCCGCTTAAATAAGACTAAAAATACATTAGCCTTTTTCTTAGTATTTTTAGTATATGAATACATTCAATAATCACCTGCGACAAATAATATTATTAGGTATTATTATCCTGATAGGGGTTCTGATTGTAAATCATTTTTTCATTTTTTTGCCCGGTGTTTTAGGTGCTGTAACCTTATACATTCTCAGTAAAAAATCCTTTTTCCATCTTGTTGAAAAGAAAAAGTGGAGGAAAGGATGGACCGCTTTGCTCTATATTTTAGGATATACCATCCTAATTTGCCTCCCGGTTTACATGGCCGTTGTGATGCTTCTGCCCAAGCTGGTAGCGCTTTTCAATAACCCGGTACCGGTTGTTGTAGCGGTAAAAACTTTTTCTCAAAAGGTACAGGAGGCCACAGGCGTTGAACTTTTTAATGGTGAAAATGTTCAGTTAGCCATGAAAAATGTTGCGGGAAAACTGCCCATGTTTTTAACCGGCACAGCCAACTTCATCACTAATCTTCTGCTGATGTTTTTTGTGTTGTATTACATGCTGATTCATGGAAGAAAAATGGAAGATTACCTCCGGGATTTTATTCCACTTAAAAAAAAGAACCGTATTTTACTCAGCAATGATACCGACCTGATGATAAGAGCTAACGCGATTGGAATCCCTTTGCTGGCAATCATCCAGGGGCTTGTAGGCACCCTTGGTTATTTTATTTTTGGTATTAAAGAATATGGGGTATGGGGTTTTCTTACCGGCGTTGCCTCGTTGATTCCGATCATTGGTACAGGACTCATTTGGGTTCCTTTAACGGTATATCTTTTCGTGTCTGGCCATACCTGGCAAGGAGTTGGATTAGGGATCTACTCGCTTGCGATTCTTACCAATGTTGATTATGTTGCGCGGATTACTTTGCTTCGCAAAATAGGAGACGTTCATCCATTAATTACCATTTTTGGGGTGATCGTGGGTCTTAGCTTGTTTGGATTCCTGGGATTGGTTTTCGGCCCTTTGCTTATCAGTTATTTTATTTTGCTGATAAAAATATATCGCAACGAATTTAATTCCGTTCCTATTTCTACAAGGCACGCCGAAGAAGAACTTGAAAATATAATTAAAGAACCAGGTTAGTTACGCCAGGTCTTATTTCCTTTATTTATTAATAATGAAACATCTCTCACATTTATCGAAAGATAAAAAATTAAAAAAATTAATAGATGCACAACCCGCTTTCGTTCTTGAAAAAAGAAATAAAGTGTACCTGCGTTTATGCTCTTCCATTTTAAGCCAGCAATTGAGTACAAAAGTTGCAAAGGTTTTATTTAAAAGATTTCTTGAGTTGTATAACGGCAAAGAACCAACAGCAAAGCAAATTCTTGAAACTCCTGCTGAAACCTTCCGCAGCATTGGATTTTCAAATGCAAAAGCATCTTATGTGCATAATGTTTGCCGTTTTTTTATTGAGAATAAAATAACTGATGCCCGGTTACATAAGTTGGAAAATGAAGAAGTAATTGAATTGCTTACGCAAATAAAAGGTGTGGGGAAATGGACCGTTGAGATGATCTTAATGTTCACTCTTGGTCGTGAAGACGTTTTTGCAATGGACGACCTGGGATTAAAACAAGGCGTGATTAAATTGTATAATCTCAAAGAAACTGATAAAAAATTATTGCATAAAAAAATAGAAAAGATTTCCGTCAAATGGAGCCCTTACAGAACCTACGCCTGCCGCTATTTATGGGATTGGAAAGATGGCCTCCCTGCCCTCCAAAGCCCGCCCGGATGAACCAGTTCGGACAGGGAGGGTTCAAAAAATACCTGACAGTAAACCAACAAATAGTTAGGAATTCAATTCACCAAAAGCCACTCTCATGGAGGGGTTGGGGAGGCTTATTTTTTTCTTACCAACGGATTATTCAAGCCGTTGATCACATTATCAACCACCTGGAACCCGGAAAGTTTGGAGAAAAATTGCGTAAGTGTTTTACAACCATAAGTACGTACATCAAAACTCGGATCAAGTTTGCGAAGATTAATTCCCATCGTAGAAATATACGCTTCATTACTCTCATTCATACTCATATCGTAAGCTTTGTCGATTAGTTTTTTATTAACGTTGTTCGTTGATTTTGACCTTTGTTTTTTTACAGTTTCCTTTTTTTCCGGAGTTTCGGGAGTTTCTGTTTTTGGCTCCAGGTTTTCGACATAAGTAAAAATTTCACATGATTTTACAAAAGCAGACGGCGTTTTCTCTTCACCAATTCCCATTACAAAAATCCCTGCTTCTCTTATTCGTTTGGCCAATCCTGTGTAATCACTATCGCTTGAAACGATACAAAATCCATCTACCAGGTCGGCATGCAAAATATCCATCGCGTCAATAATCAAAGCGCTGTCAGTAGAATTTTTCCCTGTTGTATACGAAAATTTTTGGATCGGATTAAAGGCCATATCGTTAAGCTGACTTTTCCAATGATTCATATGTTGTGTTGTCCAGTCGCCATAAACCCTGCGGATGGTTACTTTACCATATTTGGAAGCTTCTTCCAAAACCAAATCCATCATTTTAGATTGTGCATTATCTCCATCCACCAGCAAGGCAATTCTATTGTTTTTAACTTCCATAAATTTTATATTACTACAAAAATAGGTTTTAAGATTCATAACGGATTTATCACCCTTTTACACGCTATCTCCTGAGAGAAAACATCTCGCATTTATTTCATTTCTTTTATTGGTAAAAGTTGGATAATTAGTGAACATTTTAATTCTTTTCATTAATTTGAATCTTTTATCTTTGGCATTAAACATTTTTTATGAAGTTCATTGTTTCCTCTTCTCAATTATTAAAGCACGTACAACAGATAAGTGGGGTTATAAGCGCCAACACGGTTTTGCCTATACTGGAAGATTTTTTGTAATGGGAATTGGTGAAGAGAAAACGCCGTCTGCTTTTGT